>WAKU01000021.1 GCA_015523195.1 Thermococcus sp.
GAAAGACTCTTCGTATTCGAATTCCCATTTCCCGGTCGTATATAAATAGCCAAGCTCTCCAAGGCTCTTGTCTGCTCTTTTAGCGCCGCTCGTGAGCCTTAGGAACGCCCTGAAGTAGTGGTCTCGGTAGTAGGCGAGCAGGACCTCCACCCCGAGGTCGTACTTGGCGGCGTACCTGGCCGCTGAGCCCAAGAGTATTCTCAGGCCTGCCTCATGGCAGAGGTGCCCCCTAACCGGCTCCGCGAGGTATCTGCGCCTGCAGGCGTTTCTGTAGGCGCCGCAGAGGACTCCTGTATCTGTGGCCGTTATTCCCAGTGCCCCCCTTCTCCTGACGCTCCTGAGCGCTGAATCGAGGAACTCCATCGGGGAACCGAAGGGGTCGAGGTCTATGAAGTCGAAGTACCTGAAGGCCCTGCCCATGATTCCGTTGGCATCTGCTCTTGTAACCACCAGCTTTCTGTCCCCTGCCACGAGCTCCCTCACGTCCCCAGCTCCCGCGGCCTCCGCTCCGAAGTTGAGCTTTACGTTCTTCAGTATCAGCTCGAAGGCCTCCGGTTTTATGTCGTTGAGCCACACCTCCCGGGCGGGCGTTTCGAGGGCGTAGCGTATCCCCCTGACCCCTGTGGCGGACAGGGCATCGAGAACCCTCTCGGGGGAGAGAACCCTTAATGCGAGAACGCTCAGATCCCGGTTGATGGCCATCAGGGGGTTGTAAAAAACGGGGGCGTCATATATCCTCGCCGCCCGGGGAACGAGGATGCGGGCCTTCCCCTCGGTTATCTCAACGAGCTCCATCCAATCACCTGAGGGAGTAGGGGGTCGGGTTTAAAGGCTTTCCAGTGGGGCAAACCTTTTTAAACTTCCCGGCAATCCCAACGCGAAGGGACGGCCGGCGAGAGCTGACCGTCACCCGGAGGTGTTTAGTATGGCAAGGATTCACGCGAGAAAGAGGGGTAAGTCAGGCTCCAAAAAGCCACCGAGGACGGCCCCGCCCACATGGGTTGATGCCACGGCTGAGGAAGTGGAGGGGCTCGTTGTAAAGCTCAGGAAGGAAGGCTACAGCGCGGCCATGATAGGGACGATTCTGCGCGACCAGTACGGCATCCCGAGCGTCAAGCTGATAACCGGGAAGAAGATAACCAGGATCCTTGAGGAGAACGGGCTCGCATCTGAGATACCCGAGGATCTCATGTCCCTCATCAGGAGGGCCGTCAACCTCAGAAAGCACCTTGAGATGCACCCCAAGGACAAGCACTCCCGGAGGGGACTGCAGCTCATAGAGAGCAAGATAAGAAGGCTCGTCAAGTACTACAGGAGAACGGGCAAACTCCCCGCGAAGTGGCGCTACGATCCGGAGCAGGCGAAGCTGCTCGTGCGCTGATCCCTTTCCTTCTTCTCAGGGTGGTACCATGGACAGGGATGCCTTCTTGGAGAGGGCTCGGGAAGCGGCCGAGCTGATCAAGATGCACATAGAGTTAGGCCACACCATAAGGCTTATCTCCCACCGCGACGCCGACGGTATAACCGCTGGCGCGATTCTGGCCAAGGCCGTAGCGAGGGAGGGCGGGAGCTTCCAGCTCAGCATAGTCAAGCAGGTCAGCGAAGACCTCATCGAGGAGCTCGCCAAGGAGCGAAGGGAAATCTACGTTTTCAGCGACCTCGGCAGCGGCTCTGTAAAGCTGATAGCAGAGAAGCTCGATTTCGGCACGGTGGTCGTTGCCGATCACCACCCCCCGGAGGGCGATTTCTCAGACGATTCCCACATCCTCGTCAACCCCGTTCCCTTCGGGGCCAACAGCGTTAGGGATCTAAGCGGTTCGGGGGTTGCCTACTTCATCGCGAGGGAGATGAGCCGGGACAACAGGGACACGGCCTACATAGCAACCGTCGGGGCAGTGGGGGACATGCAGGAGATAGACGGAACCTTCCACGGCCTCAACCTTGAGGTGATTGAGGACGGCAAGAAACTTGGAATCCTTGAGGTCAGGAAGGAGCTCAGACTCTTTGGAAGGGAGAGCAGGCCCCTCTACCAGATGCTCGCGTACTCCACGAACCCCGAGCTCCCCGGGATCACCGGTGACGAGAGGAAGGCCATAGAGTGGCTGAGGAGCAAAGGCTTCGAGCCTGAGATGCGCTACTGGCAGCTGAGGGAGGAGGAGAAGAAAAAGCTCCACGATGCTCTCGTTCTCCATATGATAAAGCACGCCGCCCCGAAGGAGGCGATAGACAGGCTCATCGGGGACGTTGTCATAAGCCCCCTCCACCCCGAGGGGGACCCAAGGCACGAGGCGAGGGAGTTCTCGACGCTCCTCAACGCCACGGGGCGCCTGAACGCCGGCACGGTTGGCGTGGCTATATGCCTCGGCGATGAGGACGCCTACAGGCAGGCCCAGAAGATGCTCGAAGAGTACAAGAGGGAGCAGATAGAGGCGAGGAGGTTCATCATCCAGAACTGGAACATGGCGGATGAGGGGGAGCACGCTTACGTCTTCTACGCCGGCGGGAACATACGCGATACCCTCGTCGGCATAGCGGCCAACATGGCCATAAACGCCGGCCTTGCAAAACCCGAGAAACCCGTTGTCGTCATAGCCGACAGCGAGGAGGACGGGAGGCTGGTGAAGGGCTCTGCGAGGACGACTGAGAAGGCCGTTAAAATGGGCTACCACCTCGGAAATGCCCTCAGGGAGGTTGCGGAGAAACTCGGCGGCGAGGGCGGGGGGCACGCCATAGCGGCCGGCATAAGGTTCCCCAAGGACAGGATAGACGATTTCATAAGGCTCTTCAACGAGGCCCTCAAAAAGCAGGTGGAGGGAAGGGAGTGAGGGTTGAGGTGGTTGGGAGGATAGTGTGGCACTATGGGGACGAGGAGAGGGCCAGGGCCGTTGCCGGGGCAGTGCAAGTGGACAACTTGGCGATGCCGCCGGGCCTAAAGAAAAGTTTAAATTTGGAAACTGCATGGGTTGATGGGAAGGTTATAACAAAGGTTAAATACTCGGGTGAGATTGAAACACTCATCAGGGCTCTCGATGACCTTGTGTTTTCGGTCAAGATCGCAGAGGGTGTTACCGGAAAGGTGTGAACTGGAGGTGTTGAGATGGCGAAGGCTAACCCAAGGAGAAGGGCTGCCGCTACAAAGGATAAGTGGAAGATGAAGGAATGGTTTGCAGTTTACGCTCCGGACTTCTTCGGGAGCAAGGAGATAGGGCTGACCCCCGCAGACGAGCCCGAAAAGGTCTACGGAAGGGTTATAGAGACCACCCTGAAGGACCTCACCGGGGACTTCACAAAGGGGCACGTGAAGCTCTACTTCCAGGTGTACGACGTCAAGGGCCAGAACGCTTACACCAAGTTTAAGGGACACAACCTCGCAAGGAGCTACATCCGCTCCCTCGTTAGGAGGAGGAGCACGCGCGTTGACGGCATCTTCAACGTCACCACCAAGGACGGTTACAGGCTTCGCGTTATGGGAATGGTGATCGCCTACAGAAGGATACAGAGCAGTCAGGAGAAGGCCATAAGGCGGATCATACAGGATATCATCTACAAGAAGGCCGGTGAGTTGAACTTCGCCGATTTCGTCCTGCAGTCCGTCAGCGGCCAGATAGCCAGCGAGATAGCCAAGGAAGCGAGAAAAATCTACCCGATCAAGAGGGCCGAGGTAAGGAAGATCAAGGTTCTCGCCGAGCCGGAGGCCTGATGGCCTTCAAGCTCTTTTTCTGAACTCCTGCTCTTCCCCCATGCTTTTGCCGATCTCCTTTCCCACAACCCTTAAATACCCATGCCGCAACATTCAGATGGAAATTTAAATGGAGGCGGAGGCCATGGTGAACCTTGAACTGCTTAGGAAGATCGTTGAGGCACCCGGGGTTTCGGGCTATGAGTTCCTCGGGATAAGGGATGTGGTCATCGGAGAACTGAAGCCGGTGGTGGACGAGGTAAAAATCGACAGGCTCGGCAACGTCATAGCCCACAAGGAGGGGGGCGGGCCAAAGGTGATGATAGCCGCTCACATGGACAAGATCGGTGTCATGGTCAACCACATAGACAATGATGGCTACCTCCACGTCGTCCCGGTTGGGGGGGTTGATCCAAGGAGCCTCGTCGCCCAGAGGATAAGGTTCTTTACCGAGAAGGGCGAGCGCTTCGGTGTCGTCGGCCACATACCGCCCCACATTCAGAAGCCCGAGGACAGGAAGAAGGCAGCGGACTGGGACACCATAGTCGTTGATGTCGGCGCCGAGGGCAAAGAGGAGGCTGAGGAACTCGGCTTCCGCGTCGGCACCGTCGGTGAATTCGCTCCAGCTTTCGTCCGGCTAAACGAGAACCGCATAGCTACCCCTTACCTCGACGACCGCGTCTGCCTCTACGCAATGATAGAGGCCGCAAAGGCCCTTGAGAGCCACGAGGCCGACATCTATTTCGTCGGCAGCGTCCAGGAGGAGGTTGGACTCAGGGGGGCGAGGGTTGCGAGCTACGCGATTGAACCCGAGATCGGCATAGCGATGGACGTCACCTTTGCCAAGCAGGTCGGCGACAAGGGCAAGATCGTCCCGAAGCTCGGCGGCGGACCGGTCATGGACGTCGGACCGAACATCAACCCCAAGCTAAGGGCCTTCGCCGACGAGGTCGCTAAGAAGTACGAGATACCGCTCCAGGTCGAGGCTTCGCCGAGGCCGACCGGAACCGATGCAAACATAATGCAGATAAACCGCGATGGCGTCGCAACCGCCGTGCTCAGCATCCCGATACGCTACATGCACAGTCAAGTCGAGACGGCCGATTTGAGGGACATCGACCTCACCGTAAAGCTCGCCAAGCACTTCCTTGAGGAGCTTAAGCCGATGGATCTGATTCCGTGATTTCTCTCCCTCGAAAACTTTATTGGCTTCCTTCCCTAATTTTAGCCGATGCCGATGATAGCCGTCGTCCCTATAGGCGGGGTAAAGGGGGAGCTCGTCAAGGCCGTCGCGGACTTCATCGAGGGCTACTACTCAAGGTTCGGGATGAGGGTTAAGACCCTCCCCGAGATCCCCCTGGAGCCTTTCTCCAGTGCTTTCAACCTTCTCAGGGGCCAGTACCTTGGGAGGGTCTTCCTGCCAACTCTCTTTAGGCTCGGGGAAAGGACTGGGGCAAGGGCCGTTCTCGGCATCACAGAGGCGGACCTCTACGAGGAGGGCCTGAACTTCATCTTTGGCCTTGCAAACCCCTCTCTTAAGGCCGCCGTTGTCTCAGTCCACCGGCTGAGGCCTGAGTTTTACGGCGGGCGGCCGGATGACGAGCTTTTAAAGGAGAGGACCGTGAAGGAGGCCATGCACGAGCTCGGGCATCTCTTCGGCCTCGGTCACTGTCCCAATCCGAAGTGTGTCATGCATTTCTCGAACTCCATCCTCGACACGGACTTTAAGGGGCCGCTCTACTGCCAGGTCTGTGATGGAAAGCTCTCCAAAGCACTGGGGGTGTTGAAATGATAGAGGTCGAACTTAAGGGTTACGCCGACGACGAAATCTTCAACCGGGTCAGGCGGAAGTACGAATTCCTGAGGCGGGAGCTGCACGAGGACGTCTACTACAGGCATCCCTGCAGGGACTTCTCCAAAACCGACGAGGCCCTGAGGATAAGGGTGAAGCGCTTCGACGGGCACTTTGAAGCATTTATGACCTACAAGGGGCCGAAGCTCGATGAGGAATCGAAAACGCGGGAGGAAATCGAGGTTGAGCTCACCGAACCGGATGTGCATGCTAAGATCCTCAAAAAGCTCGGCTTTACTGAAGTCCTCAGAGTCGTGAAGAGGAGGGAGAAGTACTTCGTTGAAAAAGGAATCGTTGTAACCTTGGACGAGATCGAGGGGCTTGGAAAGTTCATTGAGATAGAGAGCCTCGTTGAGGATGAGACTGCGGTACCGGAACTCGTGGAAAAGCTGCGCTCGGTTCTTCTGTCCCTCGGCGTCAGGAGGTTTGAGAGACGCTCTTACCTTGAGCTGCTCCTCAGGGAGGCGGGAAATGGGAAGGCTTGATGAGCTCTTCGGGACCCGCAGAGCCCCGGGAGGATCCGACCTCGAGAGACTGGAGGGCATAGAGGAGGCCGCTTCCAACGGGGAGTTCCCAGTCGCGATAGACCTCCTCGACCATCTCGAAAAGGAGGAGAACGTTTTTCTCGGGGTTCAGATGGTGCTGAGATCCCTGATGGATTACTTCGAGGAACTGACTCCGGAGGAGGTCTCCAACTACCTCAGGGAGCTCATCCCCATCATAAACGGGATATCCGCATGGAGGTACAGGGCCCTCCTCCTGGGGAAGGTGGCCGTTCTGTACTACCGGATTGAAGACGACTTCAACGGGGACATCGCGCTTAAGTCATCGATAAACCTCGCCTATGCTGCCGGGGAGGACGTTCTAATCGAGATCCTTGAGGAGCTTATAAAGTTCGGCATCCTTGAGAAGGCCGCCCACGCTTTCTCCCTCGTTAAGGACAGGAAGAAGGTTGACTACCTGCTCGGAAAAGTGGCTGAATACTTCTACCTAAGGGGCGACGAGGAGAAGGCCTTGAAGGCCCTGGACTACATAGAGGATCCCTTCCACAGGGCGGTTACCTTTTACAGGCTGGCCCTTATAGAGGCCGAAAGGGACGGGGAAAGGGCTCTGGGCTTCATTGAGTTAGCCATCGAGAACGCAAAGCGGATAGAGAACAGGTACGCCAAGATCGAGCTCCTCATGAAGCTCAGCGACGTTAGGGCGAAGCTCACGGGCGAGGGCATCAGCCTGGGCCAGATACTCAGTGAGTCACTCGGCGAGCTTCCTAAAGATCACGGCAACGCTAACGAGGAAGACCAGGACCGAGAATATCTCCAGCCGTCCAACCCACATCAGGAAAATTAGGAGGAGCTTAACGTCAACTGGCAGGGCCGGGGAGGTTATGCCAACGCTCAGCCCAACGTTGCCCTGAGCCGAGGCCGCCTCAAAGAACGCGTTTACAAACGGCGCGCCCACCCGGACCATTATGTAGAGCGTCCCGGCGAGGAGGAACGCTAAGTATGTGATGGTGAAGCCGCTCACCTCCTGGAGATCCTCCGTGGTAAAGACGTAGTTCCCCACCTTCCTCCTTATGATGGCCCCCTTTGGAAGGAGGGACTGCTGGACAGTCCACTTTAGGCTCTGGTACATGAGGGTGAACCGGATGAGCTTGATTCCTCCCGCAGTGCTCCCGGCTCCTCCACCCACCACCATGAGGAGCCCTAAGATTAGTTTGGAGAGCTCAGGGTACTTTGAGAGGTTGGTTATGTCAAAGCCCGTGCAGGTTATCGCCGAGACCGAGTGGAAGACCGCCTGCCTGAAGGAGTCGGCCACGCTGTCGCCGGTTTGAATCAGGCCGTAGGCCACGAGGGCTATGGCGGGAATGAGGAAGAGGAACATGTACCTGACCTGGACGTCATCGAAGAAGGGTTTGATCCTCCTGTCCCTGAAGACCCTGTAGTGAACCGTGAAGTTCACGGCGCCCATTATCATGAGGAACACGGTTACGGCCTCGATGCTCATGCTGTGGAAGTAGCCTATGCTGGCATCGTGGGTGCTCATACCGCCGGTTCCGAGGCCGGTCATCGAATGGGTGAGGGCATCGAAGGGCCCCATTCCGTTCACGTAGTAGAGGTACGCGCCGAGCAGGGTCAGGGCGAAGTATATCTCGAAGATCACGCGGGCGGTGTTCGCGAGGTTCGGCAGGATCCTTTCGCTCCTCGCCTCAGCCTTGTAGAGCCTCGCCGCGGCAACCCCAGGCCGGATGAGGACGGTGAGGGCGACGAGAACGATGCCTATGCCGCCGAGCCACTGCATCCAGGCGCGCCAGAAGAGGAGTATCTTGGGATATGTTTCGAGGTGGCTCATCATCGTCAGGCCCGTACCGGTCCAGGCGCTCATGCTCTCGAAGTACGAGTCAACGAGGCTCATGTGGGCTATCTCCATGAACGGGACGACGCTGAAGAAGGAGGCCGAGAGCCAGATAAAAGCTGCTGATATCATGGCCTGCCTCAGGTTTACGTCCTCTATCCGCGACTGGTGCCTTGAGAGCCAGTAACCGAGGAGCACGCTGAAGAAGCCTGGCCCGATGAAGTAAGGGGCGTACGAGACCTCGTTGGGGTAAACCCAGACGAGGAGAACCGGTATCAGGTAGGCCAATCCAAAGCCGACTAACAGAGAACCTATCAGGTTTCGCACGACGAACAGATCCTCTGCGAGGTTTATGTACTTCCTGAGCTCAAACATCGGCTCCCCGGCATATAGTGGAGTGAGCCGATAAAAGCCTTTCGAACCGAAAGGGTTTAATGTTTGGGGGCCCTAAAATGCGCCGGTGCTTGAAATGGAAGGAATCGAGGCACTCATCAAAGCGGGGGAGATAACGAGGAAGGTCAAGGAAGAAGTGGCCCGGATGATAAAGCCCGGGGCAAAGCTGTACGATATAGCGGAGTTTGTTGAAAGAAGGATCGTGGAGTTGGGTGGGAAGCCGGCCTTTCCCTGTAACCTCTCTCTAAACGAGCAGGCGGCCCACTACACTCCCTACAGGGGCGATGAGACCGTGCTGAAGGAGGGGGACTACCTGAAGGTAGACCTCGGCGCCCACGTCGACGGCTACATAGCCGACACAGCCGTGACCTTCAGGGTCGGAATGGGTGAGGACGAGCTGATGGAAGCCTCTAAGGAGGCCCTTGAAAATGCGATAGCAACGATCAGGGCCGGTGTGAAGGTCAGGGAGGTGGCAAAGGCCATAGAGGAGACGATAAGGGGGAAGGGCTTCAACCCGATAGTCAACCTCAGCGGCCACAAGATCGAGCGCTACAAGCTCCACGCCGGGGTCAGCATACCCAACGTCTACCGCCAGGCAGACACCTACGAGCTCAAGGAGGGCGATGTCTTTGCGATAGAGCCCTTCGCAACGACCGGGGCGGGGCACGTTGTGGAAGTCCCCCCTACTCTGATCTTCATGTACGTCAGGGACAGGCCGATCAGGAACGTCCACGCGAGGAGGCTCCTCATCCACATAAAGAAGAACTACAAGACGCTGCCCTTTGCCTACCGCTGGCTCCAGGGTTTCCTGCCGGAAGGACAGCTCAAGCTCGCCCTCAACCAGCTCGAAAAGGCAGGAGCAATATACAGCTACCCAATACTCAGAGAAATAAGGGGAGGGATGGTCAGTCAGTTCGAGCACACAGTCATAGTGGAGAAGGACGGGGCCCACGTGACCACGTGAGCGAATCAGGGGAGGAACCTGAGGCTCTCGCGTACCTTCCCCTCAACCTTTTCAAAAGGATACGTGCTGACATCCACAATCCGGAGTTTACCGGCGGAGTAGTCGGCGTAAAGGGCCCAGCCGTAACGGGTTCTCAGCGGGAGGGCCTCCCACTCGCCACCCCTGGCCCTTGCAATCTCTACAAGCTCTCCGGAGGTCTTGCCGGCCATTTCCTTTGGTGAGAGGTAGAACCTCGCAAAACTGTTCTTCGAGTTCCTCACTGCGTCCCTCCAGCGCCAGAGGAAGTAATCCCTTACGTCGCCGACACTTTCGAACTGAATCACCCTGGAGTCAAAGTTCGCGGGCTCACTCTTCTCTGGGATGTAATGGGGGAGGAACCTGTTGAAGGTCGCCGTGAAGATTGAGGCGCTCAACGAGAGCACCTTGTATACCTTGCCACCAAATATCGGCTGGCTGTTCGGGTGTAGGGGGAAGAATAGTAATGAAACCTCATCGCTCTGCCCGTAGGCAAACCTCAAATTGTCAAGTTCTCGAAAGAGGGCCTTTGTCGTTTCAATGAACAGGTTTACGAGCCTCATGTCGAAGGGCTTTTCAAGACCTCCAGTCCAGCGGGAGAAAGACCTGCCGTCAAGGCGGATTACAAAGGGTTTTCTTGGGTCCAATCTTCCACAGTGGTACCTCCCCTCAATCGAGCGCATTCTCTTAACTAGTGGATTGCCTTCCACCCTTCGCCCCATGAGAACCGCCCGAAAAGCTGTGAAAGGGCTCGGCAGTTGGCGCCGGGGCAGGGATTTGAACCCTGGTGGGCAGAGCCCACGGGATCTCGAGTCCCGCGCCTTCCCAGGCTAGGCTACCCCGGCGCTTCCCAACAACCAACACTCCCTCACGGAGGAGCGTTACCGCCGTCACGACCTCCTCGACCGTCAAATCCTCAGACAAAGCCACCTCAAGCAGGCTCGCGACCACACGGCTCACGTTATCCCAGCGCTCCTTGGCCTTCCTGTACACCTCTGCAGGTAGCGTAATGTGCAGACGCGGTGAAAGGCGCCTCGGCTTCCTCCACTTCCGCGCTCCGGCCTGCTCCTGCTCCCCCGTGTAGGAGTGTCCGGGCACACCACTCGATTTTACCATGACGAAAACACCCAAGAGACCTTATAAATTTTTACCTAAAAAGCCTTGCGAACTGAACAGCTCTAACTCGACGCCTGTCGCAAAGCTCTTTTATGCACATTAAAAAAGCCTTCTCGCGCCTTCATTTTGTCCAGGTCCCGCAGCAACTCGGCAGCAGCTCCCTCGACCAGGAACGATAGATGACGAAAAGCAAAATTTAACATACCTTCCGATATAACTCCAACTGACAGAATAACAACTTTGGAGACCGTAAGATGAAGAAGACAGAGATCATGATTACTGGGAGAACTACGGTGGGAGGAGTTACGCGGTCGATAAAGCGAAGAAGGCGAAGAGGGTTTTTGACCTCGAAAAGGCGAGCCTCAAACAACTTGACGCGTGGTTGCGGCACCCGGACAGGTATGATATTCGCGGGATTGATTACCCGGAAAAGAGCAGGAAGCGGAGGTGGAAAAGTGAGGGTTAACCTTAAGAGCGGGAAAGCGAAGGGTAAAATGGTGCGGAGAATGGCCACGAGTATTAAGTTCAGGTTTCTCTCCGGGGAGGAAGTAGCGGCGGATTTAATTAGTAAGATAGCCAGTAAAATCCATGAGAAACCAGAGGATGTGGCGTGGTTTCTCGAAGTAAAGTCAATCATGGACAAACTGGGAACCGGGGAGTTCTTAAAGAGTGCAAAACCTGAACCTCTCGAAACATCGAAGAACGTTCAGGCGATAATGAGCGAGGTTAGGAAATCCTACAAAAAGTTTAAGCGGATTGAGGCCAAAATGAAGAAGGCCGGCTTGGTGTGAGCCAATGCCACGTGGTAAAATCAAGACTGTTTTTGATACTTCAATCCTGATAAGTGCTCTTAAATCTCGGTCTCCTTCTTTAAGTTCAGCGTGGTTCTGCCTGAACTGTCTTAAAGGGAGGTTCTTAGAGAACTACGTTTCTGATGAAGTCATCGAGGAGATGAAGTTCACCCTCACCATCGTGGCCATGGAGGTAGCCTCCAAGAAGAACCGAAAGGGAGTCCTTGCTCTCGCAGATAAAATCATGGGGGTCGTTCTCTTTAGTTCAAAAAAGATCAAACCCCGAGTGGATTTCTCCAAGGACTCTCACATCGTCAAGATCATCAAAGATGAGTCAGATATTAAGTTCCTCGATGTTCTCTACTCTGCAAAGGCCAAGTTTCTCCTGACCCAGAACACTAAACACTTTGGGAACTTCGTAGTTTCAGGGGAGAAGACTGGGAAAGCAAAGTTGAGACAACATTACTTTTATGTTATGACGGCAGGCCAGTTTAGAGCGTATATGAAGGACGCTCACCCCACGATTGCTGAAAAATGCAAGAAGGGAAAGATTTAATCGGAGACGGGAAAATGAGAAAGCGAGAGTTTAACTCATTGATCGGCGCGTGGTTTGTTATCGAAGAGCGAGATGGTAGGAGAAAAGTCATCGGCATTGAGAGGCCGAAAAAGCGGAAAAAGAAAAAGTCGGTATGGAGCTTAATCCACTAAAGCTCCAAAATCCCCAGCTCTTCTTTCAGCTTGTCCACCATGTAATAATAAATCCTCACCGCGTTCTTCACGTTCCAGCGATAGTTTCTCCCGCCAACGTTCTTCGGAGCTCTTCCCTGAAGGAATTCGATAAGGTGAAACGCATCAGCCGGAGAGTTTGGGACAGTTGTCATCACGTTATCGTTCATGAAGTTCTGGAAGAACTTTCTGAACAGAGCGAAGTCTTTATGTCTCTCCGGATGGTTCAGCATCGTCCTCTTGTAAGTGTTGTCCTTTCTCATCTTATACCCCAAAGCCTTGAACTTCACGAGGTCCTCCACCAGATCGACAGGGAAGACAGCAATGTAACCCCTCTTCGTCTGATGCTTCCTGCGTGGCAACTTCACCCGTTCCATGTCATAGACGGCTATTTTCTCCCTGTACTCCTCTGGCAAACCAAAGGCCTTGAAAGTGTCATCAATGACCTTAGGATCAAACTGGTTCATCAGCTCGCGGACCTCATCCGCGCGGAGGCCAGTGAAGGCGAGAAGCTTGAGGTAAAGCTTCCGCGCATGGACAACCTCAGGCTTTGAACCCTTCACGTCCTTGATAATCTCCCTGATGTCCTCAGCACTGATGACCTTGGCTGACTCAGGCCTGGCTCTGGTTCTTATGTTTGGAATCACTGCCTTGAAATCAATGGCCTCGCTTTTCCTTATTCTTCCAGTCGCGACCAGGAAGTTGATGTAGCTCCTTATTGCGAGGTAGGCTTTTCTGTCAGGAGAACCGGATGAAGTTGGGGGTATTGACTCGACGATTCTCCTAAGCTCTTCTGGAGTGTTGGCCTTCTTTCCCCAGAGGTACTTGTTGAGTTTGCTGATGTAGTCTCTGGCCAGAGAAGGAGACTCCCTTTGTATCCATTTGGCGTATTCTTCGCGGTCACGACCATAATGGATCTTGGCTGTTGAATCAATCAAAGCCTCTGTAAAAACGTCTTGGGTTCCTGGCTCGCTTTTTGTCATTGCGTCTTGGGCTGGCCTTCTTTCACCGGAATCCGCCATCTCGAGTCCCGCACCTTTTTAGGCCGAACGTTCAACCGTTCTAACGATCGAGGAACGAGCCTTTAATGCCTTTCATGTGCGCTAAAATCTCCGTTTCTCCTTCGCCGGACTCATGCCCACTCCCAATTCACTGAGCCCTTGAGTGGAGTGGGTCCTTCACAACTGTAGGTTAAGGCTTCGCTTAAATTGATGCATTTGCCGTGCTGAAACTTTCAGTGGGGGTTGCAAAGGTTTAAATTAAGGGCCGCCCTAATAGGGGATGAAGGGAGGTGACAGCATGGTCGGGATTCAGGTAAAGGAAGTCATGACGGACAGGTTCCGGAAAATAGACGTGGACAGGCCGCTTTCTGAGGCGATAGGAATTTTTGAAAAGGAGGACCCTGACCTGATTCTGGTCTTCGATGAAAACGAGTACAAGGGAGTTCTCACGCAGGATCTCATAATAAGATCCCACCTCAAATGGGATCCCACGAAGGCGAAGGTGAGGGACGTATACAAGCCCGCCCCCGTTATAAAGCCCGAGGAGGACCTCAACAAGGCGGCGAAACTCATGCTCGAAGTTGACCTCAGGTCCCTTCCCGTGGGGAGCTCGAAAGGGGAGATAACGGGTGTTATAAGCGATATAGCCCTACTCAAGAGGGTAGCCGAGGGCGACTTTGGAAGGGAGAGGGTAGAGGCCTACATGACGAAGGACGTTATAACGATGAAGCCGGAGGAGACGGTGGCCAAGGCCCTCGCGACCATGCGTGACAACGCCATCTCCAGGATCCCCGTTGTAAACGATGAGGGGAAGCTTGAAGGCCTCGTAACCCTCCACGACCTCATAATCCGCTTCATAAAGCCGCGCTTCAAGGCCCAGTACGGGGAGGTCGCCGGCGAGAAGGTGCCGCCCTTCAGCATGCCCCTCAGGGACGTGATGATAAGGGGAGTCATAACGATCTCCCCCGAGTCAAGCGTTAGAGCTGCCGTCGGGCTCATGGAAGAGAACGACATAGACGGCCTCGTCGTTACGGACTCTGAGGAGAGGGTTGTTGGGGTCCTCACCGTTAAAGACCTTCTTCTCCCGGTATCGAGGATGATAGAAAAGGAGGCGAGGTTCTACCTCCAGCTCGGCGGCGATGCCCAGATATTGAGCGACTTCACGAGGGAGAGGATCATAAAGGACATAAGGCGGTTTATAGACGGCTACGAAGACCTGCTCGGCCAGGAGGGCATGATCTACCTCCACATCAGGCGGTTCAGGGAGAAGTTCCGCGGTGTCCACCTCTACCAGGCCAGGATGAGGATAGTGACAGACAGGGGCGTCTTCGTCGCCACAGGGGAGACGTGGGGGGCCATTCAGGCGGTGCACGATGCCCTCAGGGCAATTGAAAGGCAGCTCCTCCAGAAGGCGGAGCTTGAGAAGGACGTTAGGTACGCCAAGAGGTTCCTTGAGAAGCTCGAATTCTGAGCTTCCTCCCTTCATCTCACTTCTTCAGCGCACCCCTTTGGAAAATGCCGGAAAACTGCCACCTACGGGAAAGCTTTTAATCTGCGGCGTTTTAACCACTCCGGGTGATAGGCATGAAACAGCGGAAGGGACTTTTGATAATCCTCGACGGCCTCGGAGACAGGCCCGTAAAAGAGTTCGGCGGGAAAACACCTTTAGAATACGCTGAAACGCCGAACATGGATAAGCTGGCCAAGATGGGGATCCTCGGCCAGCAGGACCCGATAAAGCCAGGCCAGCCGGCCGGAAGCGACACCGCTCACCTCAGCATCTTTGGCTACGACCCCTACAAGGTCTACCGCGGGAGGGGATTCCTTGAGGCCCTCGGCGTTGGGCTCGATCTCGACGAGGACGACTTGGCCTTTAGGGTGAACTTCGCCACAATCGAGAACGGGATAATAACCGACAGAAGGGCCGGAAGGATAAGCACGGAGGAAGCACATGAGCTCGCGAAGGCCATCCAGGAGAACGTTAAGCTCCCTGTCCCCTTCATCTTCGTTGGAGCGACCGGCCACAGAGCTGTTTTAGTCCTCAAGGGCATGGCCAAAGGCTATAAAGTCGGCGAGAACGACCCGCACGAGGCCGGCAAGCCACCGCATCCCTTCACATGGGAGGACGAGGAGAGCAGAAAGGTTGCAGAACTCCTTGAGGAGTTCGTTGAGAAGGCCGGCGAAGTCCTTGAGAAGCATCCGATAAACGAGAGGCGCAGGAAATCCGGAAAGCCGGTCGCTAACTACCTCCTCATCCGCGGGGCTGGGACTTACCCGGACATACCGATGAAGTTCACCGAGCAGTGGAAGGTTAAAGCCGGAGCAGTGATAGCGGTTTCCCTCGTCAAGGGAGTGGCGAGGGCGATAGGCTTTGACGTGTACACCCCTGAGGGGGCGACCGGGGAGTACGACACAGACGAGATGGCAAAGGCCAAAAAGACCGTCGAGCTTCTCGGGGACTACGACTTCGTCTTCCTGCACTTCAAGCCGACCGATGCAGCCGGCCACGACAACAATCCCAAGCTCAAGGCCGAGATGATCGAGAAGGCCGACGGGATGGTAGGCTACATCATCGAGCGCATCGACCTTGAAGAGACCGTCATAGCGATAACAGGCGACCACTCAACGCCCTGTGAGGTTATGAACCACAGCGGCGATCCGGTTCCGCTCCTCATAGCTGGCGGCGGAGTCAGAACAGATCAGACAGAGGCCTTCGGCGAGCGCGAGTGCATGCGCGGTGGCCTCGGAAGGATAAGGGGCCACGATATAGTGCCGGTAATGATGGATCTAATGAACAGGAGCGAGAAGTTCGGGGCTTAATCGGCCTGTGTTCCTGTTCTCTTTTTGTTAGTCAGGTAAAGGGACATTGGAAGCAATGTTAGTACGAAGGCCCATATTACCGCGGCATAGAGTCCCGAACCGATCGTTCCCTTTCTCTGGAGGATGGTCAGCATTCCAGCGATTATGAGGTATGTGCCCATCACTATCGTAAAAATCATTGAAATCCTATCCGTCTGTGTCAGCCTTTTGCTCCTGAGATCCACAATGAGGTAAACGATACCCATGGCAATCGCTAGATATGAAGCTATTTCTCCCCCGGGGATCATTACCTTCACCATGCGTATATCTGACTTTTGAATTAAAAGGTTTCCCTGCCGAAAACTTTATAAACTCTGCATGCATATGTAATATTGAAGTTACATATGGAGAGGTGAAGACACATGAGGAAAAAGTTAGTAGGGTTTGGATTGCTGGTGCTGGGCCTCTTTGGCCTGGTGCTCGGAGGGGCCGCTGCCTATATGGGCACCCCCGGCCCCAACCCAGCTGTAGAAGAAACCGCCCAGAAGGGCTACGCGGACTACTACGCGCCGCTCAGCGATGACGAGGCCAGCGGGTTGCTCTACATGGTAGAGGAGGAGAAGCTTGCGAGGGACGTCTACCTGACGCTGTACAACGAGACTGGCCTTGGGGTCTTTGAGATGATTGCACAAAGCGAGGGGAGGCACATGGATGCGGTACTTGGCCTTATCGAGAAGTACAACCTGACGGCACCGGACACCCTCGACGAGGTCGGAGTCTTCGAGAACCCCGAGCTTCAGGCCCTCTACGACCAGCTGGTCGAGCAGGGAAGCAGGAGCACCGTTGATGCGCTCAAAGTTGGGGCACTCATAGAGGAGACCGACATCAAGGACCTTGAGGACTGGATCGCCAAGACGGACAACGAGGACATAAAGGCCGTTTACAGCAACCTCATGAAAGGAAGTGAGAACCACCTAAGGGCCTTCGTGAGGAACCTTGAGGCCCAGGGAGTCAGCTACACCGCCCAGGTTCTCCCAGGGGAGCAGGTTGACGAGATACTCAGCGGCGAGAACGGCCACAGCGGGCACGGAAGAATGATGGCTGGAGAGAAGCACGGCCACGGGAAAGGCATGGGGCACATGAAAGGCATGAAAGGCAAGAACGGAGGCCAGAAAGCTCAGAAAGGAGCGCGGATGGGCCCCGCTGACGGTAGCGGACCCCTTCGCGATGGGAACTGCGGAATGAACTTCGGGGGCTGATGCTCCCTATTCTCTTTTCATCAACCCGGGGGGGTTGAGCATGGAGTCTGGTGTTAAGGTACTGCATCTTGTTGAGTACGGGGAACTTCCCGCTGAGGAGATACCCCTTGAGGAGGTAGCGGAGGACGCCTACAGGCTGCTCGGTAGGGTTACCGTTGAGGAGTACGAGACCTCACGGGGAAGGCTCCTCAAACTGCTCGATGAGTACGGCAACTACATCGGAAAGGTTCTCGGCTGTCCGCTGGAGAGGGTCTCACTCGGAAGCGCCTATCAGACTGCCTTTGGTGTTAAGGTAACTTTGACCTGTGGTGCTGAAGTGGTTGGATGGATATACCTGGAGGGATGAGTATGCCGAGAGGGTTCGGAGGACCCGCTATGAGAGGTCCATTCCTTGGGAGAAGGGGCTTTGGCTGGTGGTGGCTCGGTCCCCTTGCGTTCGTCCTCATATTCGCGAGGATTGCCCTGCTGGCACTGCCGGTGATCGTGCTGGTACTCGTGCTCTACGCCGTAGTTAGGAGGTGAAAGAGATGGCACTCTGCATAGGAAAGTGCCCGCCGGAGGTGATTCCATGAAGGCCTCGGCACTGCTGAGAGGCGTGGTGGACCTCTTGCTACTGGTTGTCTTCGTGGTGATTGGGCTCACTGGAATCGGACTTTACCTTGCCCCAAGCGGAAGGATAGCCGAGTCGATAGGGTGGACTTTCCTTGGACTTGACAAAGACGCACTAACCGCGATCCACACGTACCTCGGGTTCGTCATGATTGGCCTGGTAGCGCTGCACCTCATAATAGGCTTCAAGAGCATGGTCACAATGCTGCGCATGGGCTTCAAGAGGTCAAAGATTAAGGGGATAGCGGCGTTCCTGATTCCCCTCCTGCTGATTGGAGCAGGGTACCAGGCCTTTGCGTACTACACTGGGGAAGGTGACTCTGAAATCGGCACCACTGACGACTATTACACCGTGGAGAACAGCACAGCCGTCTACATAACGGGCACGATGATGAAGTACTACACCGTCCAAGAGCTGGCTGACAACTACGGTGTTTCCGTTGATGCGCTGATCCAAGAGCTTGAGAAGAGGGGTATAAGGGCCTCTCCCGACGAGAAGCTCGCCGAGATAGA
>WAKU01000022.1 GCA_015523195.1 Thermococcus sp.
ATCTTATACTTCACCCCCAAGCCAAAGGAGAGCATGAAAAGCTTCATTACGAGGATTCTAAACCTCTACGGGCCCTACGCCCTGGCTTTCGACCCTGCCCTGAAGTCGCCGGAGTTCTTGGAACTGACGGGATCAGCATCCACGAAGGAAGCGGCTTTAGTAGAGGCGAAGAGGATACACAGCGTCCTCCGGAGCGGCTCTCTGCCCGTAAAGCTTGAGGTTGCCGGGTGGAGGGTTCTCGAAAGCACGCAGTCAACCGAGAGTCAAAGCTCATCTAAAACTTCACCTGGGAGCGGGCGGGACATGAACGCAAGCGGATCGGCAAGCAGTCAGGGCTCCCCTAAAACCCCGTTCCCTGGGACAAAAGCCAAAAGTTCAACAGCGGCCACAGCGTCTAAAGCTGGGAAGACCATCTGCGGACCGGGCTTTTTATTGCCATTGGCTTTGGTTGTCCCGTTGCTTAAGCGGCGTTAGTTTTTCAATGTTTTTACTGCCCTCTCATAGTCTCCCTCCGAGTAAAGCACCAGGTAGATCCTCTCAACGCTCTTCGCTTCCCCCTCGAACTCCTCAACAGTTTCCCTGAAAGTTTTAACGACCTCTTCAAGCGGACAGCCGTAGATTCCTGCGCTTATCGCTGGAAATGCTACGCTCCTAACCCCAAGCTCCTCCGCCTTTCTCAGCGCTCCCAGAATGGCTTTTCTCAGCTTCTCCTTTTTGTCTTCATCCCAGACCCCGCCGCAGTACGGGCCAACGGTGTGGATGACGTACTTAATCCCAAACCTCCGAAGCCTCATGGCCGGTGTCACGACGACCTCCCCGTGCTCCATTGAGTCCTTCCCGAGCTGCTCGCGCATTGCCTCCCTGCTTATCCTGACGTACTTGTGAACGTTTCCCGCTGCGGCTTTGGCTATGGCGTAGGCGACCCCGCCGCCGTGTTCTAAATAGCGGTTCGCCGCGTTCACTATCGCCTCAGCAGGGAAGCGCGTTATGTCCCCGCGGACGATTTCAAACATCCCCACCACCGGAGCCCTTTCTTCCATCTCCCCTTAACTTTAACCATTGGGGATGAACACATTGAGACATTAGAGTTTCCGTTTCGACAAAAATCTATATATAGCAGTTTTTCCATAGGTCTAAATTGGGGCCTTTTCACGGGTAAAATAAGGTCTGGAGGTTATGGTTGTGGCGTCAAAGAGGGCAAAGCGAAAGGAACTCCTTGAGCTCGCAAGGGAGATAGGCGGGGACGAGGCCGTTGAGGTAGTCAAGGCCTTGGAGAAGAAAAAGGAGACGACGGACGAGGAGCTCGCCGAGATAACAGGCATCAGGATAAACAACGTCCGGAAGATACTCTACGCCCTCTACGACTTGGGTGTCGCGGACTTCCGGAGGATACGGGACAAGGAGACCGGCTGGTATTACTACTACTGGTTCCTTGAAACGAAGAGGCTCGACGAGATAATACGGAGCAGGAAGCTCAAAGAGCTCGAAAAGCTCAGGAAGATGCTCGAAGAGGAGAAGAGCACGACCTACTACTGGTGCGGCACACCCGGCCATCCGAGGCTTACGTTTGACGAGGCCATGGAGTACGAGTTCCAGTGCCCAATCTGCGGCGGCATACTGATGGAATACGACAACAGCGAGATAATAGCCGACCTGAAGCGGAGGATCGAGGAGCTTGAGAGGGAACTCGGCATCCGGAAGAAGCCAAAGAAGAAGGGTTCCTCCAAGTCTTCGAAGAAGAGCGCCCTCGCGGCGGCCTGATGAATGGATCTGAACCTCGGGGATGGGAGAATGAGGGAAGTCGTTATTCTTGAGAAGGTTTACGGTGACAGGAGCGGTTTTCACAAGCTGAACAGAAAGCTCAAGGCGCTTATTGGAGAGCTCGACGTCGAGTGGAAGCTCTCCGCGGTTGAGAAGAACTGGGTTAAGGTCTCCCTGAAGGGGGAGGACGAGGAGGTAGCCGGCAACCTCGTGAGGGATGAATTCGGGGAGGTTCCCTACAGCCTAAGGGCCCTCAAGGAGGGAATGACGTACGGGGGCCGCCTTATCGACCTCGGAAAAGTTGGGTACGGGGTTTACGCTGACGTCGGGGTCTTTAAACCCAGGCCCAAGGACGCCCTTATCCCCCTCCACTACCTTAAGGAGTGCTTCGGCGACATGCCGGTCAGGGAGATGATAGGGAAGTTCGGCTGGGTTGACAACCTGCCCGTCGAGCTCACTATCTCCTCAGTTCAGTTCGGTGCCAGGGAGATCGAGGCGAGGTTCAGCGATGCACAGCTGAAGAGGATTATGTCGTGGATCAGTGACGGCTACGACAAGCTGTTCATAGCTGGCACGGTCAGCGAGAACGTCGAGAGGGCCCTTGTTGAGACGGGTCACGGCAGGGACGTTAGGAGGATGGAAGAGCTCGGACTTATGGAGACCCTCCTCGTTTTGAAGAAGGGAACGCAGGCCCCGGGCATAATCAGAGAGATAGGCCCCCTGATCCGGGGTGCCGTCATAGGGGCGGTTAAATTCTGATGCCCCTTCTCTCCATGTTCCTGGTGTGGTAGAGCGACCTCGACGCGAGGGCGGCGGCGGTCAGGAGGAGGTAGGGAAAAACGGCGGGCTCAAAGGGCGTCGCCACGAGGTAGGCCAGCGAGAGCAGGAGCAGGAAGGGAGTTGGGCCCTTGGTGTTTCTGATGATCTTTTTCATCCCGGAGGGGTATCCGGCGAAGGCGTAAGCTAAAACCAGCACGGGGAGGAGGCTTTGAACGAGGGCCGTCTTGGGGGGGACGTGAAGGGCTGCCCGCGGGAGGAGCAGTCCAAGCTTTCCGACGGCTATTATCCCGAGCGTTACGAGCGTTATATACGTCAAATCCCGTCTCTTCCTCGGGAAGGTGAGTACGAAGGCTATAGGGAGGGCGACGTTCCAGGGCTCGGCCACTATCGCTACGACGGTGAAGAAGGAGAGCGCAAGCGTCTGCAGGAATGACTTCACAGGGTTCACCGAGAAGACGAGTGTGGTGCTTATCGCGAGGGAGAGGGCAAAGGCGGTCACCCCGATCGCGAGAGTCGAGGGCTGGTAGAGGGGGTCCCTGAACGCAGGCATCGTGAAGGTCATCCCCACTGTGAGGAAACCGAACTCCCTTGAGTGCCGGGGGGATGCGTAGAAGAGGGCCGTGATGAGGAGAAGGAGGATGTAAAGGTGGGTGTAGAAGAGGGTCTCCTTGGATAACGCAATGCCGAATTTAGAGAGCGAGGAGTTTATGAAGGAGAGGAAGCCGTCAGGTACCCCGGGGGGAGAGTTCGCCACCCAGAGGGAAAGGGCGGAGACGGCAATGAGGTAGAGGACGTCGGCGTACTCCCCTTTGCTGCCGAGTTCGTATGTGACCAGCGTTACCGTCGCTATGAGGGCCGTCAAGAATACCAGGGCCCTGGCGGGCGTGAAGGCTATTCCGGCCCCAGCGTAGGAGCCCGCCTGAAAGGAGGGAGCCTCTATTATGGCCACTGCGCTAACGGCTGCCGTTGTTATCAACGCTATCGAAAGGGTCGTCCTACCCATCTTCCCCACCGGCGATCGGGCTCATGCCGGGCATCTCATTGATAGGCATCGAGAAAAGCCCTTAAGGGGTTTTCGGGTTGACAAAGATTAAAGGGAGGAGCCTTCATGATTCGGGTTCTTTGGCCTCTTCCTTGGCCTTTAACTCTTCGAGCTTCTCGACGAGTTTTCCGGCGAGTTCCATGAACGCCTTTGCCGCCACGGTGTCCCCGTAGAGAACTATTGGTATTCCAGCGTCGCTGGCTTCCCTGGCCTTCAGGTCGATGGGTATGCCCCCGAGGAACTCGACGCCCTCCTTCTCGGCGAGCTTCTTTCCGCCGCCCTTTCCAAAGACGTCTATCTCGTTCCCGCAGTACGGGCAGATGAGGTAGCTCATGTTCTCTATCACGGCAACGTACGGAACTTCCATCTCCTTCATCATGTTGACCGCTTTGCCGGTGTCGAGGAGGGCAACCTCCTGGGGGGTCGTGACAACTATGGCCGCGTCGAGCTTGACGGTTTGGACCACCGTAAGTATCTCGTCGCCCGTCCCGGGCGGGAAGTCTATTATCATGAAGTCCAGCTCACCCCACTTGACGTCCCCGAGGAGCTGTTTTATGGCCTTCGTTACGAGGGGACCGCGCCATATCACCGGCTGATCCTCGGACACAAGGAAGCCCATGCTCATTACTTTGATCGGCGTTATCTGCCCCAAGAAGTCGTTCATCGGGGGGATCATCTCGAAGCGTCCGTCCTCCATTCTCTCGGCCAAAACCTCTGCCTTGTCAACCCCGAGCATCTTGGCGACGTTGGGGCCGTGTATGTCTGCGTCCAGAACCCCTACGTGGTTTCCCATCTTCGCCAGGGCGGCCGCGAGGTTGACCGCGACCGTGCTCTTTCCGACGCCTCCCTTGCCGCTCAGGACTGCTATCTTGTACTTCCACTTCTCCTGTTTGGTCTTTATCCTCTCCTCAAGCGGGTCCGTGCCGAGCCCGCTGATGTTAACGGTTGGTGCCTTTATCGCCATTTTATCACCACCCAAAATAGGTGCCCCATGCTTAAAAGTCTTATCCAGGAAGCGGTATTAGGGGACATATTTGGGTATTAAGCGGAGAACCGTCTGGTGGGCCCGCGGGGATTCGAACCCCGGACCTCCACCTCGTAAGGGTGGCGTCATGACCGTCTAGACCACGGGCCCGCTAAGTTTTGGAAGGCCTGTGGAGATATAAAGGTTTCGCCGGCCCCTAAGCCCGTTCAAGCACCTCCTCGGGGGCGCCGGCGAACTCGACCAGGTACTCCGCCTCAACTATGTGCAGCCTTCCCGGGACTATGAGGACGTGCGGCTGTCCCCCGAAGTCCTCCCCAATCATCTCCCCCACGTAGCCGGCCCTGAGCGTTGGCCTCAGCGATCCCGCCCTCGCGAGAACCACCACGAGGGTCTCGGATGTGAAGATTCCCGCCCCTTTCATCCCCTCGACCTTTAGGAGCAGTTCCATCGCCTCGTTGGCGGTCATATAGCGCTTTTCCCGGGCTTTTATATCAAGAAAGAGGAGTGTGTGGAGCCCCCTCTCCAAGTTCTCCCTTATCACGTCGTAGTAGCTCGTTGGAAACCAGTTGCCCTCGGGGTACGCAACGGTGGCGCTCTTCCCGAACTTGTATATCTGAAGCCCGGTTATCCCAACGGCCGAGTAGATGCTGGGGGCGTGTATGACGTAGCTCTCGACGCCCGCTTTTTTGGCCCTTATCCTCAGGTCTGCGTGGGTCGTCGCGACCATGGGGTCGCCCGCGGTGAGGAAGGCCACCTCCTTTTCTCTGGCCTCTGGGAGAACCACCCTCTCGAAGTTAAGCTCAACGTCCTCCCTGCTGAGCCTTCTTATCGGTTTCCCTATGAGCTCCTCTATCTTCTCTATCGTAGTCCCGGCCAGGAGGGAAGTGTAGAACTCGGCGAAGACCCTGTCGCATCTTCTAACTGTTTCAAGCCCCTTGAGGGTTATATCCCTTTCATCGTGAAGACCGAGGCCTATGAAGTAGAGGGTCATAGCACCACCTGAGCCCGTTGGAAACGGCCTTTAAAAATTCTCGGGAAAACTGCCTCCTCCCTGAGGGGGACTTTCAAAAGAAAATAGGGGCTCAGACTATCAGGGAGACGAGATCCCAGATGGCCTTCTCCGGGTCCTTGGCCTTCGTAACGCCGCTCGCGAGAAGGACGCCAACGCTTCCCAACTCAAGGGCCTTCTTCACGTCCTCGCCGGTGCTTATGCCTGCTCCCGTGAGCACTTTAACGTCTGGGTTCACCCTCTTGACGAGCTCTACCGTGTCGGTTATCACTTCGGGCTTTGCCTTGCTGACCGGGATCCCCGTTCCGATGAGCTCAGGGGGTTCGACGGCAACGTAATCCGGGTTGAGGGCGGCAACGGCGGCGCTGACAGCCGGGTTGTTGGAGCAGACCATCGTCATGAGGCCTACCTCCTCAGCGCGCCTTATCGCAGCTTCAAGGTTCGCCAGAACCATCCTGTTCTCCGAGTGGTTGAGGAGCGTTCCAACGGCACCGGCCTCTTTAACTGCCTCCGGGAGGACGTGCCCGGTGTGGCTTCCAGGCGTTATCGGGTCTATATGCTGGGCGAAAACGGGTATCTCGACGTTTTCCGCTATCATCCTTAGGTCAACGGCCTGGGGGGCCACCATTATCGTTATCCCCGTCTCCTTCCAGACCTTCTCGGCTGCCTTGGCTATCCTGAGGGCCCCCTTTCCAGTGGCCTGGGCGTAGGTCTTGAAGTTTATCGCTACTATCGGCTCCTTCATCTTCCCCATGGGTATCACCAGTGGTGTTAGGTGCCTTCCCCTATAAACATCTTTTGGAACCTCCAGGATTCCGAGTATAAATCGTAATTACCTACACAAAAGCATTAAGTATCGTTCCGCCGTTATCCAAAGGGGAGGTGTACGGATGAGCAAGGTACTCGCGGCAATGGTGATTGTAGTGGTGGCACTCCTTGCATACGCAATCGAGACCGCCCAGATACCCCCGGCCAGTCTGAGCTACCACGAGGTCTTCTACATAAACAACCAGTCCTCGGTTTTCGTTGAGAAGGACGGCTGGGGGCTCTTTGAGATGGACATCAAACCCAAGGTCAAGGGGTTCGAGCTTACCATAGACTTCCCCCAGGGGAGCTCCTACCTCGTGGAGTTCAACGGGAAGCAGTACAGCGGCACCGACAGCTTCAAGCTCACGGTCTCCTCGGCGGGAACGATGTACATCCACTTCCGCGTTCCAAATGCCCTCGTGAACGAGCTCTACCACAAGAAGGGGACGGCCGAGATCAGGGTCAACCTTGAGAAAATGCCCTTCTGGAGGGATCACTACACCCTTCACCTCGTTCCGAGGAAGTCGGACTGAGGGCGGCCATCTCCTTTTCAACTTCCTCGGGAGAGAGGATCTTTACGGCCAAATTGAGCTCCCCGGCGTATTTTAGGATCCAGCCGGCTTTGGATCCTGCAAAGGGTGTCACGACCCAGAGCTCAGGAAAGCCAGCCCTGTGAGCTTTCACAACGTCGTAGAGAAGCCTCTGCGGGAACCACTTGAAAGATGCCTCAAGCTCAATGGCGAGGAGCTTCTCTTCTCCGTCGAGGATCGCCACGTCTATTCGCGTTCCGTCGGGGGTTCTGTACTCCGGAATCGCACTAAGGCCGAGTTCTTGAGCGAGTGAGATGATTTCCCGCGTCAGGCTTTTGACCTTGATTTTAAAACCCTCCGTAGGGCCACAGGAAGATACCAACACCCGTGTCTTCAAGTCCCCTGAATGCGCTCCAGAATACGAGACAATCCCTGATGGCCCTTATGTAAACGCTGACTTTGCCCGATATTGGGCATTCCAAGAGTTTCTCCCCCACGGGATCCAATACAGCCCCGACTGCGCGAATAAACTTTCCAATCAGGCATGGGCTGTCAACGTCTCTGAGGGTCATATCGAATACCTCGTATTTCCCTGAGGATCCGGAATATTTCAAAAGAACGTATCTTCCATCGAGAATATCAGAATAGGCCATCTCCTTAAGGCAAAGCACCGTGTCCGGGTCGTTTGCATAAATGCGCAGTTCAACGTCTACCATGGGATCTCCCCGAGGGAAATAAAGAGAGGCTCAGCCGAGCCTCTTCTTAACCTCTTCAATGGCTTCCTCCGCTTTCAGCGGGTTCTTTATTCTTCCCTGCGCTAATTCTTTCCTTCCGCCACCGCCACCGCCTGCTATACTCGTTATCACCTTCGCCAGCTCCCCCGCTTTGAGGTCAAGGCCATCGC
>WAKU01000023.1 GCA_015523195.1 Thermococcus sp.
GTGTTAGCACCCCTCACTTTTTAAAATGAAAACTAATGGAAAGACACATCAAGAAATGCAAAAATTCGTGTTTTATTTGTTGGTGTCTCCCACAACTTTGCAATTGCGTGTTCTACTTCCCATCTCTTCTTCCGCTTCTCAGAATCCCCGCGAGCAGTTGTGCAAGTCTTTCTGCGCGTTCCCTTATCAGCTCGCTCGGCTTCTCAAAGAGGCCTGTTGAACCCGGCTGACAGCCTATCAGGGCGAAGTCCGCTTTAATGAGCTTTTTCATAAAGCCGGTAACAAACTTCAGCGGGAGGCCGTGGGTTGAGACCGCCTCTCCGAGGGTTCCCTCCGGGTCAGCTATTATGTACTCACCAACTTCTCCCTTGAAGTCCACAGCATCTACAAAAACAACGAGATCTGGACTGAACTCCTTTATTTTGCCGGTATAGTTCTCGGGAACCTCACCGCAGTTTATCACGAGGACGTCCGGATTGTCCAGGAGTTCCTTCAGCCTCTCGGCAACGAGGACGCCGAAGGTGTCGTCCCCGCGGATGTCGTTTCCTATGCCGCAGATCACGATCCGCTTTTTTCCTTGGAAGATTTCTTCGAGGGCGTTCATGGTTATACTCTCCTTATCAAGCGTTTACAGCTTAATCCATCTCACCGGCGGATTTGAGTATAATCTCGATTACCTCGTTTGAAATCCTGAAGCCTTTCTCCATGAGTTCCATTAGGAGGGGCTTCACCTCGTTGATGACTCCTCTCTTCTTTGCGAGCAGTAGAAGGCCCGCAGTTCCGATTACTCTAAGGCCGAGCTTCCTTGCAATTTTTCTGGCCTTAAGGTCGTCAAGAATTAGAAAATCGGCGTTAAGTTCAATTGCAAGGGCTATTGCCTCTGACTCCCCGTCTCCGAGAGACTCTAAAAGGGCCTGAACAAGCGGCTAGTTCTCCGGAGCCTTAACGGTTATCCACTCAGGGAGTTCTTCCCCGAATTCCCTCTGCACTGCTGGGGGCACTACGACCTCACCAAAAACATCGTGAAGGATTTTGAGCTTCCCAATGTTGGAAAGCCCAATCAGCGGGCTTGTGTTAGAAACCACCCTCATTCCAGACCCTCTATGAGCCTTACGTCCTCCTCGGCCTCTTCCCGCGTGTAGTTTATCGGAATCCCTCTCTTCCTCAGCTCGTAGAGGAACTCCCTCACGCTCAAGCCCGCGAGCTGGGCGGCCTTTCCGAGGCTCACCCTTCCCTCGCGATAGAGTTCTATGGTGGCAAGGAGAATCAGCTCTTTCTCCGGCTCGGGGCCGAGGAAGTCCCGGAATGCCTTGGGTGTTGTGGTCTCCATGCTCCCACCAAAGCGAAGTTTTGTGCGGAAATATTTAGGAGTTTCGTCTGAGTGAAAAAAAGAATAAAATCAAATCTTCTCTGCTATCTCCCTTATCTTCTCCGCGAACTCGGTCTTCATGAGCTCCTCAACGTTTCCGATCTTCGCATCAAGGTCCGGGTAAAACGGTATCCCTCCAAGGTAGGGGATTCCGAACTCCTTTGCCAAAGCTTCAACGTCCTTCTCCTCGTCGAGTTGCTCCGAGAGGAGTTTCATGTTCTCCACGATTCCGAGGACTATGTGCCTCTCCTCAAGGAGGAGCTGGACGAGCTTTCTGACAACGTTGAGGGCGAGCTTTGAGGGCGTTGCCACAACCAAAAACTCGCCGCGCTTGAGGAACCTCAAAACGTCCAAAAGCTGGTCGCCTAAACCCGGGGGCATGTCTATGACGAGGTAGTCCAGCTCGTCCCATCTTGTTATGGTGAGCAGTTCAATCAAAGCGTCGCTTACCTCCTTCCCGCGGAGCGGGGTCGGCCTGTCCTCGGTGTAGTAAGCTATGGTCATGAACTTTATCCCGTGGACGGTGTGCGGGACGACTCCCCTGTCCTCCTCAGGGAACTCCTTCGGCTCGAAGCCCAAAATCACGTGGTCGCTCGCCCCGTGGAAGTCGAGGTCTAACAATCCGACTTTGCAGCCCTTCTCGGCCAAAGCTAAAGCCAGCGTCGTCGAGACGAGGGACTTTCCGACTCCTCCCTTACCGCTGACGACCGGGATGATTCTCTTAACCTTCTCAAGCCTCGCACTTATCGCTATCTCGCGCGGGTCGATCATGCCTCTCCCTCCTTCTCGATCTTTATCCCCGCCACGTAAACGCCCCTTCCCTTGACTACCTCGAAGTCGTGGCTGCCACAGCGGGGGCAGGCTAAAAACGAGTGAACTACCTCGGGAATGAAGTGGATGTCCTCCTTAATGCGCTCGTCGAAGCTCTGCTTTACCTCTTTGAGCCTCCACTCGTAGCCGCAGTTCCTGCATCTGAAGACCGCTTCCTCCTCCTCGAAGATTATCTCGGCGCCTTCCGCTATCGTTCCAGCGAAAAGCTGCTCCATTGCGAACTTCACGATTTCAGCGTCCACATCCTGGAGCTCGCCGAGAACAACTTTGACGGCCTTGACGCGCTTTGCGCCTTCCTTATTGGCGTAGTCGAGGACGGTTCTAACTATGGCATCGGCTAAGGCCCACTCATGCATGGTATCACCGAAGTGAACTGGGGTGCTACCTTAAAAAGGGTTGGGTTGAAAACCATACGGTGAACCTGAAGTCTCGGGTGATGGCTATGGGAGTCGTTCGCTTCGGTGTATCCGTTCCAGAGGAGCTCCTTGAGAGGTTTGATCGGATTATAGGGGAGAAGGGCTACATCAACAGGAGCGAGGCGATAAGGGACATCATGAGGGACTTCATAGTCAGGTACGAGTGGGAGGTCGGGAACTCGGAGGTCGCCGGAACGATAACGATGCTCTACAACCACGACGAGGCGGAGGTCGTGAAGGAGCTCCTCGATTTGCAGCACGAGTACCTTGAGGAGATCGTCTCCAGCGTCCACGTCCACATGGACGAGCACAACTGCCTTGAGGTCGTTATCGTCAGGGGAAAGGCAGGGAGAATAAAGGAGATAGCCGACAGGCTTTTGAGCCTGAAGGGGGTCAAGCACGGAAAGCTCGTGATGACCGGAACCGGCAGGGGTCTGATCTAATCCACGGCGTCCTTGAAGGCAATCGCAAGGGCCCTCACGCAGTTCTTCACTTCCTCCGTCACTTCCTTCCTGCTCCCGGGCTGACAGCCGAGGAGGACGAAGCGAGTCCACGGCAGGATCTCCTTCATGTGCCCTAACGTTACCTTGAGCTGAAACCTGAACTCCTCGGGGACGTCATCTAAGGCCTCCCATGGGTCGGCGACGACGACCTTTCCCGGCTTTTCTCCGAATTCAAGGGGGACCGCTACGATAACCAGCTCGGGTCTGAACCTCACTATGACCCCGGCTTGGCTCTCGGGGACGTCATGGCAGTTCAGCGGAAAGAAGTTGGGGTTCTCTATGGCCCTCAAAAGGGCCTCGGCGAGGTAAGCACCGAAGCCGTAGTCGCCCATCTTCTCGTTCCCGATGCCGCAGAGGACTATCCTGTGCAGGTTCCCGATTATCTCCTTTACCTCCATCGTTCCCCCTCCAAATTGAAAAGGAAGTCAAAAGACCCTGAAGCCTGAGCTTATGCTCTTCCTCAGCTCTTCCTCGGTGAGCTCGCGCTGGTGCTCCGGAATGTTCTTGGCGCGCCTCTCCCTCACCAGATCCATTACAATCTCAAGGGGCCCGTACTGGATTGCCTCTGCCGGGCACATAAGCGCGCACGCTGGCTCCATTCCTTCCTCGCGCCTCTCGGCGCACATGTCGCACTTGGTTACCGCCTTCACCTTGAGGCTGTAGAAGGGCGCCCCGTAGGGGCAGACCTGCAGGCAGGCGAGGCAGCCTATGCACCTGTCCTCTGCTATTCTAACGGCACCGTCCTCGTCCCGGTATATCGCCTGGGTCGGACAGACCCGTATACAGGGCGCGTCGTCGCAGTGTTTGCAGTTTATCGGCAGGTACTGCTTGTTCTCGGTGACGTAAATCCTTATGTACGGGTTTCCATCGTGGATGAAGTCGCAGACCGTCTGGCAGGTCTCGCAGCCTATGCAGGTGAGGTAGTCCACGTAGAGGTACTTCCTCTCCATCAGAGCTCCCCCCTGAGCCACTTATCAATGGCGACAGCGGTGTAGAGGCCGTCCTTTATCGCCCTCCCGACCTTCGTCGGCCCGTTGGCAACGTCTCCAGCGGCGAAGATGCCCTCGACGCTCGTCATGTGCCTGCTGTCGACGACGAGTCTGCCCCTCCTATCAACTGTCAGATAAGAGCCGTTCACCGGCGGCGTTGATACCATGCCTATGGCGAAGACGAGGTAGTCGGCCGGAACCTGAAACTCCGAGCCGGGGATGGGGATCGGCCTCCTCCTTCCGGTCTCGTCCGGCTCCCCGAGGCGCGTCCTCAGGAGTTCTATGGCCTTAACCCTGCCGTTTTCGCCGATGACGCTCTTCGGGGTGACCAGCTCGAACCACTTTACGCCCCTTCTCCGGAGGAGGTTTATCTCGTAGGCTCCGGCGGGAGCTTCCCTTATCGTCCTGCGGTAGAATATCTCGACATCGGCACCGAGTCTGTTGCACTCGAAGGCCACGTCAACGGCTGTTAGGCCGGCACCTATTATCCCGACCTTCCTTCCCTTCAGCTCTGGAACCTTCTCATCCGGCACGTAGCCGAGCTTGTTGCCCTTTATCCAGAAGAGGAGCTCAAGCGGTGAGATTATGCCCTCAAGGTCGTCCCCGGGGATTCCAATCCTCCTCACGTTCCAGATGCCTGTGGCGATTAAAACCGCGTCGTAGTTCTCCTTCAGCTCTCTCAGCCTTATTACTCTCTCGTAGAACTCGTCGCCCTCGTCTAACCTTTCACCCTCCATGACCTTCGTCCTCGGGTAGTAGGTCACCTCGAACTCCTCTTCGAGTTCCTTCGCTCCGAGGCGGACCCGTTCCACAGGGATCCTGAACTCGGGGATGACGAAGAGCATTAAGCCACCGGGCTCGGGCATCTTGTCGTAGATGTCAACGTCGTGGCCCCTGCAGACGAGGTAGCCAGCTGCCGTGAGCCCCGCGGGCCCAGCTCCGACTATTGCTATTCTTTTTCCCGTGGGCTGGGGCTTCTTCTTGCACAGGAAGGAGAACTTCATGCCCCTCATTTAGCGCTCCCCCCGAAGAAGCGGAGGTACTCGGTCGGGAACTCCTTGACGCGCTCGTGCTTGCACCTGTCGCACATGAAGACGATTTCCGGATGGTCGTAGAACTTCTCAAGCTTGTGGTAGAGAAACTCTGCCGTTTTGACAGTGTAGTCGAGCTTCTTCCCGCAGACCCTGCAGTGAGCGTATTCAAACTCTAAATCAACCCTGCTCGGGTGCCCCTTTATTGCGTTCGTTGGGCAGATGTCGTTGCACTCGAAGTTGCAGTCCCTGCACAGTTCGGGGTGGAAGGAGATGACCTTCCTGCCGTCGTCGATTACGAAGATGGCGTTGTGGGGGCAGACCTGGGCGCAGAGACCGCAGCCGATGCATAACTCGGCGTTAAGGCCTTCCGTCTCGTCCATGGTACCACCTCAAAAAAATAGGAGAAGGGGCTCAGATGCCGAGCTCCTTCCTCTTCTTCATTATGTGGTCGTACATCAGCTTCGCTGCCTTGTAGGGGTCCGGCTCGACTATAAAGGCAGCCCCAACGATGTCGTAGAGGTCGTGGGTGAGTATCTTGACCACCTTCGGGCCACCGAGAACCGGCGGTATTACACCGAGGTGGGTCGTTATCCCGCTCGCCACGAAGTAGGTTCCAATCGAGACTGCCTTCTCTGTCATCGCCTCCGGCGCGGAGCCAACGACCGGGAGCGCTGAGATGGGCACGTTCAGATCCCTCGCAACGATGTCCGCTAAGACAAGTATCCTCGTACAGTCAACGCAGGAGCCCATGTTGAGGGCCGGCGGGATTCCCCACTCCTTGGCGAACTCCCTCAGGCCGGGGCCGACATTCTCTGTGTCCGCGTACTCCGGCAGGAAGATTCCGTACTTCATAGCGGCGGTTGCCCAGCAGCCGGTTCCAACGAGAAGGACGTCCCTCTTCATAAGCTCGTTGGCTATCTTGATGTGGTTGTGATCCTGCTTCAGCTTGGGGTTGTTGCAGCCAACGAGGCCGGCGACACCCTTGATCTTGCCCTCAACGATCGCCTCCTCGATTGGCTTGAGATTACCACCGAAGTGTTTGAGTATGGCCTCAACGCTGAAGCCGACGACACCGCTCATCTTCTCCTTCGGAATCTCGACCCTCTGCTTCGACCTGTTCGGGAAGTTCTCGACGGCGGTCTTCACTATCTCCCTTGCTATCTCATCTGCCCGCCTCTCGTCGAACTTGATGTGTATCGCTCCGGGGAAGGTAGCTATCGGACTGGTGTCGATTATCTTGGTGTGGAAGCACCTCGCGACGTCAACGGTTGCGGGCATTATACACTGGACGTCAACCACCATCGCCTCAACGGCACCGGTAACTATTGCCATCTCCTGCTGGAGGAAGTTGCCCGCTATCGGAATCCCGTGCCTCATGAGAACCTCAAGACCGGTACAGCACATTCCGACGACGTTTATCCCCTTTGCCCCGTACTTCTGGGCGAGTTCTATCAGCTCAGGATCCTGCGCTGCCTCGACTATCTTCTCGGAAAGGACGGGCTCGTGGCCGTGGACGACTATGTTGACGTAGTCCTCCTTTAGAACGCCGAGGTTGGCCTCGGCCTTTATAACCTGCGGGGTGCCGAAGAGGATGTCCTGGAGTTCCGTCGCTATGAGGGAGCCTCCCCAAGCGTCGCCGAGCGAGGTCTTGAGGCCGTGGAGGAGCAGGCTAACCGGGTCGTGGTCGGTTCCTATGTGCGTCCTGTGCAGGCTTTCGACTATCTCCCTGTCTATGCTCCTCGGCAGTATGCCGTTCTCGAACCATGGCATTCCGGCCTTCTCGGCGGCCTTCTCAAATATCTCGTAGGTCTTGGGGTTGAGGTATGCCTTGAGGAAGGCTAAAGCCTCTTCGTCCTGCTTCCCGAAGTCGTTGAGGGCTATTTCAGCAACCTCCTTGGCTATCTCCCTTATCGTCTTGCCCTCGGTTTCGACGCCGAGCTTTTTGGCTACCGCCTTGAGCTTCTCGACGTCCCTGACCTGGTACGGGAGCGTGCTCGATGCCATGTTGTCGAGTTCAAGTGTGGGCTTGCCCTCCTTCTTGAACTTCTCGGCCATTTCAGCCGCTATGAGGAGCGTTAATGCAACGTGCCTTCCGTGGTCGCTGTGGGCCGCTGCACCCGCCGCTATCATCCTCAGGAGGTTTCTGGCAACGATGGTGTCGGCATCCGCCCCGCAGACACCCCTCTTTGGCTCACCGCCGAAGGGGTTTATCCTGCACGGGCCCATCATACAGTTCCTGCAGCAGACGCCGAGGAGGCCGTAGCCGCACTGGGGCTGCTGCTTCTCAAGCCTGTCCCAAACCGTCTCGATGCCAAGTTCTTTCGCCCTCTCGTACATCTGCTGGGTGGTCGGGTCTATAGAGACCTCCTTATACTTCTTCATTTCGACTCACCTTCGTTAATTTGGATAATAACGGTCTCCATTGACCTGAAAAGGTCCCACGGGTTGTACTCCTCCTCAACCTTACCCTCCTTCAGCTTGACGATCTGCTCCGCCTTCTCCTTCCTGACCTTCGAGACGATCTCATCTATGGTTCCGAACTGGAGTGCTCCGGTCTTACAGGCCTCAACACAGGCCGGCTCCCTCCCCTCGGCGCGCCTGTCCGGGCACATATCGCACTTGAACATCACGCCGTTGAGGGCGTCGAACTCCGGAATGCCGAAGGGACATACTATGGCGCACATCTTGCAGCCAATGCACTTGTCCTGGGCTATCATTACAGCCCCGTCCTCGTCGTGGTAGAGGGCCCCGGTTGGACAGACCTCGACACAGGGGGCGCCGTCGCAGTGGCGGCAGTTCATGGGCACGTTGTAGGCACCCATCGGAAGGACGTGTATCCTGGGCTGGGGGAGGGGATCCTCGAAGATCGCTGAGAAGAGGTTCTTGCTCTTCGAGTGCTCCACTGCACACGCTATCTCGCAGTGCCTGCAGCCAATGCACTTCGCTGGATTGATGAAGATGGTAGGCTTTGATTCTGTGGGCATAGGAAATCACCGTTTCACTCTGGGGCATTATTTTATAAATGACTTTTCATTTTAGCCTTAAACTCTAATTTTTTCGGTATATCCTCTTAATTTTGCCCATAAATTGAACCAAATTGGAATATATTCTCTTGAAAACCGTTTCATGCTTTGGTGAATACCCATTATTGTGGAACCCAAAGTTATGCATCTATGGATACCTTTATTCTACAACGTGCTACTGTGCATCCTTTCCATTTTAATGCATCCTCATGATATATATGTATACATCTGGTGGTTTTAAATTCGAACATAAAGGCATTTATACATCCGGATATCAACCAAGAGAAGGTGCTTTGGGATGTCAAAATCACCCAACCCTGAGAACGAGGAGAGGAGGAAGACCCTTTTTAAAATAGCGGAGGAGCTCAACAAGCGGACCAAAAAGCAGGCCCCGGAGGAGGGCTTCAGGGTCGTTATAACAGGTAAAGGGGGCGTCGGGAAGACCACGATAACCGCGATCCTCGCGAGGCTCCTCGCAAGGGACGGCTACAGGGTTTTAGCAGTTGACGAGGATCCCCAAATGAACCTCGCCCACGCCATAGGTATCCCGAAGGAGGTCAGGGATAAGATAGTGCCCCTCAACAAGAACCTCGACTACATTGAGGAGAAGACCGGCGCGAGGCCGGGAACGAACTGGGGCCTATACTTCTCGCTCACGCCAGATGTCAGGGACGTTGTTGACCGCTTCGGCGTCGTCGGCCCTGATGGGGTAATGCTCCTCGTCATGGGGAGCGTGGTTCAAGCCGCTGCAGGCTGTCTATGTCCCGAGAACGCCCTCCTCGACGCGGTCGTCAAGTACATAAACCTCCGTAAGGGCGAGATAATCCTGATGGACACTCAGGCGGGTCTTGAGCACTTTGGAAGGGCTTTAGCGAGGGGCTTCAAGCAGGCGGTTATACTCACCGAGCCGACGTATAACTCCGTCCAGGTTGCCGTTGATGCAGCAAAGCTCGCCAGACAGCTCGGGATACCTTACGTTCACTTGGTGATTAATAAGGTGAAGAAGGACTCCCAGATTGAGAAGGTCGAGAGGATTCTGAACGAGCTCGGCTTCAACAACTTCACGACGAAAACCGTCATCCCCTACGATGAGCTCGTGGAGGAGTACGACCCCGAGGTCGAGGCCATCCTCGGCAATCCGGATTCCCCGACCTACAAAAAGGCCCTTGAGCTGAAGGAGATACTGCTCAGGTACTCGGGCTTCCTCTAAAGCTTTTTATACACTTCCCCCATTTTTCTTCGATGGCCATGGAAAAGCACACCGGGCACGGGCTGAAGAGAAACCTCGTGGTCTCAATACTCCTCAACTTCACGATAACCGTAGCTGAGGTCATAGGCGGCCTCCTCTCCGGGAGTTTGGCTCTGCTGGGCGACTCGCTGCACAACTTCAGCGACGCCATGGGGCTCTTGGCGAGCTACATAGCCCTGAGGATAGGCGAGAGGAGGGCCAACGAGAAGTACACCTTCGGCTACAAGCGGGCGGAGATCCTCGTCGCGTTCGTAAACTCGGCTGTTCTCTTTGGGGTCTCGCTCTTTCTCGTAGTTGAAGCATACGAGCGCTTTGAAAGCCCCCAGCCGATCGATACCGGGATAATGCTATCCGTCGCGGTTATCGGCCTCGTCGCAAACCTCCTCTCGGTTCTCCTCCTTCACCGGCATGCCCACGGCCTGAACGTCCGCTCGGCCTACCTCCACCTGCTGAGCGACACCCTATCATCGGTTGCCGTTGTCGTGGGTGGTCTTTTAATCCTGTTCTACGGCGTTAACTGGGTTGATCCGCTCATAACAGTTTTAATAGCCATCTACATCCTCCGCGAGGCCTACGAGATACTGCGCGAGAGCGTTGAAGTCCTCATGGAGGCCTCGCCAGACCTCGACCTCTCCCTGATAAAGTCCGAGATAGAGTCCATCCCCGGCGTGAGAAACGCCCACCACTTCCACGCCTGGCGGGTTGGGGAGAACGAGGTTCACTTCGAGTGCCACGTGGAGGTCGATGACATGCCGCTGAGCAGAGCCCAGGGTGTAATAGATGAAGTTGAGAGCAGGTTGAGAAAGCACGGTATAACCCACGTTACGGTTCAGCTTGAGACCGATCGCTGCAGGGAGAAGGATGTCGTATGCAGCTGAGGGTGGCCATCCCAACTGAGAAAGGGGGACTCGAAGATAGGGTCCACGAAAGCCTCGTCAGGGCCCCGACCTTTACCCTCATCCTCGTTAGGGACGGGGAGGTTGCTGGAGTGGAGGTCGTTGGGAACCCGTACAGTAGGGAACCCTACGGGGCGGGCTCAAAGGTGGCCCTGTTCCTCGTCGGCCGGGGAGTTAATGTTGTCGTCAGCAGGATGGACTGCCCGAAGGGGAAGGCCATCTTCAACGCGTCTGGCGTGAAAATAGTAAAGGTTGAAGGGCCCCTCGGGGTTTTAGAGGCCCTGGGCAGGCTGGGGATCACACGCTGACCTCTTCCCCTATTCCAGCTCTCTGCAGGAGCTTTTCAGTCGTGACCTCGACGGCGCTGTAGTAGCTCGGCACGTAGACGGTTGGCCCGCGCATCACAACGCTTTCATCAACCCAGTTGACCTCGCTCAGGGCCCGCGGCTTTCCGTGCTTCACTATGTCCTCCCACAGCTTCTTATTGAGTATGCACCCGGGATCGTCGCCGAGGAGGTCGACCGTGTAGTGGTAGGCCCTCGCGCGGCAGCCGCCGCAGATGTTCCTGTAGGGGCAGGTCTTGCAGTTCCCTGTGAAGTTGTTCCTGTCGCGGAGCAGGTTGAAGATTTTGCTGTTCTCCCATATCTCCTTGAAGGGCCTTAGCCTTACGTTGCCAACCGGCAGTGGGAGGAAGACGCAAGGCACTACCGTTCCGTCGGGCTCTATTCCTGAGTAAATCCTTCCCGCGCCGCACCCGCCTATGAACTCCGCTAAAGTCTTGACCGCGTTGTTCTCGCCGATGTAGAAGTGTGCTGGGGTTACGTTCTGGCCGTGGGACTCCTGAAGTGTTACGGGGGCGTACTGTGGGGCGGTGGTTAATATCTCAAGTTTCCTCTTCTTCATCTGCCGGTAGATTATCCTCATGTACTCGTCGCGCTCCTCAGGGGAGAGGTCTACCTTAACCATGTCCTCTGCCCTTCCGGTGGGCACGAGGTTGAAGAATATGATGCGCTTCACACCTATGCTCTCAGCCAAGTCAAGGATGTCGTCTATCTCCTGATATGTGTCCTTGTCCATCACCACTGCCATTCCGTGGCTTACCCCGAGCTTTACAGCGTTTTCAAGGGCCTTCGTTGCGTGCTCCCACGCCCCTGGAATGCCGCGGAACTCGTCGTGCTTCTCTGGTCTGGCAGAATCGACACTCACCTCGACGTACTTTATTCCAGCCTCGACTGCCTTCTTGAGCTTCTCCATGTCGGCGAAGGTCCAGCCGTTCGTTGCAACGGAGGTGTGTATGCCCCTGCTCGACAGCTCCTTGACGATCCTGAGGAAGTCGGGGTGGATGGTTGGCTCGCCGCCGCTTATTGCCACAGCAGCTACTCCAGCCCGGTCGAGCTGATCCACCAGCATCAGCTTCTCCTCAAGCGACAGCTCGCTCGGCAGGGGTTTGTCGGCCCTCTGGTAGCAGTGCTTGCAGCGGAAGTTGCACATGTTGGTGAAGTTCCAGACGATGAGGAACGGCCCTGCGAGCTTCTGCGGTACCGTTACGCCGTACTTGGCTATGCCTTCGAGGACGACCCAGATGCCGCGCCTTATGTGCGGGTCCTTTAGGAGGGCCTCTTTCACCGCTTCCTCGTCTCCGTGGGCCAGCTTTATGCCGAGCTTGAGGAGGAGCTTTAGCGTCTCCGCCTGGAAGCGTATCATCATCGGCTCGTTGAGGCTTTCCCCAGCGTAGATGCTGAGCGCCCAGTAGAGCGCCGGTAGCTCCCTTCCGTTTATCTCGTACCTCTTCAGCATCGGCCTCAGCAGGGCCCTCGACAGCGGGTTCCCAAGGATGAGTTTGAAGGCCGTCAGGGCCGTTGAGAGCTGGTTGTTTCCTTTCTTGCCTGATTCCGCCTGGGGTGTGTTCATCGCCTTTGGCATGGGGTCTTTAATGACTTCGGCGAGCGAGTCTATATCCTTGTCAGTCCATCCGTCCATCTTCACCACCGTTTTATATTTTGTCCCTAATGGTATAAAAACCTTTTCCATCGGATATGACAAAAATGACTGATATATCATATATAACCGAAAAGTTTAAATACTATGGGGAGAACTATAAATTGACAAGACCTCTGGAGGTGAACGGAGATGGTCTCTGCAAAAACCGGGTTGTGGACGGCCCTCTGCGGGGCCTGTTTGATCTTGATAGATGGTATAGCAGTGCTTGCAAGCGGTAGCTTCTACGGCTGGCACTACGGCAGCGCCAGCGTCGTCGGCTGGACAGAGATAATCCTGAGCCTTATTATCATGGGCATCGCCTACTACTATAAGAAGAGCCCGGCAGCGGTCGGCTGGAGCATCGTGATCTTGTCTCTGATAACGATGCCCTTCGATGGCGGCTTCTGGACGATAGGTGCCTGGATTGCACTGATAGGCGGCGCGATAATAGCAACTGCCAAGTCGTAAGCATGAAACTTTTTCGATTTATCCAAACTTTTAAATATCTTTAACCGTTTATATTTTTAGAGGTGGAGGGGGGCTGGCAATGGTTCCAGCGGAGTCCAAGAGGAAGAGGTTCACGGAGATTGTGGAAAAGCTCCTGCTCAGGTGGGGCTACAGCTCAACCGACGGCAGGGTCTACGCAACTCTTCTGGCGGAAGGCCGTCCCATGACCATCTCCGAGATATCGGATGAGCTTGGTCTCAGCAGGTCGGCGATATCAATATCCCTCAGCAGGCTCTCGCGGGACTACTTGGTCACCTACAGGCGCCTAGGTAGGATGAAGTACTTCTCCGCCGTCCCGGCTTTCCTTGAGAGCTTCATGGAGCAGCCGAAGGCAATGCTCGAACGTGAAATTATGCCCCTCGAAGAGATAGTCGAGTCAATGATATCCTCAGCGAACGACCCGGAGAGGAAGAGGCATCTTCAGGGCCTCCTTCAGAACCTCAGGAACCTTGAGTGCATCCTTAGGAAGATAATCGAGGTTGAGGAAAGGGCTGACTGCAAGTGAGCGCGTCGGCCCGCAGCGCTTTTTTGGAGTGGGTTCTAAACCTCAGGTTCTGGACGGTTTTGTCCAGAAAATCTTAAATTAAATTCATATTATTTCCCTTTGATGGGAATGCTGTGCCTGAGAAACGTTGACTACTCACAGGAAGGGAGGAGAATCCTCCAGGGGATAAACATGACCTTCAGGGAGGGCATGAGCTACTCGATACTCGGGCCCAACGGCGCGGGAAAATCAACGATAGCGAGGGTCCTGATGGGCGAGCTGAAGCCAACCTCCGGGGGGGTTCTCCTTGATGGAAAGGATATCACGGGACTGGGCGTCACCGAGAGGGCGAAATTAGGGATGAGCATGGCTTGGCAGGAGCCGGCGCGCTACGAGGGGATAAGGATCAGGGAGTACCTAACCCTCGGTGGAAAGCTGAAGGTTGAGGAAGATGAGATCAGGGAGGCACTTGAGCTCGTCGGCCTTCCTTATGAGCTCTACGCCGGCAGGTTCATTGATAAAAGCCTCAGCGGGGGCGAGAGGAAGAGGGTTGAATTAGCTTCGCTCCTCCTCCTGAAGCCGAGATACGCTATCTTAGACGAGCCCGATTCAGGCCTTGACATAACCGCCGGCGAGCTCATAGAGGAGCTCTTAAACCGCTTTAGAAAGGCCGGGACGACAGTCATCATAATCACGCACCACGAGGAAATCGCTGGAAAAACGGATTTTGCCTACTTCGTCTGCGCCGGCAGGCTCGTCAAGAAGGGCTTCTCGCGGGAGGTCGTTGATTACTACAGAAAAACCTGCGGAAGGTGCCTCTTCGTGGAGGGGTCGCCATGACGATAAAAGTGGATCACGTGAAGGAGTACGAGGCTTTGCTCGATATATACGAGCGCGAGGGCCTTGACACGTCACTCTTCGGGGACAGGGTCGCCGCGATAATCATCAGCGGGGACAGGATAATCGGCCTCAACAACGTTCCGGGGGTTGAGATAAAGGGTGAGGAGATAGAGAACGGGGTTAGGGCCGACGTTAAGATAGCCGATGGGGTGGAGCTTCCCTTCCCGATCCACCTCTGCACAGGCTACCTCAAGAGCGAGGGCTACCAGCGGGTTGAGTTCAACATCACCGTTGGAAAGAGCTCGAAGGCGAGGTTCACCTCCCACTGCATCTTCCCCTACGCGAAGGACTTCACCCACGAGGCGGTGTCGAGGATAAGCGTCGGCGAGAACTCCTCTGTGCTCTACGACGACGAGCACATACACGGCGA
>WAKU01000024.1 GCA_015523195.1 Thermococcus sp.
AAAGTGGTTGTCATCCTCAAGGTCGAGCCACGTGAAAGAGCGTACCGCTGAGCTAACCCTTTTATACCTCCCCTCCCTTCTCCCTCCGGTGGTGCCCATGAAAATCGTGGTTGTTGGTTCTGGAACCGCTGGAAGCAACTTCGCCCTCTTTATGAGAAAGCTCGACAGAAAGGCGGAAATTACCGTCATAGGAAAGGAACCCACGATGCAGTATTCTCCGTGCGCGTTGCCCCATGTAATAAGCGGAACCATAGAGAAGCCGGAGGATGTAATCGTCTTTCCGAACGAGTTCTACGAGAGGCAGAAAATCAAGCTAATGCTCTCCACCGAGGCCAAAGCCATAGACCGCGAGAGGAAGGTCGTGGTCACCGATAAGGCCGAAGTCCCCTACGACAAGCTCGTTTTAGCTGTCGGCTCCAAAGCGTTTATCCCGCCGATAAAGGGTGTCGAGAACGAAGGTGTTTTCACCCTCAAGAGCCTCGACGACGTGAGGAAAATCAAATCATACGTCGCCGAGAGGAAGCCGAAGAAAGCGGTTGTAATCGGCGCCGGCTTAATTGGCCTCGAAGGGGCCGAAGCCTTTGCCAAGCTTGGTATGGAGGTTCTCGTCGTCGAGCTGATGGATCGCCTGATGCCGACGATGCTGGACATGGACACGGCAAAGCTCGTCCGGGCAGAGATGGAAAAGCACGGCGTTTCCTTCCGCTTTAAAGAGGGAGTCAGCGAGATAATCGGCAGCCCGGTTGAAGCCGTCAGGATAGGTGAGGAAGAGGTTCCGGCAGATCTCGTTCTCGTCGCCACCGGAGTCAGGGCGAACGTTGACCTGGCCAAGAAGGCCGGTCTCGAAGTCAGCAGGGGAATAGTCGTCAACGAGCACCTCCAGACGAGTGACCCGGACATCTACGCGATAGGTGACTGTGCAGAAGTTATTGACGCCGTTACCGGCCAGAGAACGCTCAGCCAGCTCGGAACCTCGGCTGTGAGGATGGCTAAAGTCGCGGCCGAGCACATAGCCGGAAAAGACGTTTCCTTCAGACCCGTCTTCAACACGGCAATAACTGAACTCTTCGGCCTCGAAATAGGGGCTTTCGGCATCACAGAGGAGAGGGCCAAAAGGGAGGGCATCGAAGTTGTTGTCGGCAAGTTCAGGGGCTCGACCAAGCCCGAGTACTATCCTGGAGGAAAGCCCATAACGGTCAAGACCATCTTCAGGAAGCCCGATAGAAGGCTCATAGGAGCTCAGATAGTCGGCGGCGAGCGCGTCTGGGCCAGGGTAATGACGCTCTCCGCTTTAGCTCAGAAGGCCGCAACCGCTGAGGACGTTGCCTACCTTGAGACGGCCTACGCTCCGCCGATAAGCCCGACGATAGATCCTATAACCGTCGCGGCGGAGATGGCTTTGAGGAGGATTGGTTGATGCTTTAGACAGTTCCTTTACCTTTGTTCCTTAGTCTCCCATCGCTCTTCAACCTCGTTTCATGTTGTTTCATTGGCCGTTCTTTAGTCCCCCTGAGGGCCCCTTTGGGATAAACCTTTGGATCGATGCTATGGGCCCCTGTCCGGCATCCTCTGTTCCACTATGTGGTAACGGAGGGTGTGGCGCCCGCATTTTACAATTTCCCCTATCTTTTAGCCTTTTGAAGTTTAAGGCTGGAACCTATTTAACTGCACTTTAAAATGCCTTTGTATTGGTGGGTATATTTAGTTCTAAATTCGAACTCTATTTGCATGTTGATCATTGGGGTGCAAAATTTTCGGCATTTTGATGTTCCCTGAAACGCTGTGTAATCAGTGGCCTCTCTATATTCTATATAGCCCCCTTCTCCTGGCTCTGTGAAAGTACACATTTTACCCCCCCGCCGAATATTCCCCGGCCCTTTTACGTCCGGCTGTTGTGATTCAATCTCAGCACGAAAAAACTTATAACTCCTACAATGCACATCATCGTACTGAGATGAAGGGACATGGTCCCGGAGCGAAACTGATGAACAGGGTGATTGGAATATGAGGAAGGGTGTTGCAGTTGTACTGGCCCTTTTTGCAGTTGGCCTCATGGTGGGAGTCACACTGGCAATCCCATCACCGGACAAGCCCACTGCGCTCAGCACAACCTCAAAGAACTACGGTCTGCTGACCCCGGCCCTCTTCAAGAAGATACAGCACATGGGCCCGAACCAAGAGATCAGCACGATAATAATGTTCCAGAATCAGCAGGCCAAGGAACGGGCCCTCAGGCTCCTCAGGGCAAGGGGGGTGAAGATCAAATACGACTACCACATAATACCCGCCCTTGCTGTCAAGATAAAACTCAAGGACCTGCTCCTGATCTCAGGCCTTTCCCACAGGGGACTCTTCGGCGGGGGAATAAGCCTCCAGGGAGTGGAGTTCATTCAGGACGACTACACCGTTAAGGCCGCCGTTGACACCGAGGGTCTCGACGAGTCGGCTGCACAGGTCATGGCCACCAACATGTGGAACCTCGGCTACGACGGTTCCGGAATAACGATCGCCATAATAGACACCGGAATAGATGCCTCTCACCCCGATCTCAAGGGTAAGGTCATAGGCTGGAAGGACTTCGTCAACGGAAAGACAACCCCCTACGATGACAACGGGCACGGAACCCACGTCTCAAGCATAGCGGCTGGAACCGGCGCGGCCAGCAACGGCAAGTACAAGGGCATGGCCCCCGGTGCTAAGCTCGTCGGCATAAAGGTTCTCAGCGGAGAGGGAAGCGGCAGCGTTTCGGACATCATAGCCGGTGTTGACTGGGCCGTTCAGAACAAGGACAAGTACAACATCAGGGTAATCAACCTCTCGCTCGGCTCAAGCCAGAGCTCCGACGGTACCGACTCCCTCAGCCAGGCGGTCAACAACGCATGGGACGCCGGAATAGTCGTCTGCGTTGCAGCAGGAAACAGCGGCCCCGACAAGTACACCGTCGGCTCACCGGCAGCTGCGAGCAAGGTCATAACCGTTGGAGCGGTTGACAAGAACGACGTCATAACCGACTTCTCAAGCAGGGGGCCAACCGCCGACGGCAGGCTCAAGCCGGAGGTTGTTGCTCCGGGCAACTGGATTATCGCCGCTAGGGCCAGCGGAACCCAGCTCACCGACGTCACCATTGGCGACTACTATGTCGCAGCCTCTGGAACGAGCATGGCAACACCGCACGTCGCTGGAATTTCGGCACTAATCCTCCAGGCCCACCCCAACTGGACACCTGACCAGGTCAAGAAGGCCCTCATCGAGACGGCCGACATAGTCGCCCCGAGCGAGATAGCTGGGGTTGCCTACGGTGCCGGCAGGGTTAACGCGTACAAGGCTGCCCACTACGACAGCTACGCCAAGCTCACTTTCACCGGCTCTGTAGCGGACAAGGGTCAGGAGACCCACCAGTTCACGATAAGCGGCGCCTCCTTCGTTACAGCGACACTCTACTGGGACAACAGCAAGAGCGACCTCGACCTCTACCTCTACGACCCGAACGGCAACGAGGTCGACTACTCCTACACCGCCTACTACGGCTTCGAAAAGGTCGGCTATTACAACCCGACCGATGGAACCTGGACGATAAAGGTTGTCAGCTACAGCGGTTCGGCAAACTACCAGGTTGATGTGGTAAGCGACGGCTCGCTCGGCCAGCCCGGCAGCGGTAACAACGGTGGAAACAATGGAGGCAACAGCGGGGGCAACAACGGAGGTAACAACGGTGGTACCGAGCCCTCCCCACAGCCGAGCCCGCAGCCTACAGTTGACGAGAAGACTTTCACCGGAACCGTGCAGTACAACGATTACAACGTCCATGAGATGACCGTTAACAGCGGCGCCACCAAGATAACAGGCGATCTCAGCGGGAGCAGCTACGACGACCTCGACCTCTACCTCTACGACCCGAACCAGAACCTCGTCGACAGCTCCGAGAACTACGGCTCAAGCGAGCACGTCGAGTACGCTAACCCAGCTCCAGGAACCTGGTACTTCGTCGTCTACGCCTACTACACCTACTACTGGACCGCCAGCTACCAGCTCGATGTAAAGGTCTACTACGGCTGAAGATTTTTAACCCCCTTCTTCCCTTTTCTCCGGGGTGGTTGATGTGAGAAAGATCCTAACGGTAGGGCTACTCCTTCTTCTGGTGACTTCATCCGGTTCCGTCGGGGCCGTTCTGAGACCGTACGTTTACAGGCCAACGGTTCCGGACACGGCGTTCGCGGTTATAGCCCTCTACAAGGTTGGGGACTACTCCGGCGTTCTTGAGGGCTGCGAGTGGCTGATGGCGATAAAGACGCCCTTTGACTCATGGGGCTACGCCTACGGTGAGGACAACGAGGCCAAGTACACTGCCATGGCCCTTATGGCGCTGATACGGGGAGAGAGCGTCGCGAGGGGCAGGTACTTCGATACAATCAACAGCGCTGCCTACTGGCTGATATACAAGCAGAACTCGGACGGCTCCTGGAGGGACTACACGGACACGGCCCTGGCCTACCTGGCCCTGAGGGAGTTCCTTAGGAGCAAGTACGTAAACGACAAGCTCCCCGGCTTCAGGGAGCAGCTCACAGAGGCGACGAGAAGGGCACGGGCCTGGCTGGAGATGCACGAGCCGAGAACGGACGAGGAGAAGATCTGGGGCTACCTCGCCCTCGGAGACGTGAAAAAGCTTGAGGCCCTCCACCCCAAGGGCGAGCTCGCCGCGTACAGGGCCTTTGCCCTGGCTTACCTCGGCAAAAAAACGCGGCTTTCCGGCGACTTCAGGCTCCCCCGGGCGGTTGCAATGGCCCTCTACGCAACGGGAAGTGATAAGTACAGGAAAGAGCTCCTCAAAATGGAGCACTTCGGCTTCTGGGGCGTTCTGCACTTCAAAACCCTCGACCTCCTCAACGTCGCGATGGTAAAGGGCTTCATGGATCTGAAGTCGGCGGCGTGCCCCTACGTTGGTCTCATAAAGGCCAGCAGCGACTGGCAGAGGGTGGCTCTCGCGAAGTACTACGTTATGTGCGGCCTCAAACCCCAGCTTCCCGAGAACTACGGCTCCCTGCTCCCCTGGCAGGTGGCAGAGATCGCGAGGATCGACGCGTTGCTCGGTATGAACTACTCCGCGCCCGTGGCTTACCTCCTCTCAAACTCAAAGGACGGGGTCTGGAGGGACTTCTACAACACCGAGTACGTCCTCTGGGTTTTCAGGCATCTCAACGTCACCTACAACTATTCCGTCTCACTTGGCTACTTGGAGCGCAACCTCACCTGGATGGCCACGACGAAGGATCCAAAGACTGGGAACCCGGTTTACTACAACGTTCCCACCTACTACCTCGCCTACGCGGTCGTCGTTTTCAAAGAGTTCGGCATGACCGGGGCACTCAACGAGACGCTGTCCCTCCTGAGGGAGAGGCAGTACCCAAACGGCGCCTTTCCCTACACCGAGGGCTCGCTGGCCGGGATAACGTCCACCTCAACCGTGGCCTGGGCGCTTCAGGAGAGCGGCCTGAACGGGAGCGATATCTACTCAAAGGCCACCTCCTTCCTCCGGAGCGTTCTGTACGCGAATATACCAAACCTCCAGCCCCTCGGGAAGACTGCCAGGCTCGACAACGCTACCTTCCTCCTCGTCAAGGACTCCAAGTACGTGGGGAACCAGACGGATCAGGTCTTCACCGATGGACTCGACGGCTACATCGTTGTTTATCCTGGGAAAAGCCCTCTCTCAGTCTCGGCCATTGCGGTGAGGGGCTTCCACGCCGCCAGTCCGTGGAGGGGGCACGGTATAACGAGAACCCAGGTGCTCGTGGTGCTGCTGCTCGCGGTCGCGATAGGAGGTGTGTGGTACTACCTCAGGCGCATGGAGAAACGGCGCATTGCCGGGAAAAAGAAGAAGCTCCTCAAGAAGGTAACCGAGGAGTGAGCCCTTTAATTTTTCCCAGCTCCTTCAACACGAACTCCCTAAGAAACTTCTCACTGAACTCAGTTTTCCTTCCCGCAAGGTAGGAGCGGTAGATTTTCAAAGCCTCCCCATCTCCAAGCTCTTCGAGCTTCCTCAGGACGTCCTCTTTTTTCAGGCTTGATCCGTGAAGGAAGGCCATAAGCCTCGCGGTCTCGCCCGCGAGAACGTGGAGCATCTTGAGGTTTCCCGAGGAGAGGTCGCGCTCAAGGTTTTTCAAAATCACCTCAAGCCTCTTGGGGAGTATCTCATCAACCCCGTACTCCGGGAGAAGTCCAACGACATCCTCACCCGCAACAACGACGTGGTTCTCCCTGAAGTCATCTTGATAAACCGTCAGGAACTTGTATGGATAGCCGAGGTTGAGCGGGTCGCGGAGGTTTGAGAGCCACTCCCATGCTACGTCAACCTCAACGGCTTTGAGGCCTTTGGAGCACTCCTCAAGAACGGGCCTGAGTTTGGAGAGCACCTCTTCTGGCTTTGCGCCGTCTTCGAGAACGACAAAGAAGTCAAGGTCGCTCGTTCCCGGGAGGTAGTCTCCCCTAACGAGAGAGCCGTAGAGAATTAGGGAATAAAGGCCGGGAACCCGGCCGAGCTTCTGCCTGATGCAGGCAATAAGGGCCATCATGTGGTCGAGGCCTCTTCGTCGTTGTAGAGCTCGTCGCCTACGGTTATCCTCTCCTCGAAGCCCTTCGAGCCCTCAAGCGTCTGTATTCTGAACATGTAGCTCTTGTACCAGTTGTAGGACGGCTTGACCTTAACCGGGAGGAGCTTCCAGGCGCGCGTCTCCTCTTCATAACCCCAGTTGACGTACTCGTTGAAGTTTCTGATGATGTCGGTTATCACAACGCCGAACTCGTTGAGGAGCAGCTTTTGAATCTCGCGCCACTTATCGAGAGAACTCTCGCGCCTCGTTATGCCAAAGTAGCCGGCGCAGCCGGGCCCCTTGAGGGTCGCTATTCCCCTCCCGACGAAGGCCCTTATAGCTTCAACGGTCTCGGGCGGATCCGTGATGAAGGTGTCGAACTTGTGGAGAGCGTAGTCTGGAAGTGGCTCCCTCAGGTCGAAGGTGAACATCTCGATGTTCTCGTAGCCGAGCTCGTCGGCAGTCCTCTCGATGAACTTTACGAGGCGCTCGTCGATGTCAAGAACCGCTATCCTCTTCGGCAGGCCGGAGAGCATGAGGGCAACGCTGGTTAGGTCATCGTCACCGAGGACGAACACCTCCTTGTTCTCAAGGTCACCCCTGCTGTGCATTAAAGCAACCCTTGCCACGGTGGTCTCGGGCGTAACGTAGGCTTGGTCGAAGTCGTGCTTCGGCTGCGGGCGGTTCTTGACTATCTCCCTGAACTCATCAAGGAGGTCTCTGAATGCTGAAAGCTCAACGGTCTTGCCCTGGCAGTGGGAGCAGGTGTAGTCCACCCTCGGGCCTATCCCGTACTTCTCCACGAGCTTTTTCCCGCTCTCAGTCAGGACGACCCTCGGCCCCTCGAAGGCCACGTAGCCCATCTCGTGGAGGGCAGTTATTACAGCCACGACCAGCGGAAGGGGCTCCTCGCTGAGGTCGACGATGTGCCAAACGTCACAGCTCGCCTGCAGGGCGCTCAGAACGTTCTCAATCGTTCTCTCGTAAACGGGGATGCTCGTCTTTTCCTTAACCCTCTCGGCTATCTTCCTCATCTTAAGCACCTCCAGAAGCTTTAGCTTCGTGAACGGGGTTAGGGCAGGCCTCTTTTAAGGTTTTCCCAGCGGTAGGTTTAAGAGCTGAGGGCGGGATCCCCCTTCGATGATAAGACAAGTTGGAGACGACTTCGTCAAGCGCTACCGCCTAAGGTACAACCTTGAGGCCCTTGAGCGGATTAGGAGCGAGATCGGGGAGAGGGCTTACTCCCGCCTGAAGGCCCTTTTGGAGTACCGCCTGAGCGGGATGGACTTTGACCGCTCTCCAAGCGGTGTTAAAGTGGCTTTAGCATTCTCGGCCGGCTCAGACAGCACAGCCTCGCTGAAGATCCTCCGCTGGGCGGGCTTTGAAGTTGTTCCGGTGACGGTTAAGCTCCCCCAGATGGGCGAGAGAGTCGTTGAGAGGGCCAGAAAAGCGGGAGCGGTTTTCGTTGAGGTTCCCAACTATCTTGAGGTAATAACGGCCCAGATGGAGAAGGGCGCGCCAATATGCGGGCGATGTCACTCGATGGTTATGAAAGCTGTTGAGACCTTCGCGAGGGAGCGGGGGATAGAGATGGTAGCCTCGGGCGACCTTCTGAGTTCTGGCCTCATATCAATATACAAAGAAGGAGACCTCGTAATCCTCAACTTCCCGGCCTTCTTGGCCCTCGACAAGGCGGAGCTCATAGGGGTCATCGGAGGGGGCTATAAGCTGAGCTTTGGCTGTCCGCTCCTCTGGGAGCTCTTCAGAAGGGCCCCATCGGCAAAGAGGCTCTCGATACAGCGCGTCCTCAGGGAGACGAGGGCCAGGGCATTGGCTCCAGAGATGGCGGCGGAGCTGATAGTGGACATACTTTCAAGGTAGTTCCCAGAGATGTCCCAAAAGGTTTAAATGTGTATTCTAAAACCTTGAGCGGTGGTGAGTAATGGTCACGAAGGAAGATGTTGAGAAGGTCGTTAAGGAAGTAGTTGACGAGAGGTTCATCCGCTCAACCGAGGTAGATGAGAAGGGCAACGTCACGGTTACTCTCTCCAGGGACACCCCCGATATAGACAACGTCCTCATAAAGCTCCACTCCGAGCTCGGAAAGCTCGAAGGCGTTGGCCTGATAACCATAAACCGCGAGAGAGAAACTAAGGAGACCGGTGAGAAGGTCGAGCTCACCAAGGATCTCGTCCTTGAGAAGCTCAAGGAGGTCGTTGACCCGGAAGTCGGGGTCGACGTCGTCAACCTCGGCCTGATCTATGAGCTGGAGATAAGGCCAGATAACACCGTTTACGTCAAGATGACGATGACGACTCCGGGCTGTCCGCTGACGATGTGGATCCTTCGCGCTGTCGAGGATAAGATACTCGAAATTCCGGGCGTTAAGGACGCTGAAATAGAGCTCACCTTCGATCCGCCGTGGAGCCCGGACATGATAAGCCCGGAGTACAAGAAGAGACTTGGCCTTTACTGACCATTTTTGCCTTTTTCTGTCCATTTAGGTTCTCCACGGGTCTGGGGGGCTGATCCGGTTTTAAACCTCTGGTTTCAGGACGAAAAGTTTATATTCGTCAAAGCGCACTTATTCGCGGTGATGCTCCATGGCTTGGAAGGTAAGTGTTGATCAGGACGTCTGCATTGGCGATGCCATCTGTGCAAGCCTCTGCCCGGACATCTTTGAGATGGGGGACGACGGCAAGAGCCACGTGATAGTCGATGTCATCGAGGATGAGGAGCTCTACAACTGCGCCCAGGAGGCCGTTGAGGCCTGCCCCGTCAGCTGCATCTCCATTGAGGAGGTTTGATGATTCTCCCTTTTCCTTATCCCTTTCACGTCATTTTGAAGGTTTAAACTGCTGCGTTCTCGATCTGCCCCCTCCTTTGCATTGAAATTGAAAAATTTGAATTGGTTTATTCGAGCGTTAACTTGAACCTCTTCGCCTGCTCCAGAACGTACTCCCTGATCTCCCCCGCCTTTGGCAGTTCCGCAACTATCTCACCGTTTTCAATCAGGGGCTTGAGGAGAGGCTCTACCTTCGCTCCACAGACTGGACAGCGTTCGAGCTTTTTATCTGCTGGAACGCGGTGGTAGTGGCCTTTCTCACACCGGTAAACCTGCTTCCTCCCGCTGAGTTTTCCGCGCTTTGTAATGGGCTTCCCCTCGACCTCGACGATGTCCAGCGAGAAGTCAACCGGCTTGGCGCTCGCTATCGCCGAGCCGACCCCGAATGCATCTGCAACGTCCGCTATTTTTGCAATGCTTTCCTCGTCCAGGCCACCGGAGACGAGTATCTTGACCCAGTCGTAGCCCCTTAGATTAAGCTCCCAGCGAACCTCCTCGATGATCCTCCTGAAGTTGCCGCGCCTTGAGCTCGGCGTGTCCAAACGAACTGCGTTCAGTTTCTTGCCCAAAGCCTCAGCCGCCATCAGGGCCTCGAACTTCTCGTCGCAGAGGGTGTCAACTAAGGCCGTCCTCGGAACTTCCGGCGGCATTACCTCGTCGTAGTACTTCCAGGCCTTAACCTGGTCTCCAACTGTCAGGATTAAAGCGTGGGGCATCGTGCCGACCGCTTTCTCCCCCATCATCTCCGCTCCAAGAACACCGGAAACGCCGTCGCAGCCGCCTATGAAAGCGGAGCGGTCTATCATCGGTGCTATAGCTGGATGCATGTGCCTTATGCCGAAGGAGTAAACAGGCTTGAAGCTCGCCGCTATCTTAATCCTCAGGGCTGAAGTCGCTATCCCGCTCGCCTGGCTGAGCATGCCGAGCAGTGCCGTCTCGTATATCCCGAAGTCGTCGTAGTAGCCCTCGATCTGAAGAACCGGCTCGTAGGGGTGGAAGATTGTGCCTTCAGGCATCGCGTAGACGTTAACTGGCATGCCCTCGAAGAGCTTCGCAACCTCCTCTATTCCAGCCAAAACCCCCCACTTCCAGCCGTTTGGAAGGCTTGTCGTCGTTACGTCGGCGAAGACCTTCTTCCGTACCCCCTTCTCCCTCAGGATTTTTCTGGTTCTGATGAAGTAGACATCGGTCGTCTTTCCGGCCTTTATATCCTCCTCGTGGGCGATGTAGAAGTCGCGCATTTTCATCACCGGGGTTGATTGTACTTCTAAATTTAAAGGGTTTCTGGGCAAAATGATGCTATTCTGTGTATTGAGATAAGTTATTTCATCAAGCTCCGGAATGTTTAAAATCAAAATAAACTAAAAGCAAACCAAAGGCAGGAAGGTGGCTGCATCGTGTACATCCACTAAGTGAATGGCACTCACTATCCCAAAAACTAAGAGCTTCGGTGATCGTATGCTCCCCCGAAAACCCCTCACCCTCCTCCTAATGGCGATGGTGTTTGCGGCCGGCTGCATAGGTGCCCACGGCCATAAGAATACGCCAGCCATCTCGCTGAAGTCCGTTGTGTGTTCAGCCGGGGAGAACCTGACCCTCGTTAACGATGCCCACAACGTAACGCTTAAAGACCCCTCCTACAGGCTCGCAGTGGATCTCATGAAGGGCGAGCTCGAAGAGGCCAAGGCCCTTTATCGTGTCGCGGCATCCAAAAAGGAGAATGAGAACGTCTTAAGGTCGCTGTCCAACATTTCCCGATTATTCCTCGGCGATTCTACGGTTATAAACGAAACGACAATCCGGATCGGCAACGCGACCTACGATTACGTTGTCCTCTCCGTCCACGACTACAAAGATCCACACTGCGGGGGGGACGTAAAGTTCTCGCCCGATATCGTCAAGGTGAACGACGTAACGGTCAGGTTAATCCCCTCCAACTGGACGAGGGGAACGGCGACCTACAGCGGGATACCCTACAGCACTTACGCAGTGGAAATCGGGAACGAGACCTGTACGGCGGGTTTCACTGAGCTTTCCCCCCTTACCGCACCTTACCTCACGGCGGGCGACTACCTCCTTCTCATCAATGGCGGTAAAGACCGGCTCTGCAGGATGCAGATTCTGTACACGGTGCACTTCGGATTCTTTAAGAAAGGCACCGAGGAAGGAAAGGAAGCGTCGCTCCTGCTTGTGAAGAGGTAGACCCAGTGAACCATCTTTGGGGTGTTAATGTCTCACCCAATCCCGAAGGGCACTCCAACCTCTTCCCCTTTTTCAATCCTGTGCAGCTCCCTCCTGTACGCCTCCAGAGGTCTGTCCTCTACCTTAAGAAAACCGGCGAAGGTTTTGGGTCTCTTTTCAAGCTCGTTAAAGAACTCGGGATAGCGCTTGTCCCTGACGATATGGTGGTCGAGGATTACTTCAGCGTTCGTCTCGCGGATTATCTCGTTGAGGTTCTTAGCCCCTGTCTCCCACGAACCTGCAGCCCTCGGACCGAGATAAGTGGGCGGCCCACCGGTTATGAGCAAATCTGGGCTCTTCTCGGCTATCCACTCGACCGCTTTCCTGTTCAACAGCTGTATGTCGCTGGCGTGGATTATTCGTTTTGAGCCGTCATCTATGAGGACCATCACCACGAAGCCGAGCTTAGACCCCTCGCTCCCGTGCGGAACGGCTGGAGAGAACTCAAGCCTAACCCCACCTAAATCAAAGGCTCTCCCGTCCGCGAACTCGATTTCCTCTGCTATCTGCTCCGCGTTTTTCAAAAAGGCCCAGGCGCGCTTTCTCTGGCTGAAGTTTATGTTCTCCCTCGGGTGCTTGATGAAGAGGAGCTTTCCAGCGTATATCTCCCTTGCGTATTCCTCGCTCGCGCTCTCATACAGGCCCTCGAAGAAGGGCGTGTGGTGGTCGTAGTGGTAGTGGGAGATGGTCACTACGTCGGCCCTCTTTGCGTAGCCCTGGAGCTTTCTCCTCATCCTCTGAAGGGTTTCAATTTCGATTTTGGCCGGCGGAAGGCCGTAGCGCTTTGGTCCGAGGGCAACGCCAGGGTCGATGAGGATTTTTAAGCCAGAGGCCTCCACGAAGGTCGCTAAACTTCTCACACCGAGGCTTTCGCTTGCGAGCGGGATGACGCGCATTTTATCACCGGGCAATGTTTGGGCTAAAGGTTTAATAAGGCATGCCTCAAGGCCAAGAGCCAGGCCTTCTGATGATTTTCTCCAAAAAGCCCAGAACATCCTTCCACACGGCATCAAACTCCGGCAGTTCCCTCAGCTGATGACCCAGACTGCTCTCCCAGGCCTTTTCATAGTAAGGCCTTCTGCCTTGGAGAGCGGAACCCCAAGCTCGGAACTCAGGACTTTTATCTCCTCCTCAATCATTCTACCTCCTCCCAGTAATCATCCGGAACGTTGATCCGAAGGCCCCACCGATAGTTAAAGCGACCTTCAGGGGGCATTGAAGGGTCGAGAAGTGCGAAACTTCTCCTGTCCTTTTCAGAAAGTCTAATTTCCTTCTCAATCCCAAGCGCTAATCTCTCACTCAAAAATCCCAAACGCTTCAGAACGGCCCTGCTCTTCATCCTCTCGGCGTACTCCAGCAGCTTTTCATAATCCAGTCTCGCGTTCTTGAGGGCCTTAAGAACCTCGATTATCCCCCCGCAGTACTTGGGCTTGTCCAAACAGTCCACTACCGTCTTTTCTGGATCTGTTATCCGAACCTTTCTGCGTCCAAGACGTATGGTGTTAATTCCAAAAAACTTCTCAGGGCTGACTACGACCACCTTAAACCTCTTGCCGTCGACGATCAGGAGCTTCCGGTAGTCCTTCTTCACTGGTGTCTGGACGAAAACCGTTCTTGGGATCTGCTCGGTCAGTCCGTAGTAGTTCAGGGCGGACCAGTATGCAACTGCCCCAAAACGAACTCGTGAGGGGAAGAGGCCCTTCCAGGTTCTAAGGAGAGAGCGTAGATGCCCTTGGCGACTCTCCGGAGAAACCCCTCTCTGAGGAGCGCCTCAAGGTAGTAGTTTAACTGCTTCGTGCTCATGCCGAGCTTCTCTTGGGCCTCCTTCTTGGTGAAGACATCTCCCAGTTCTGAGAGCCGCCTCAGGACCTCTATGATGTTCATATTTTCTCACCATAACCCTAATATAACTGGATGAAAATGAGAATTTTTGAATATAAAGGTTTTGCAGCACCTCCCAGACGCCAAAACCTTTTAACCCCTCCTTTCTAGAGCACTTTCGAAGGGGTGGGATGATGAGGCATCTTCAACCGATGACACCCACTCCCCGGAAAAGTCTCCTTTGGCCGAAAGAAGGCCGTAGAAGGGAGATTTGAGTCGCGAACCGATGATGAGTGTCATCCCTCCTGAGCGGATGAGGAGATTATCCCCACCTGAGGTGGTTCGATGCTGGGTTTTCTCAAAAGGAAAAAGGAGAAACGCGGGCCCTTCGTGTACCTCAGCGAGCCGACTTTCCTCTACCACACCAGAACGGAGAGGGCGATAGTTGAGCTCATAGAAGAGAAGTTCGACTCCAACAACATCCTCGTGCCGTCCGAATACGGCCTCAGGGACACGAGCGGCAGGATAAAAGACGCGGAAATCTTCATTGCCGTCGCACCGCTCGGCAAGTTCACTTCACTGGTTGGAAGGGAGGTAAAGCTCGCCCAGGAGCTTGGAAAACCCGTGTACACCCTCCTAATAGCGCGCGATCCGGACGGTCTTGTCTACCTCTGGGTAGAGGGCGTTCCGGAGGAAGTTGAGTGGCTCTCCCCGGAGGAAACGCAGGCCTTCAGCTTTAAGTTCGCCCACGACGAGTACATGGCCTACCTGAAGACAGGGCTGTTCATCGGGAGCAGAAAAAGGGAATGGTGATCAGGCGTTGGCCCTTTTCTTCTCTATGTAGTCGCATATCGCCTTTGCTGCCTTCTTCCCGTCGCCCATTGCTAAGATAACGGTTGCTTCGCCCCTTATCGCGTCACCACCTGCAAAAACGCCTGGAATGCTCGTCATCAGGTTCTCATCGACCACCAGGGTCCCGTTGGGGTTCGTCTTCAGGTTAGGCGTCTCAGTTATTATCCTGTTGGGTTCGAGGCCTATCGCTATGATCACCGTGTCGGCAGGTAGCGTGACGTACTCGCCGGTTCCGACTATCTTCCTCTTGCCCCTCCTATCGCGCTCCTCAAGCGGCCTCATCCTCTCGAACTTTACCGCTTTGACCCTGCCGTTCTCGTCCCCTATGAACTCCACAGGCTGGAGGAAGAACTCGAACTTAACCCCCTCCTCTTCCGCGTGTTTGATCTCCTCGATACGGGCCGTCATGTCCTCCCTTCCGCGGCGGTAGGCTATCGTAACCTCACTCCCAAGCCTCAAAGCCGAGCGTGCCGCGTCCATTGCAGTGTTCCCCGCGCCGATGACGATGACTTTCTTTCCCACTGCTATCGGTGTGTCGTACTCCGGGAACTCGTAGGCCTTCATGAGGTTTATCCTCGTTAGGAACTCGTTCGCGCTGTAGATCCTTCCCAGAAGTATGCCCGGGATGTTGAGGAGCTTCGGCGTTCCAGCCCCCGTTCCTATGAAGACGGCATCGTACTCCTCAAGCAGCTCCTCAATCGTAACGGTCCTCCCAACTACGTGGTTTGTGAGGATTTCAACGCCGAGCTTTCTCAGCTTGTTGAGCTCTTTCTCAAGTATCTCCTTGGGGAGCCTGAACTCGGGGATGCCGTAGGCCAAGACCCCTCCAGGCTTGTGCAGGGCCTCGTAAATCGTTACGTCGTAGCCGAGCTTCGCCAGTTCACCGGCGCAGGTGAGTCCAGCGGGGCCAGCTCCAACGACCGCCACCTTCCCTTTCCCGCAGACCGGTGGCCTCATCTCCTCCAACAGCTCGTCCTCTATGCCGTGCTTCCTCGCGTAGTCCGCAACAAACCTTTCGAGCTTGCCGATGTCTATGACGTCCCCGACCTTGCCCATGACGCAGTTCTTCTCACACTGGTCCTCCTGCGGGCAGACCCTTCCAGTTATCGCTGGCAGGGTGTTGTCAGTCCAGATTACCCTCAGGGCCTCTTTTACGGCCTTGTCTGGGTTATCGCGGTATTCGACGAGCTTGCTTATGAAGCCGGGAATGTCTATGTGAACCGGACAGCCCTTGATGCAGGGGGCGTATTCAGCAGGGCACTGAAGACAACGCTCAGCCTCCTTAACGGCGAGCTCAAAGGTGTAGCCGAGGTTGACCTCTTCGAAGTCCTTAATTCGCTCCTCCACAGGCCTTTCCGGTGTTGGGACCTTCTCCTTGATGAGCTTCGGCTTCTTCCTCCTCGCCATTCAGATCACCCCCTTCGCCCTGAGCTCCTCTAAGTAGCGCTCCTTCGCGAGCTTCTCCTGCTCAAGGAAGCGGTTGGCCCTCCTCAGGACATCTTCCCAGTCCACCTTATGGGCATCGAACATCGGGCCGTCCCGGCAGGCGAACTTTATCTCGTCCCCGTAGAGTATCCTGCACGAGCCGCACATTCCTGTTCCGTCCACCATTATCTGCCTCACCGTCGTTATCGTTGGGATTCCGTAGGGCCTCGTCAGTTCGGCAAGTTTGGCAAGGGAGCCGAGCTTTCCGCCGGCAAAGATTATGTCTACCTTATCCCTCTCGATGAGCTCCTTCACAACATCGAGGTAGTGTCCCTTCCTCCCGACGCTCCCGTCCTCTGTGGTTATGTAGTGCTCGTCGGCAACGGGCTTCGCGAGAAACTCCTCGGGGTAGACGTTCTGCTTATTCTCAAAGCTCTGTATCGATATCGTGTAGTTTCCAGCTTTTTTCATGGCCTTAAGCGTTGCGTAGTTCTCCGCCTGCCCGCAGACCGCATCGGAAGCGAAGACGACGTTTCCGTAGTGCTTTACCTTTATCGGCTTTCCCAGTGGGCCAACAATGCTGTAGAGCTCGTCCCCGACGTTGAACTCGTAGTAGAGCTGTAAGCTCGTCTTCCCGAGCTTCCTGATGAACATTCCGATTTTCCCGTTTTCGGCCTTGTAAACAGACATCGGAACCCTCTCGCCCCTCTCGTGGAGTATGAAGACAACGAACTGTCCAGGTTTCCACGCCCGAGCTATGTGAGGTGCCTCGACCTCGACGAAGTAATCAATCGGGCTCAAATCCTGCTTTGCCGTTATCCTGTACCCCATATGCACCACCACGTACACGTGATCAGGCATATTCATTCCCAGTTTTGGGTAAAGGTCTTATACGGGTTTCTTAAACCAAAGGTTTAGAACCCTCCTTTAAGCTAAATAAGCTCTCAGGGAACTTTTGTCTTAGGGCACGGAGGGATCGAGAAGGTTTTTAGGGACGCCGGTGAAGGAACTTCGGTGGTTGTAATGGTGAAGATACCGAGGAGTCATCCCAGATACTGGAGCCTCTACTACAGGGAAAGGATAATAGAGGGCATGGAGAGGGGCATGACGGCTAAAGCCGGGCTGATAGCCCATGGACGGGGCGAGGCCTTCGACTACCTCATCGGCGAGAGGACTATAGAGCCGGCGGAGAGGGCTATGAGGGCCGTGGTTGCAAAGTTCCTCTTGGCAAAGCACCCTGTCATTTCGGTGAACGGCAACGTCGCGGCCCTCGTCCCGAAGGAGACCGTAGAGCTCGCGAAAGCCCTCAACGCCAAGCTTGAGGTAAACCTCTTCTACCGGACGGAAGAGCGCGTTAGAGCGATAGCCGAGGAGTTGGGGAAGCACGATCCCGATGTGGAGATACTCGGGATAAACCCGACGAAGAGGATTCCCGGATTAGAGCACGAGCGCGGTAAGGTCGACGAGAAGGGCATCTGGAGAGCTGACGTTGTCCTCGTCCCCCTTGAGGACGGCGACAGAACCGAGGCCCTCGTGGGGATGGGCAAGTTCGTTGTTACGGTTGACCTCAACCCGCTTTCGAGAAGCGCCAGGATGGCCGACATAACGATAGTGGACAACATAGTAAGGGCCTATCCGAGGATGATCGAGTTAGCTGGAGAGCTGAGGAACCTCCAGAGGGAAGAACTGGAGAGGATAGTGGAAGAATACGACAACGGGAAGACGCTGAGCGATGTCCTCACCTACATAAGGGACAGGCTCACGGAGCTTGCTCGGGAGGGAATCTGGAGGAGGAAGGAGCTTTAGAGTTCCCTTCCAGTTTCTTCGACGAGCTTTCTGAGGCCCGCTATGAGTTCGCTCTCGTCCTTCGCCTTGGATACGACCAGCGGGACTCTCTCACGCTCGGCCAGCTTGACGGCTAAGGTGTCGAGTTTTTTGACCCCGTGGAGAACTATTACCGCCGGCTTCAGCCCCTGGACGCGGACCGCTATCATCGGGCTCCTCCCGGTAGAGACCTTGGTGAATACCAGGGCCCTCTCGGTTGTCCAGCCGTAGAGCTTGAGGAACTCCTCGCTACTCATCTCCAGTATGGCCCTTATGCTGTCGACCACGGTGTAGCCGTATATCCTCCTGCCGAGGAGATCCTCGTTGGCGGCCACCTCACCCTTCACGGCCTTAACGACGTCGGCTATGGTAACGGGCAGGGAGAACTCCCTGATATCGAGTATTGCATCGGTTGGAAGCTCTCCTTCAATGGTCTTGCTGAAGGCCCTGATGACGTTGCCACCGCGTTTTTCGTCTATCTCGATGAGCGCCTCAACGAACTTCCTTATCGTCGATGCCCCCGGGCTCTTCCTTCTGCCCCCCTCGTAGTCGCTTATAACCGAGGAGGAGACACCGAGGTGCTCGGCGAGCTCGGTCTGGCTTATCCCGAATATTTCGCGCCACTTTCTCATCGTCTTTCCAGGCTCATGGGAGAGTGCTATCTCCCCGGCCACGCGCCTTGCGAGGGCTTCCTTTTCTTTTTCCAGCATAGTAGATGGTACGGCCTCAGGATTATAAATCTATCGGCAATTGCCTAATCCCTTTTAACCATCCCCAACCCCCGCTGCAAAGGGAGTTCGATTTTAGCAGCTCTCGAAGAGCGTCAAAGGGAAGGAGCTCACAGGAAAGGGACAACGGTGGAGGAATTCACGCTTAAAACGATCACTAAACAAGGAATCCTCTCATTTTGGCATTCGAAATAGTCCTTAACTTTCCGTCAGCGCTGAAACTTTGCGGTGCAAAGTTTGATCAAGTTCGTGATTCCTCATTAATACTCTCCATCTTAAGGATTCAACTCAATTCGCAGCATTAACGAGTGGATTCTCTGACGGGGCTCTCCTTGAAGGGGTTCACTAAAAATGCCGCTCCTTCGGAGCGCTAAAAAACTCGAACCCACTTGAAAAACGCTCTTCAAAGAGAACCCACTTTTCCCAAAGCAACTCCGAGCGAGAAATCCTAGCCAAAATTGCAATTTTAAGCAAGAATCTTGTGCTGGTGGGCCCGCGGGGATTCGAACCCCGGACCTCCACCTTGTCAGGGTGGCGTCATAACCAGTCTAGACCACGGGCCCGCCCAAAAGGCTGGTGGACCGGCCGGGATTTGAACCCGGGGCCTCCGCCTTGCCAAGGCGGCGCTCATACCAGGCTGAGCTACCGGCCCGCCAGAGCCTCCAACTGCGCCAAATCCGATTCCGGATGCGCCTCCCTACGGAGATTCCAATAACACCACCCCAAACTGATTTATAAACCTTACGGTCTGAGAGCCTACAGGATTTCGCCGAAGAGCAGGTCTTCCCTTCTGCCTCCGGCCCTTCTGAAAACCTTCTCACTCCAGCCAACCCTTCCGACCTCTTCGGGGCTGTGGGCGTCGCTGGCAAAGGTCAGCTTAACCCCTCTCTTTATGCACTCCCTGAGAAAGGCCACGTCTGGAACGTGGTAGCTGGCGTTTATCTCGAACGCCACCCCCTTGGCCTCCGCCAGCTCCAGTACCTCCCTGAGTTCCCCCTCCCTTGGAAAGCCCACGTGGGGAAAGCTCGCCCCGAAATGGCCTATAACGTCCATCTCTCCGCTGATGAGGGCCATTCTCACGAGACGGATGTACTCATCCGCGGTTCTCACCCGCCTGTGGACGCTCGCTATCACATAGTCCAGTTCCCTGGCCATCCACTCCGGCACATCCACGCCGTTCTCCGTTATGTTCCCCTCCACTCCGAGCATGAGAACCAGCCCCGACTCCGCCGCCCAGCGCCTCACCTCCCTCACGTACCTCTTGAACGTCCCGGGGCTCATGTAATGCCCGTGGTCTGTTATCCCAAGGAGGAGGAGTCCCCGGGCCTCCGCACTGGCAACGTTGTCCCCTATTGAGCCACTTCCGTCCGAGTAGGTAGTGTGGGTGTGGGCGTCGTGAGGAAACACCAACATGTTCAACTCTCCGCGGGCCGGCTTTAAAACCCTTCTGGACAAAATATCCAAAGTAAAAGCGGGCTTTGAAATTTGACAAACCTTTAAATATCATCCCGCCCAATTTCATGCGGTGGTGCTCATGGTAGACCGCTCAAAAGTCCGCGTTGTCGTAGCGAAGCCCGGCCTCGACGGCCACGACAGGGGGGCAAAGGTAGTTGCGAGGGCCCTCAAAGAGGCAGGCTACGAGGTCATCTACACCGGAATAAGGCAGACGCCGGAGCAGATAGTCGAAACGGTGGTTCAAGAAGACGCGTCCGTTCTGGGGATAAGCATCCTCTCCGGTGCGCACATGGTTCTCATCCCGAAGATACTCAGGCTTTTGGAGGAGAAGGGGCTGAAGCCCGGGGAGGACGTGGCCGTCTTCGCCGGCGGGATAATCCCCCCGGATGATGCAGAAGAACTAAAGAAGATGGGCGTCTTCGAGGTCTTCGGCCCTGGAACACCTCTTAAGGCCATAATAGAGGCCGTTGATAAGGCCGTTGAGAACCTCAAAAGGTTCGGGGCTTAACTTTATATTTCTCCTGGATAATTTCTCCAGTGATGCCTATGGCCGAAGAGCTCGACGGCTTAATTGACCTTGCACTCAAGGGCGACAAGAAGGCCATAGCGAGGCTCATAACCCTCGTGGAGAACGACGAGGAGAAAGCTAAGGAGGTAATCCAGCGGGTTTACCCCCTTACGGGAAAGGCATACGTCGTGGGCGTAACCGGCCCCCCCGGCTCCGGGAAGTCAACCCTCCTCGACAAGCTCATAAAATTGGCAAGGGATGAGGGGCATAGGGTTGGTGTCATAGCCGTTGATCCGACTTCGCCCTTCACAGGCGGGGCTTTACTCGGCGACAGGCTGAGGATGCAGAGGCACTCAACAGATCCAGGCGTCTTCATAAGGAGCATGGCAACTCGCGGTGCCCTCGGGGGCTTGGCAAAAGCGACCAACGACGCGATAAAGGTTCTCGATGCCTCTGGCTATGACTTAATATTCGTCGAGACCGTTGGAGTCGGCCAGATAGAGGTGGATATTGTCAAGACTGCCGACACAGTTGTCCTCGTAACCGTCCCCGGTCTTGGCGACGAGGTTCAGGCCATAAAGGCCGGCCTCATGGAAGTGGCTGACATATTCGCCATCAACAAGGCCGACAGGGAAGGGGTTGAGATGGTCTACCTTGAGCTCAAGATGGCCCTTGAGTTCGAGAGGGACAAGTGGAAGGAGCTCGGCTGGGAGCCGCCAATAGTCGAAACCACCGCCTTCACACTCAGGGGAGTCAGGCCCCTCTGGGAGGCCATAAAGAGGCACATGGAGTACATGGAGTCGAGCGGAAGGCTGAGGGAGCGCAGAACCTTCCGCGCGAGGGAAGAAGTCAAGACAATAATAGCATCCTCAGTCGCCAAGAGGGTCGAGGAGAGGCTTGCGGAAGGAGAGGCCAAGGAACTCATTGACGAGGTTGTGGAGAGGAAGCTCGACCCCTACTCGGCTTCTCGAATCGTGATGGAGAAACTTAAGGAGGATCTCTGGAGGTGATAGCATGTTTAGAAAGATAGACCACGTTGGTATAGCCGTTAGGAGCCTTGAAGAGGCCGTAAAGGTCTGGGAAGGCCTGGGCCTTAAGGTTGACGAGATCGAGGAAGTGCCGGATCAGAAGGTTAGAACTGCCATAATACACATTGGGGAAAGCAGGATTGAGCTTTTGGAGCCAACAGCAGAGGATTCGCCGATAGCGAAGTTCATAGCGAAGCGCGGCGAGGGAATACACCACATCGCCCTGGGCGTTGACAACATCGAAGAGCACCTAAAGGAGCTGAAGGAGAAGGGCTACCGCCTGATAGACGAGAAGCCGAGGATAGGCGCCGGTGGTGCGAAGATAGCCTTCGTTCATCCAAAGGCCGTAACGGGTGTGCTTCTCGAACTCTGCCAGCGCAGTTGAGTGGATCTTCGAAGCCCAGTTGCGACCATTTTGTTATATTTATTGAACTTTCAGGTTTATGTTCTGAATGTGATTTGTTTCAACCTAAGATGTTACTAAAATGTATACATTTTAAGGTTTTTATTGAATCTTAGCGTGAAATATGTTGGATATGCTACATAGTGCTCCCATTTGTAGTTAATCTTATAAGGAGAACAGTTGTAAACAGCGATGTAGGTGTGCAGTATGGTGTTGTCCCTTAGGAGGCGCAGTCCAGAGGAGTGGAGCGAGGATTACCCCTTAGTTCCATACGATCGTTTTGTCTCCTTCCTTAGGTCAAAGGCCGCCAAAAAACCGATCTTTCTTGTAACGAGGTTTCATCCCTCTTACCTTGAGAGACTACTGGATCCCCTGAGTTCCAATGTAATTCCAGTGTGGCTCAGCAACGTTAGCTCGCCGATGAGCGTTGGGCCCAGGGAGCTGTACCGGCTGGAGTCCATGGCGCTCGATAACATAAGGAACAGGGGAACCGATGTGGTGCTCGAAGGGGTTGAATACATGTTTCTTGAAAACGGGGATGTTGGAACGTTAAGGTTCATTGGAAAGCTGCACGACGAAGCTGTGATCCACGGCTCGGGGTTTTACGTTGTTGTAAGCGACGCCTTTTCGGAGAGGCAGATCGCAATGCTCAAGGGGACGCTCGGCCTTCTGTGAGAAATGCTGGTGCGGTGGCCGGGATTCGAACCCGGGTTACCGGCTTGGAAGGCCGGTGTCCTGGACCAGGCTAGACTACCACCGCGCGGTCGTCCATATATCCAGGGGCCGATTTAAAAAGTTTGTCCCGCGTTAGAGGTTGGGTGGTGAACACTTATGAACCTTGAGGAACCTCTCAGTCCTCGGATCTCCTCTTAAACTTTTCGTAAACCCTATAAATCCCTCCGCCACATTCCATCCTCGAAAAGCTTATATAGGAGAACCCAAAGCGGGGGGTAGTGGAGATATTCTAAAAAACTGTAAGGGGGCATTTCTCGGTGGCGACAAAGAAGGAGTTTAACGTGTTCATGCATGAGCTGGTTCCGGAGCACAGGGTGCTCAGCGAGAAGGAGAAAGAGGAGCTCCTCAACAGATACAGGATCAAAATATCCCAGTTGCCTCAGATACTCGTTTCTGACCCTGCAGTGGTTGAGCTCGGTGCCAAGCCAGGGGACGTGATTGAGATAAAGAGGAAGAGCCCAACGGCAGGGGTCTACTATTACTACCGCCTCGTGGTTGAGGGATGAGTTTGAGGGGTGAGATCATGGCATCCAGGGGTTTGAGCGTTGTTGAGTTTACTCCCAACGATCTGTGGCTTGTTATGGAGTCCTACTGGAAGGAAATGGGCCTCGTCAGGCAGCATCTCGATTCATATAACGCGTTCATTGACCACGGCCTCCAGGAGGTTATAGACGAGTTCGGCGGCCTTAAGCCGGACATTCCTAACTTTGAGGTCAGATTCGGGAAGATACGCCTTGGAGAGCCGGTGTTTCAGGAGGCACAGGGGCAGAGAAGACCACTCTATCCCATGGACGCGAGGATAAGGAACTTGACCTACTCGGCTCCTCTCTTTCTGGAGCTTATTCCCGTTATCAACGGGATCGAGCAGGAGCCGGTTGAGGTCCGCATCGGCGAACTGCCGCTTATGCTGAAGTCCAAGGCCTGCAAGCTCTACGGACTCAGCGATGAGGAGCTCATAAAGCTCGGTGAGGATCCGAAGGACCCGGGGGGATACTTCATAATCAACGGCTCGGAGAGGGTTATAGTCTCCATTGAAGACCTTGCCCCGAACAAGACCCTCGTTGAGAGGGATGAGAGGCAGAACAAGGTCGTTGCAAAGGTCTTCTCCTACAGGCACGGCTACCGCGCCCTTATAACCGTGGAGAGGAGGAAAGACGGGATCCTCTACGTTACCATCCCCAACGTCCCCAAGCCAGTGAAATTCGTCTACGTAATGCGCGCCCTCGGTCTCCTGACCGATAAGGAGATAGTAGAGGCAGTGAGCGACGATCCGAGGATACAGCAGGTTCTCTTTGACAACCTTGAGGACGCCAGCGATATAAGAACCCAGGAGGAGGCCATGGACTACATAGGAAAGCTCTCCCTCCCAGGACAGCCCAGGGAATACAGGCTCAGAAGGGCCGAGAACGTTATAGACAACAACCTCCTTCCCCATATGGGGGTTTCTCCCGAGGACAGAAGCGCGAAGGCTTACTACCTCGGCATGATGGCCCTCAAGGTTCTCGAACTCTCCCTCGGGCTCCGCGGCGAAGACGACAAGGATCACTACGCCAACAAGAGGCTGAAGCTCGCCGGTGACCTCCTCAAAGACCTCTTCAGGATAGCCTTCGGTCAGCTCGTTAAGGATATGCAGTACCAGATGACCAAAACATACCAGAGGAAGGGCGAGCGCTACACCTTTGAGAACATCCAGCGCTTTGTGAGGAACTCCGTGAGGCCGGACGTCCTGAGCGAGAGGATCGAGCACGCCCTCGCAACAGGCTCCTGGCCCGGTGGAAGGACGGGCGTCAGCCAGCTCCTCGACAGGACGAACTACATCTCAACCCTCTCCCATCTAAGGCGCGTTACATCTCCTCTGAGCAGGGAGCAACCGCACTTCGAGGCAAGAGACCTTCACGGAACTCACTGGGGCAGGATCTGCCCGACGGAAACCCCGGAGGGTCCCAACTGCGGTCTCGTTAAGAACCTCGCCCTGATGTCCCAGATCACAACGGGCGTCCCCGAGAAGGAGGTTAAGGAGTACCTGATGGGGCTCGGCATAACGCCCCTTGAGGAGCGCAGGCCATCACCTGGTATTTACAGGGTCTACCTCAACGGCGTTCTCATAGGCACGACCGAAAACGGGAGGCAGCTCGTCGAGAAAGTCAGGAGGGAGAGGAGAAGCGGCAACCTGAGCGACGTCATCAACATAGCGATCTACGAGGACGAGGACGTTAGGGAGATATACGTTAACAGCGACGACGGCAGGGTCAGGCGCCCCCTGATAATCGTTGAGAATGGAAAGCCAAAGCTCACCCGGGAGCACGTGGAGGGCATAAAGAACGGCACACTGAGCTGGAGCGACCTCATAAGGATGGGCGTTATAGAGTACCTCGACGCCGAGGAGGAGGAGAACGCCTACGTTGCGACCTGGCCCTGGGAGGTCACCGAGGAGCACACCCACCTTGAGCTTATGCCAGCAGCAATACTCGGGATTCCCGCTTCTCTCGTTCCCTATCCAGAGCACAACGCTGCCCCGAGAAACACCTACGGGGCCGGCATGGCAAAGCAGAGCCTCGGGCTCGGCAGCGCCAACTTCAGGATAAGGGTAGACACGCGGGGGCACCTGATGCACTACCCGGAGATCCCCCTCGTCAACTCAAGGATCATGAAGGCGGTTGGCTTTGAGGAGAGGCCGGCAGGCCAGAACTTCGTGGTTGCGGTTCTCAGCTATCACGGCTACAACATGGAGGACGCCATAATAATGAACAAGGCCTCCATAGAGCGCGGCCTCGGGAGGAGCAGCTTTTTCAGAACCTATGAGGCCGAGGAAAAGCGCTACCTCGGCGGCCAGATGGACCGCTTTGAGAAGCCCGACCCGACCATCAAAGGCTACCTCGGGGACAGGTACTACCGGAACCTTGACGAGGACGGCATAATTTTCCCCGAATCAAAGGTTGAGGGAAAGGACGTTCTTGTTGGCAGGACTTCCCCGCCGAGGTTCCTTGAGGAGCAGAGCGGGCTTGGCGGGATAGCCCTCCAGGAGAGGAGGGAGACGAGCATAAGTGTGAGGCCGAGTGAGAGGGGCATCGTCGACAAGGTCATCCTCACGGAGACCGGGGACGGGACGAAGCTCGTCAAGGTAACGGTGAGGGACCTGCGCATACCAGAGCTCGGCGATAAGTTCGCGAGCAGGCACGGACAGAAGGGCGTCATCGGCTTAATCGTCCCGCAGGAGGACATGCCCTGGACGGAAAGCGGAATCGTTCCCGACTTAATCGTCAACCCGCACGGCATCCCGAGCCGCATGACCGTTGGGCAGCTCATAGAGGCAATAGGTGGAAAGGTGGCCGCGCTGAAGGGCAGGCGCGTTGATGGGACCGCCTTCATAGGCGAACCCGAGGAGAAGCTCAGAAGGGAGCTGGAGGAGCTCGGCTTCAGGCACAACGGCAGGGAGATCATGTACGACGGGATAACCGGCAGGAGATTGGAGGCGGACATATTCGTCGGCGTGATCTACTACCAGCGCTTACACCACATGGTGGCAGACAAGATGCACGCCCGCTCTCGCGGTCCGGTTCAGGTTCTCACCAAGCAGCCGACCGAGGGAAGGGCCCGCGAGGGAGGTCTGAGGTTCGGTGAGATGGAGAGGGACGTGCTCGTTGGCCATGGGGCAGCGATGCTCCTGATAGAGCGCCTGCTTGAGGAGAGCGACAAGACCGAAGTGTGGGTCTGCGAGAACTGCGGGCACATTGCCATCGAGGACAAGCGCCGCGGCAAGGTGTACTGCCCCGTATGCGGGGAGGAGGAGAGGATAAGCAAGGTGGAGATGAGCTACGCGTTCAAGCTCCTCCTCGATGAGCTGAAGGCGATGGTGATACGGCCTTCGCTCAAATTGAAGGATAGGGTGTGATGGCCATGCAGTCAATGAAGAAGGTCATCGGAAGTATTGAGTTCGGCATACTCTCACCCCAGGAAATAAGGAAGATGAGCGCGGCCGAGATAACCGTGCCCGACACCTACGACGACGACGGCTATCCTATAGAGGGCGGCCTTATGGACAAGAGGCTCGGTGTGATAGACCCCGGGCTTAGATGCGAGACCTGCGGCGCCAGGGCCGGCGAGTGCCCGGGCCATTTCGGCCACATAGAGCTCGCGAGGCCCGTGATCCACGTCGGCTTTGCCAAAACGATACATCGCGTTTTGGAGAGCACATGCCGCGAGTGCGGCAGGATAAAGCTCACGGACGAGGAGATAGATGAGTACATGAAGAAGTTCGAGGTCGTCGGCGACAGGAAGAAGGCCAAGGACAAGCTCATCAAGGAGATACACAAGAAGGCCAAGGAGAGAATGGTCTGCCCTCACTGCGGCGCCCCGCAGTTCCCGATAAAGTTCGAGAGGCCGACGATATACTACGAGCTCAGAAAGGACGAGGAGGGCAACGAGTACAAGCACAGGATGATGCCGACCGAGATAAGGGACAGGCTTGAGAGGATTCCCGACAGGGATCTGCCACTCCTCGGCCTCCATCCAGAGAAGTCCCGCCCCGAGTGGATGGTTCTAACAGTCCTTCCCGTCCCGCCGGTTACCATGAGGCCCTCGATAACCCTCGAAAGCGGCATCAGGGCGGAGGACGACCTCACCCACAAGCTCGTTGACATTATAAGGATAAACAACCGCCTCAAGAGCAACATAGAGGCAGGAGCACCCCAGCTCATCATCGAAGACCTCTGGGATCTCCTCCAGTACCACGTGACGACCTACATAAACAACGAGACATCGGGCATCCCGCCTGCAAAGCACAAGAGCGGGAGACCCCTCAAGACCCTCGCCCAGCGCCTTAAGGGCAAGGAAGGCCGCTTCAGGGGAAACCTCAGCGGCAAGCGCGTCAACTTCTCGGCGAGGACGGTGATAAGCCCCGACCCGATGATAAGCATCAACGAGGTCGGTGTTCCCTTGGCCATAGCAATGGAGCTTACGGTTCCCGAGAAGGTGACGGAGTTCAACTTCGAGAAGCTCAGGGAGAGGGTTATGAACGGGCCGGAGAAGTACCCTGGTGCCAACTACGTTATAGACCCCGAGGGGAGAAGGATCAGGATCATGGAGAACAACCGTGAGAAGATCGTCAACGAGCTCCTCGACATAGGGTGGACCGTCGAGAGGCACCTTGAGGACGGGGACATAGTTCTCTTCAACAGACAGCCAAGCCTCCACAGGATGAGCATAATGGCCCACCGCGTCCGCGTCATGCCCTACAGAACCTTCCGCCTCAACCTCCCCGTCTGCCCGCCCTACAACGCCGACTTCGACGGTGACGAGATGAACCTCCACGTCCCCCAGACAGAGGAGGCCCAGGCCGAGGCGAAGATCCTCATGGAGGTTCAGAACCACATCATATCCCCGCGTTACGGAGGGCCTCTCATAGCAGGGATCCAGGATCACATCTCCGGCGGCTACCTGCTGACCCGTGAGGGGGCCTACTTCACGAGGCCCGAGGTGGAGCAGATGCTGACCTTCGCGGGGGTTGAAGTTGACGAGCTCCCCGAACCGGATAAGTTCGAGAACGGGGAACCACTCTGGAGCGGGAAGGCGATATTCTCCCTGCTCCTCCCCGACGACCTGACCATCTGGTACCGCAACAAGCTCTGCGATGAGTCCGAGCGCTGCGACGCACTTGAGAGGCTCATCGAGGAGAAGTTCATCCCCGATCCTGATGAGGTGAGGGAGCTCGCCTACGACGGCTTCGTCTACATCCAGAACGGGAAGCTCCTCAGCGGTGCCATAGACAAGAAGGCCTACGGAAGGGAGGACGGGAAGCTACTCGACATCATCGTGAGGGAGTACGGGGCGGAGAGGGCCAGGCAGTTCCTCGACCAGGTGACCAAACTGGCCATCTGGGTTATAACGCACAGGGGCTTCACAACTGCCATAGACGATGAAGACCTGCCGGAGGAGGCCCTCGACAGAATCAGCGAGATAATCCGGGACGCGGAGGAGAGGGTCAACAGGCTCATAGACGCCTACAGGCGGGGCGAACTTGAGCCCCTCCCGGGCAAGAGCCTTGAGGAGACCCTTGAGAGCAAGATCATGGCAGTCCTCGCGGAGGCCCGTGACAACGCCGGCAGCGTGGCCGAGAAGTACCTCGGTATGGGGAACCACGCCGTCGTAATGGCGAAGACCGGTGCGAGGGGCAAGATCCTCAACATCACCCAGATGGCGGCGATGCTCGGCCAGCAGTCGATCCGCGGAAAGCGCCTTTACCGCGGCTACCGCGGGAGGGTTCTCACTCACTTCAAGCCCGGCGACCTCGGGGCGAGGGCAAGGGGCTTTGTCACGAACTCCTACAAGAGCGGACTCACCCCCCAGGAGTACTTCTTCCACGCCATGGGCGGCAGGGAAGGCCTCGTCGATACCGCGGTGAGAACCGCCCAGAGCGGCTACATGCAGCGCAGGCTCATAAACGCGCTCCAGGATCTCAAAGTTGACTACGACGGAACCGTGAGGGACCCGACCGGGATAATAGTCCAGTTCAAGTACGGGGAGGACGGCGTTGACCCAATGAGGAGCTGGGGAGGCAGCACGCTCGACGTTGACAGGGTGATCATGAGGACGCTGCTCAAATCGAGGGGCAACGGGAGGAGGTGATCCGAATGGTATCCGCCAAGACCATAAAAAGCCTCGTTGACAAGGCCGAGCTTCCTGATGACCTGAAGGGGAAGCTCTACTCAAAACTCCTCGAGTACAACAGGAAGTACAAACTGAAGAAGGCTGAAGTCGAGGCCATAATCGAGGAGACCCTCTCCGAGTATCAGAACGCCCTTGTTGAGCCGGGAGAGCCCATTGGAACCGTGGCGGCCCAGTCCATAGGTGAGCCATCCACCCAGATGACCCTCAACACCTTCCACTACGCGGGCGTTGCGGAGATCAACGTCACCCTCGGTCTGCCGAGGATCATCGAGATTGTTGACGCCAGGAAGAACCCTTCGACGCCCATAATGACAGTCTACCTCGATGAGGAGCACAGGGCCGATATGGAGAAGGCCCTTGAGGTCGCGAGGAGGATAGAGGGGACGACGATAGAGAACTTGGCGAGGGAGACCACAATAGACATACTGAACTTTGAGTTCATAGTTGACATAGACCCTGAGAGGCTTGAGAAGGCCGGCCTGGACATGGACAGGGTCTTGAAGAAGCTTTCGGGCTCTTTCAAGAGTGCGGAGTTTGAGGTTGATGGCTACACCCTAATAGCCAGGCCCAAGAAGGCCGGGAAGCTCTCCGACCTCAGGAGGCTCTCCGAAAAGGTTAAAAAGCACCGCCTTAAGGGTCTCTCTGGCGTCGGGAAGACCATCATAAGGAAGGAAGGCGACGAATACGTCATCTACACCGAGGGCTCGAACTTCAAGCAGGTGCTCAAGGTTCCGGGGGTCGACCCGACGAGAACCAGGACGAACAACATCTGGGAGATCGCCGAGGTGCTCGGGATCGAGGCCGCGAGGAACGCCATCATAGAGGAGATCGTCAACACGATGCGCGAGCAGGGCCTTGAGGTTGACGTCAGGCACATAATGCTCGTCGCCGACATGATGACCCTCGATGGGGTCATAAGGCCGATAGGCCGGCACGGTGTTGTGGGCGAGAAGGCCAGCGTCCTCGCAAGGGCGGCCTTCGAGATAACGACCCAGCACCTGTTCGAGGCCGCTGAGAGGGGAGAAGTTGACCCGCTCAACGGCGTGGTAGAGAACGTGCTCGTGGGGCAGCCTGTGCCAGTTGGCACTGGGATGGTTAAACTCGCAATGGCTCTCCCCCTGAGACCGAAAAGGGAGTAGGGAGGTGTAACGGATGGTTGATTTTGCCTTTGAGCTGAGGAAGGTTCAGGACACGGGAAGGCTCGTCATGGGGGCCAAGAAGAGCATCCACTACGCCAAGGTTGGAGAGGCGAAGATGATCATAGTCGCGAGCAACAGCAGGCCGGACGTGAAGGAGGACATAAGGTACTACGCAAAGCTCAGTGGGATCCCGGTTTACGAGTTCGAGGGGACGAGCGTTGAGCTTGGAACGCTCTTGGGAAGACCTCACACTGTCTCGGCCATAGCGATCCTCGATCCTGGCGAGAGCAAAATACTGGCCCTCGGGGGTAAGGAGTAATGCCGCTGAAGCTCAACACAGACCAGATCAAGTACATAGCCCTCTTCGAGAGCATGACGGGAGCTACTGTCCTCGACTGTCTCATAGACGCCGATAGGAACAGGCTCATCTACGTCATCAAGAAGGGCGAGATGGGCTTGGCCCTCGGTAAGAAGGGGGCGAGCGTGAAGCGCGTGCAGAACATGCTCGGGAAGGATATAGAGCTCATCGAGCACTCCGAGAATCCCGAGGAGTTCCTGAGGAATATTTATAAAAGCCTCGGGGTTAAGGTTAAAAAGATTCACATCACCGAGAAGAGGGATGGGAAGAAGGTTGCCCTCCTCGATATCGGCCCGCGCGATAAGCCCCGTGCAATCGGGAGGGGCGGGCAGAACATAAACCTCGTGAAGGAGCTGATGGAGAGGCACCACGGCATCAGCGATGTGATCATAATATGAGGTGAGGATCATGAGTGGAAAGAAGGCCCCGTATGGAGAGTTCGCCGGAAGGAAGCTCAAGCTCAAGAGGAAGAAGTTCCGGTGGAGCGACATAACCTACAAGAGAAGGGTGCTCCGCCTCAAGGAGAAGAGCGACCCCCTCGGAGGGGCCCCCCAGGCCAAGGGGATAGTCCTTGAAAAGATCGCGGTTGAGGCGAAGCAGCCCAACTCGGCCATGCGTAAAGCTGTTCGTGTGCAGCTCATAAAGAACGGCAAGGTAGTCACCGCCTTCACCCCGGGTGATGGGGCAATAAACCACATAGACGAGCACGATGAAGTGATAATCGAGGGGATTGGAGGCCCCAAGGGCGGTTCCGTTGGCGATATCCCGGGTATCAGGTATAAGGTTGTCAAGGTCAACCGCGTCAGCCTCAAGGAGCTCGTCAAGGGCAGAAAGGAGAAGCCGAGGAGGTGAAGTGCATGGCCAAGCCACTCAGCGAGCGCTTCTTCGTCCCGAAGGAAGTCAAGCTCATGGGCAGGTGGAGCGTCGAGGACGTTGTCGTCAACGACCCCTCCCTCAGGCCTTACATATCCATCGAACCTAAGATACTCCCCCACAGCCACGGCAGGCATGCAAAGAAGTCCTTTGGCAAGGCCAACGTCCACATCGTTGAAAGGCTCATCAACAAGGTCATGAGGAGCGGTGCCAGCCACTCCAAGGCGGGCGGCCACTTCATGAGGCGTGAGCACCGCTCAATAATGAGCAAGAAGATGAAAGCCTATGAAGTCGTCAAGGAGGCCTTCATGATCATCGAGCGCAGAACCAAGCAGAACCCTCTCCAGGTTCTCATCAGGGCCATTGAAAACTCGTCCCCGAGGGAGGACACGACCACGATAGCCTTCGGCGGCATAAGGTACCACATGGCCGTTGACGTCTCCCCACTCAGGAGGCTCGACATCGCCTTAAAGAACATCGCCCTCGGCGCGAGCATAAAGTGCTACCGCAACAAGACCAGCTACGCCCGGGCCCTCGCGGAGGAGATAATCGCGGCTGCCAACGCGGATCCCAAGAGCTTCGCCTACAGCAAGAAGGAGGAGATCGAGAGGATCGCCCAGTCCTCGCGCTGAAGACTGACCGCTTTCTCTTCTATTCCTCTTTTCTCATACCTCACTCAAGAAAACCGGCAATGCCAAAATAAGGATCAGACTTCGAATTTTTCTCAGGTTTTATCAGACTCCTCCCCACCATGTTCCCCGGCTTCTCGACACCGAAAAAGTCCAGTATCGTGGGCGCTATGTCCATCAGGCTCGCTCCCTCAAGCTTTGCCCTCTCAAAACCCCACAGTATCAGCGGAACCTTCACGACGGGCCCGTTGTCTGAGCCGTGCATCCCCCTGACCCAGTGGCTGACGCCTCTGATGCCTTTGCACATTCTGTGGGAGCAGAACCAGTAGCCGGGTTTTGCCGAAACTATGAGCTCACCGCTGTTTGGGCTGTCGAGGTGGGGGAGCTCCTCGCGGAAGAAGACCGACTTAACGCCCGGTGCCTTTCTCAGGACTTCGAAGGCCTCTTCGGCATCGCCCGGGTTTCTCAGATAGACGTGAACGCCGCCGCCGGAGGAAACGCGGAGCGTCTCAACCCCGTGCTTCCTAAGGTAAGTTCTCAGGTTCACCCAGGTGTGGACTTCCTCCTGCCCGTGGTCGGCGAAGATTATGAAGGCGTACTCCTCCTTAAGCCTCTCCCACAGTGTTCTGACGGCGGTATCAACGGTCTCCACGGCCTTTAAAGCCCCCTCACTTTCTGGCCCGTGGTCGTGGCTCATGCCGTCTATTGAGGCGAAGTGGACGAGGAGCAAATCCGGTTTGCATTCCTCGTAGATGTAGAGCGCTGAATTCAAAACCCAGACGTCCTTCCTCCAGTCCCTTCCGTGTCCCCTGTACATCTTGTCGCTCGCAAAGAAAGGGGGGAAGATTCTGATGTCGGTCCCGCTGAAGGGAGGCATCGTGTAGCCGCTTACCGAGCCCGTCTTAATGCCCCTCCCGCGGAGGACGTCAACGACTGTCGGAGCTTTTATGACCCTGTGCGGATTGAAGGCTATCTCGTAGTCGTAGAAGTTGATCTTCCTGTCGCTCAAGCGGTCGTAGTAGCCGTTCTCGACGACGCCGTGATCCTTGGGCCAGACTCCAGTCATCACGCTCGTGTGAACTAGATCCGTCAGCGTGGGGAAGATGGAATCAACAACGGTGAAGTCCCCTCTCTCGGCTAACTCCCTTAGGAAGGGCATGTGCTTGAGGTTGTAAACACCGTTGCCGTCGAGGCTTATGAGGGCGAGCTTCTTTCCCATGGTTCAAACCCCGAAGACTTAACCTGAAATCCCCCATAAATATCGGGTTCGTCCTCAAGGAAATTCTTTAGAGATTCCTTCGAGAGCTTCATTATAGCGTAGCTCTCCTCCCGCTCAAGTAGCTCGTTTAGTAGTTTCTCTATGTCCCCAAGTTTCTTCTCAATCCTCATGAGTTCCCTCCACGTTATCATCTCCAAGGGGTGTCGGCCTGACGTGCACTCATCACCCTTCAGAGGGATGGAAGGCTCGTCATCCACCTGCATTCTTCCTGTCGAGCAGGTATATATTCCTTCCGAGCCATTCGTCTAACTTCCTCTGCCTCGCTAATCTGCCGAGGACGTAGCTTCTCTCAAGGTATTTTTCGAACGGATGCTCAAGGCGTCTCCTTATAGCTTCCAGCGCCCCGTTCAGCGTTTCAAAGCGGCCTATCAAGTTCCCTAAAGCTTTCTTCACGCCGAGTCTTATCTGCCACACGCCAACTGGGGCGTAGTATTCGGGCGTAACCTCTCTGAACACGACCACTCTCGCCTGCCTCCTTCTTTCGCGAAGGGCTTCGAGAACGCTTAAGCGGGCCGCGTAGTAAGCTCCAGCGGTTTCCTTGACGTACTCCCTTCTCCCGCGGAAGTCCTCGTAGTCGTGGATTACGCTCGGCTCGCTCGAACCGAAGAGCGACCCCTTAAGCCAGACCTCCAAAAGCTCGAAGGCGTAGCTCTCGGGCATCAGAAGAACAGCGTAGCGATTTCCAAGGAAGCGGTAGAAGTAAACCTCGTAGTCGTTGATGGGCGAATACTGAAGGATTTCCCTCCTCAGGTTCTTTCCTATCGTGTCTTGGACGGCTGTGATGCTCCACCTCGTCGGGACGAGCTTCTTCTCGATCCCGAGCAGTCCCGCGGAGAGAAGCCTGATGATGTAGTACTCGTCGAAGCCCCAGTTGTAGAGGCGCATTATCGCTTCCTCTGCCTTCAGCTCGTCGCTCACAACGTAGTCCGTCTTCCCCGGTATCCTCGGGTTCTCCGTCAGCTCGAAGTCGAGGAGCTCGGCTTTTGGGCCGAGGGGCGGTGCGAACTCGCTCGGGATGACCTTGAGGACTGGCCTTTTCTTCAGCAGGATCTCGCTGTCAACGGGTTTAACGCTCATCGCCAGCTCCCGAACTTCATCTAAAACTCTACCGCTTTTCCTCACCATCACATCAGTCTTAATCTCGCCCATCACCAACAGCGAGCGGTAGTAGAGGATGTCCCTTATGGTCTTGTCCTCCCATTTCAGCGGGTTGTCGAGGTAGCCCGTCTCTCCCTCGATGGGCGGAACGAGGGGGCCTATCCTGACCTTGGGGTAGCCGTACTCGCCGACGAAAACGCTTGGCGGCGAAGAACCGAAGAGGTGTCTTTTGTTCAGCTTTCCCTCCACGCTTCGGGCTACCTTAAAGCGTTCAAGGATCGGACAGGTCGGCCTTCCACACAGGAGCTTCCTGCCCTTGCAGACGGCACAGAGTTTTGAGTTGAAGAGCTCAGTCATCGGCGGATGTTCTCCGAGGACTACTTAACCTTAGCCCTTTAACAATACTGGTTAACATGCAAGAATACGCTAAAAAATGTGCTTTCCTAAACTTTTATATACCTCAGTGGACATAAATGGCACGAGGTGTTTTTATGTACGGCAACTGGGGCAGGTTTTTGCGCGTCAACCTCTCCAAGGGGGAGGTCAAGGTAGAGGAGTACGATGAGGAGCTCGCCAAGAAATGGCTTGGGAGCAGGGGGCTGGCAATATACTTCCTTCTCAGGGACATGGATCCGAAGGCCGATCCGCTGAGCCCCGACAACATGTTGATCATAACCCCGGGCCCGCTGAGCGGAACGAGCGCTCCAACCGGCGGAAGGTACAACGTCGTTACCAAGGGCCCCCTGACGGGCTTCATAACTATGGCAAACTCCGGCGGCTACTTTGGGGCGGAGCTGAAGTTCGCGGGCTGGGACGGCATAATAATTGAGGGCAAGGCCGAGAGCCCGGTTTACATCTACATCAAGGACGACAACGTTGAGATTCGCGATGCGAGCCACCTCTGGGGCAAACTGGTCAGTGAGACAGAGGAGACCATAAAGAAGGAGATAGGGAGCAAGAAGCTCCACATAGCGAGCATTGGGCCAGCCGGAGAGAACCTCGTTAAGTTCGCAGCCATAATGAACGACGGCCACCGCGCCGCGGGAAGGGCCGGTGTCGGTGCCGTTATGGGGAGCAAGAACCTCAAGGCAATAGCTGTCGAGGGGAGCAAGCGCGTTCCCATAGCGGACAGACAGAAGTTCATGCTCACAGTCAGGGAGAAGATAAACAAGCTCAGAAACGACCCGGTTGCAGGTGGCGGACTGCCGAAGTACGGTACAGCGGTTCTCGTCAACATAATAAACGAAAACGGCCTCTATCCAACGAGGAACTTCCAGACAGGAGTTTTTGAGCTCGCTTACGAGCACAGCGGTGAGGCCATGACGGCCAAATACCTCATCAGAAACCAGCCGTGCTACGCCTGTCCCATAGGCTGCGGCAGGGTGAACAAGCTCCCGACCGTCGGGGTAACAGAGGGACCCGAGTACGAGAGCATCTGGGCACTCGGTGCCGACCTCGGCATAAATGACCTCGCGAGCATAATCGAGGCCAACCACATGTGCGATGAGCTCGGCCTTGACACGATCTCGACCGGTGGAACTCTGGCAGCGGCTATGGAGCTCTACGAGAAGGGCTACCTTACGGATGAAGACCTCGGCGATGCACCGCCATTCAGGTGGGGCAACACGGAGGTTCTCCACTACTACATTGAGAAGATCGCCTACAGGAATGGCATCGGTGACAAGCTTGCCGAGGGAAGCTACCGCTTCGCCGAGAGCTACGGGCACCCGGAGTTCTCGATGAGCGTCAAGAAGCTTGAGCTTCCGGCTTACGATCCGCGTGGAGCTGAAGGTCACGGCCTCGGCTACGCGACCAATAACCGCGGCGGCTGCCACATCAAGAACTACATGATAAGCCCCGAGATCCTCGGCTACCCGTACAAGATGGACCCGCACGACATAAGCGACGACAAGATAAAGATGCTCCTGCTCTTCCAGCACCTGAGCGCGGTCATAGATGCTGCAGGCCTCTGCCTGTTCACGACCTTCGGTCTTGGAGCGGACGACTTCCGCGACATGCTCAACGCCGCCCTCGGATGGGACTTCTCAACTGAGGACTACCTCAGGATAGGCGAGCGCATCTGGAACGCCGAGAGGATATTCAACCTGAAAGCGGGACTCGACCCGCTCAAGGACGACACCCTGCCGAAGCGCTTCCTCGAGGAGCCGATGCCTGAGGGACCGAACAAGGGATACACTGTAAGGCTGAAGGAGATGCTGCCGAGGTACTACAAGATGCGCGGCTGGACCGAGGACGGAAGGGTCCCGCCCGAGAAGGCGAGGGAACTCGGTATAGAGGAGTTCCTTTGATTTCCCCATTTTTGTCCAATAACCTTTTTTAATGGTGCTTGATACCCAGATGGAAAGAGCGGTGGTGCTCATGGTTAAAGTCAAGCTTTTCGCGACGCTAATCGAGTTCACCGGGAGGAGAAGGCTTGAGCTGGATGGCGTTGAGAACGTTGGCGAGATACTGGACAGGCTTGAAGAGCTCTTCCCGGGCTTTAAAGGGGAACTCGAAAAGGGGTTCATCATCCTCGTGAACGGGAAGAACGTCGAGCACCTCAACGGCTTGGCGACCCCGGTTTCTGACGATGACACCGTCAGCATATTCCCACCCGCTGGAGGCGGTTGAATTGGCGAAGGAAGTCGGTAGGGAGTACACCTTCTCCCTCTGGGATGGAAAGGTCATCATAAGGCCCAAACTCGACATGAAGTACCTCTACATAGAGGTCACGAGCCGCTGTAACTTAAAGTGCGAGATGTGCTTCAAGCAGTACTGGGAGGACACCGAAGGCGACATGGACTGGCAGCTCTTCCTCAAGATCCTCGACGACGCGGAGGAGTTCCCGGAGCTGAGGATGGTCTACCTCGGTGGCATCGGCGAGCCCACAGTTCACCCGCGCTTCATGGACATGGTGAGGGAGGTCAAAAAGCGGGGCTTTGCCCTCGGCATGAGCAGCAACGGAACCCTCCTCACTGACAAGATGCTCAGGGAGCTCGCAAAGCTCGGGGTGGAGCTCATCTACTTCTCCATGGACACGGTTCCAACGGCCCAGAACGCCATAACCCTCGGCCACCTCGCCGCGGCCGCAACAGCCGACAGGATACGCAGGCTCGTGAAGTACCGTGAAGAATACGGAACCCACAGGCCGAGCATAGGGGTTGAAGTGGTCGTCACCAAGGAGAACTACAAGCAGCTGCCGGACCTCGCGAGGTTCCTCCTCAACCTGAACGTGGATTCGATGCTCGTCTCAAACCTGCTTCCCCTAACTGAGGAGCAGACCAAGGACATCGTCTACGACGGAAGTGTGGACATGACCCCGATAGTGGATGAGCTCTACAAGATAGCCCACAACGGCCTCTACATAAAGCTCCCCAACTTCGAGCTCAAGACAGAGAGGCAGTGCGACTTCGACGAGAACAACGTGGCAGTAATCAGGTGGGACGGCGAAGTTGCCCCGTGCTACCGCTTCCTCCACTCCTACTACGAGTACATCTTTGGCAGGAAGAAGAAGGTCAACGCCTACTCCTTCGGCAACGTGAGGGAGAAGAGCCTCGCAGAGATATGGACGAGCGAGAAGTACACCTGGTTCCGCTTCACGATGAAGAACTACATGTACCCCTCCTGCACCGACTGCCCACTCGTTGACGCCTGCGACTTCGTCAAGACGAGCGACATAGACTGCTGGGGCAACGAGCCGAGCTGCGCCGACTGCCTCTGGTCCCGGAGGATCGTTCAGTGCCCGATTCCCCAGTACAACTTCGGGAAATTCTACTGAAAACCCAAAAAGCTTAAAAACCCTCTCCGGTTCATATAACTCGAACGTGCCGCGGTAGCCTAGCCTGGTAGGGCGCCGGCCTGCTAAGCCGGTGGGCGGTGCCCACAGGGGTTCAAATCCCCTCCGCGGCGCCATTGCTTCTTTGGGCTCGATGCCGGGATAGCCTAGAGGCGAGGCGAGGGACTGCAGATCCCTTCCACCCGGGTTCAAATCCCGGTCCCGGCTCCACCTTCACTTTAAAACCTCCTTCTCCTGCCTCCCCATCTCCTGCGGTACTCGTTCTCAAGCTCCTCGTCCCTGAACTCCTTTGGAACCCTCTCACTGAGCTTTGACCTGCGCACCTCGACCCGGGCGGCCTTGGCTATGCGCCTGAACCTCCCCAGCTCGCCGGGCTCCAGGAAGGTTACGGCCCTTCCCTTCTTTCCCATCCTTCCCGTTCTCCCTATCCTGTGGATGTACTGCTCGGGGTTCATGGGTATTGAGTAGTTGACGACGTGGCTTATATCCTGGACGTCAAGGCCCCTTGCGGCGACGTCTGTAGCCACGAGGACTCGCGTCCTCCTCTCTTTGAACCTCTGGAAGGTCCTCTCGCGGGCGGCCTGGGTCATGTCGCCGTTCAGACTCTCGGCAGCGTAGCCATCCCTTCTGAGTCTCCCGCTCAGCTCCCGCGTCTCCCTCTTCGTCTGGCAGAACACTATCCCGTAGAAATCCCCTTCGAGGACTTCCTTCAGCTTTCCGTATTTCCTCGCTGGCAGAACCTCTATGTACTCCTGCTCCACCATCTCCGGAACGAGCTCGTCCCTGCTCACTATGACGACCTCGGGGTTCTGCATGTACTTCTTGGCTAAGAGGAGGACTTCCGTTGGCATGGTAGCCGAGAACATCAGTATGCGCTTTTCCTTTGGGGTTCTCTGCATTATGCTCTCTATATCCTCCACGAAGCCCATATCGAGCATTCTGTCAGCCTCGTCGAGGACGAAGAACCTCACTGCGTCGAGGTTGAGAGTTCCCCGCTGGAGGTGGTCGAGAATCCTCCCCGGCGTTCCGACTACGATGTGAGCTCCCCTCTCCAGAGCCCTTATCTGGGGGCCTATCGGCTGGCCGCCGTAGACCACGTAAACGTAAACCCTCTTCCTCCCCCTGAGGGTCTTGATCTCATCCGCCACCTGGAGGGCGAGCTCCCTCGTGGGGGTCAGGATTATGGCCTGAACCCTTCTTTCGTTCGGGTCAAGGGCCTCTATGATCGGGAGCGCAAAGGCTGCGGTCTTCCCGGTTCCGGTCTGGGACTGGCCTATCACATCGTTCTCTCCCCTCAGGAGAAGGGGTATGACCTCCCTCTGGATGTCTGTGGGCTTGCTGAAACCCTTCTCTTTAACGGCCGTCAGTGAGGCCTCCGATAAACCAAGTTTTTCAAAACTCATTTTCTCTATCCCCTGCTTTAAGCGCTCCCCCTCAAACGGAACGCGTCGAGAAGAAACGCACTCTGGCGGGCCGAGGGGGATTCGAACCCCCGACCACGGGATTAAGAGTCCCGCGCTCTAACCATGCTGAGCTACCGGCCCAAAACCCGAACTGATAGACGGGGAGGTAATTTATAAAGTTTTTGGTCTATTGAAGGCCGCAGCTCACAGAAAACTTTATAAATTACCGGGCTCCCCTATACTTTGGCGAGCGGGGGTTGCCAAGCCTGGTCAAAGGCGCGGGATTGAGGGTCCCGTCCCGTAGGGGTTCCGGGGTTCAAATCCCCGCCCCCGCACCATAAAATTCAAAGCAAGCTGGCGGCAGGAGGGCCTTTTCTGCAATGTTCAACTGGAACGGATTTTAACTCACCCGCTCCTTTGTTGAGTGTTTCACTTAGAAAAGCACCCTTTGATCAAGCTTTGTCCTGCAAATTTTGGAATGAAAGAAGGCCAATCTCAAATTCAGGCCCTCTTAAAGATTTCCTGTTCTATTAAGCCGATTATATCCCTGTGGATGTCCTCAACGCTGTTCTGGGCGTTTACTATCCTGATCTCTGGAAACATCTCGGCGAGCTTTAGGTAGTTGTTCCTCACACTCCTCTGGAGCTCGAATATCCTGTCGAACTCCGTTTTTATTGCCCTCCCCTTTATGCGCCTCATGCTCTCCTTGGCCGGTATGTCGAGTAGGATCGCTATATCCGGTCTTATAGCAAAGCGGTTGAGGTCGATGAGCCACTCGAGATCGAGCCCCCTCGCCCATTGGTACGCCAAGGAGGAGTAGAAGTACCTGTCCGAGATAACGACCTTCCCCTCCTCCAGCGCCGGCCGGATGAGCTTGTGGATGTGCTCGGCCCTGTCGGCCGCGAAGAGCAGCGCCTCGGCCTCGTGGCTTATCTTGGCCCCGTCTATTATGCCGACCCTTCCCCCCGTGAGGACCAGCCTCCTGATGAGCTTCCCAAAGGCGGTGTCAGTTGGCTCCTTAGTTAGGACGACCTCATGCCCCCTCTCCTCAAACCATTCCGCCAGCATTTTAGCCTGCGTTGATTTTCCAGCCCCGTCTATACCTTCGAGTACTATGAACACGCCCACGACCTCACCCCCGGGAAACCGGGTTCTCCCGTGCCCTTTTAACGCTTTTCAAGTTTGACTTCAAAAGTTCTTCTTGAGGTAATCCATGAGGGTCCACATACTCCCGAATTCAGTTTTTTCTCCGTCTCTGTAGACCTCAACGATCCCGTCGGGTCTAAAGCGCATGCCAAAGTCGTAGTCCTCCTTTTTAAGTTTGTACATGAAGACCTCCTTAGGCTTCGGCGGGAGGTAGCTCGTCATCATGTCGTTTATCACCTCGGCCTCCAGGCCCAGCGCCTCCGAGAGGCGGGGGAAGAAGAGCACCGCCGGCGTGTTCATAGCATCCACGAGGACCCTCTTCCCGAGCTTCATCCTGTACTTCTTCAGCAGGTCGTTCATGAAGTCGTCGAGGGCGTTCGGGTAGTAGACCGTCGCACCTATGTCGCTCGGGTGGGCCTCTATAAAGCTCCCGCTGCTGAGTATTGCCTTCACCTCTTCGCTGTCTATACCGCTCACGTAAACGCGGACGCCGCCGTAGTAGTAGACGTAAGCTAAGGGGAGCCCCTTGGCGTGTGCAAAGTCCTTGAGGGCTATCAGCGGGATCAGGCGCACGTCCATCGTGGTGGAGCCGGTGCTCACTATGCCCACCACCATCGCCCTCTTCCCGTACCTTGAGAGGGCCCTTCCGTCCCTCCCGGCTATCGTCGTTCCGTGGGCAACGGTTCCTATCGCCCTTCCAAGCAGGGCGAGCTCCTCGGGCTTGAACTTCTCTGAGTGGTATATCTCCATCTCTCCCACCCCATCAGGTTATCACCGGGAGTGTTTAAAATTTTGGGTTCCCTTCAATGTCCTACTATATTCTTCAACGCACTTAAACCTGCCGGCAAACTATTTTAATGCATCCGTCAACTCCACCCGGAGGAGGTAGCCATGTCCCTCGAAAGGCTGGAGAGGATGCTGAACAGGGAGCAGTTTGAAAAGGTGAAGGCCATAGACAACCCCGAGCTCCACAGGTTTCTCGCGGACTGGATCGAGTGGCTCGAGCCCGAGAAGGTCTTCGTGTGCACAGACAGCGAGGAGGACGAACAGCACGTCCGCTGGAAGGCCCTCTACTACGGGGAGGAGAAGATGCTTGAGACGCCGAACCACACGGTTCACTACGACAGCTACTACGACCAGGCCAGGGACAAGGCCAACACGGCCATACTGACGCCGGGCGGCAGAAAGCTTCCCTTCCTCAACACGAAGGACAGGGATGAAGGCCTCAGGGAGATAAAGGAGCTCATGAAGGGGATAATGCACGGCAAAGAGCTTTTCGTCTGCTTCTTCGTTTTAGGGCCGAGGAACTCGATTTTCACGATTCCAGCGGTTCAGCTCACTGATTCTGCTTACGTTGCCCACTCGGAGTTCATCCTCTACAGAAAGGGCTACGAGGAGTTCAGAAGGCTCGGAAGGGCCGCGAGGTTCTTCAGGTTCGTTCACAGCGAGGGGGAGCTCGACGAGAGGAAGACTAGCAAGAACCTCGATAGGAGGAGGATCTACATCGACCTTGAGGACGAGACCGTCTACTCCGTCAACACCCAGTACGGAGGGAACACGATCGGGCTCAAGAAGCCGGCTTTCAGGCTTACCATCAAGAGGGCCGTCGAAGAGGGCTGGCTCAGCGAGCACATGTTCCTCATGCGCGTGAACGGCCCGCACGGCAGGAAAACCTACTTTACAGGAGCTTACCCGAGCATGTGCGGGAAGACCTCAACGGCCATGGTTCCGTGGGAGAACATAGTTGGTGACGATCTGACGTTCATCCTCCAGGTTGACGGGCGGGCGAGGGGAGCCAACGTGGAGAAGGGCGTCTTCGGCATAATCCAGGGGGTGAACCAGGAGGACGACCCCATAATATGGAAGGTCCTTCACTCGCCGGTTGAGATAATCTTCTCGAACGTCCTCGTCAAGGATGGAAAGCCCTACTGGAACGGCATGGGCATCGAGATACCCTCCGATGGTGAGAACCACAGCGGTGAGTGGTGGCGCGGGAAGAAAGATGAAGAGGGCAACGAGATACCGCCGAGCCACAAGAACGCCCGCTTCACAGTTTCGCTTGAACACTTCCCCAACGTTGATATGGAGGCCCTTGAGAGTCCCTGCGGTGTTGAAATCGGCGGGATGATCTTCGGCGGCAGAGACGCCGACACTTGGCCGCCGGTGAGGGAAGCTTTTGATTGGGAGCACGGGGTTATAACGATGGGGGCATCGCTCGAGAGCGAGACGACAGCGGCAACGCTCGGAAAGGAGGGCGTTAGGGCCTTCAACGCCATGGCGATACTCGACTTCATGAGCGTCCACCTCGGGGACTACATAAGGAACTACCTCGATTTCGGGAGGAAGCTGAAGAGGGCCCCGAAGATCTTCGCCGTCAACTACTTCCTCCGCGAGAACGGGCAGTGGCTCAACCACAAACTCGACAAGGGCGTCTGGCTCAAGTGGATGGAGCTGAGGGTTCACAACGACGTTGATGCAATAGAGACACCGATCGGTTACATCCCGAGGTACCGCGACCTGGTAAAGCTCTTCAAGGACGTCCTCGGCAAGGACTACACGAGGGGTGACTACGAGAAGCAGTTCACGATACGGGTTCCCGAGCTCTTAGGGAAGCTGGACAGGGTGGAGAGGATCTACCGGGAGACCGTTAGGGAGGTTCCGGAGAGGCTCTTTGAGGTTCTTGACGAGGAGAGGAAGCGCCTGCTTGAGGCCAGAGAGAGGTATGGGGACTACATAAGTCCCTTTGCCCTTGAAGAAAAGCTTTAAATTTTAACTTTTTCACCATTCTCTGTGAAGATTGGGGAACTTCACGGACATCCAATTTCGATTGAGGTTCTCCTCAGGGACGGGAGGCTCGTTATGAGGCCCTCAGTTTACACCCGCGAACGGGGCTGGGTTAAGTTAGAGGGCGTTCAGGGAACGGCACTCCTCGAGTGGCTTCTCCTCCTGCCGGTCTGGCATTACTGGGGTGGCTATGTTCCACCGGTTCCATTTGGAGAAAATTTCAAGATGGCCGATGGCTACGTTTGCATGATGGATAGGTGCGTGAACTTGAAGCGTCTCCTAAAAGAATCTGTGGTCATGACGTATCTGTTCCTACGGGATCACGCCGGAGAGATAAACCGTCTCCTGCTGGAGATGGGGCAAAATCCCATCAACTACGCAGGCCTTGGCAAAGCGTACAGGAAGGCTGTGGAAGTCTACCGTGAGATGAATGGGAAGCCGTGGTTCCTCCTGCGCCCGAAGTTCAGGGGCAGGGTGCTTGAGTTCTGCATTGACTTTTCAACGTACGACTCCTGCGATTTGGAATACGCATGGGGAGAGCTGAAGGTTATGGACGCTCCCCTCGGGAGCTGGTTCATCGAAAACATGAAAGGTGCGTGTGTGGACTTCTACGGCTTCGTGCAGGAGCTCCTTCACGTTGCACACTCAATAGTCACGGGTCGCGACAAACTCCATGTGTACGACCTCGAAGACGCCCTGGATGAAAACCTGCCCGTTAGAGAGGATTCACTGATCATACGGACGTCTCTCTTCTTCCAGTTCCTCGATTTCTACTTTGAGGTACCCCATGATGGGAAGATGCTTAGAATACACCGCGTGAACGAAATGGGTGGCTGGTTCCCAAAGATTGAGACCGTTGAGGTGCCCCTGGATGATTTCCTTCACGATGTCATCGCTCTTGGGAGGTGGTACTTCGAAAATTTCGAGGTCTTCTGGAAAATCGAGGAGACTGTATTCAATGTTTCAAAGAGGGACTACTACAGGAGTATAATGAACGTGTACCTCTCAACTCTCGGCGCGATGAAAAAGAAGAAGGGAAAGGAACGGGTTCCAACACCTCTCTCAAAGAGGTACAGGGCGTGGACGCTTTTATGCAAAAGCGAGGAGCTCCCCGTGGAAGTCAGCGGGCACATCTTCAAGCTTCGGGAACTGACATCCGAGCCTTCTGAGGTGGTAGACGAAATCAAAAGAGAGCTCACAAGGATATACGGCAGATACCGGAACCCGTTTTCGGAGATGGGCGATACCTTTGAAATCCGGCTCAAAGCTCCCCCCGGATACCTCCCCGGTTCTGAACTCGTTCTAACGTTGAAGAAACACTGGAAGAGACAGTACAAGCTCGTGAAAATCAGAGTCTTGTGAACTTCGTCACATGACGAGGGGCAGTTTTTTAAGGTTGAGGGGCAATCCTGTATCACTTGAAATGATATAGGTGGTCCTTATGCAGGCGTTCTACTCAACCGAGGATGCAATAAAGAGGAAGCTCCCGTATCCAATGAAGGACCTCGTGGGGATTGCCTACAACTACTGGTGGAGCTGGAACAGGCGCGCCACCAAGATGTGGGAACACATTGACCCCGCCCACTGGAGGGAGTATAAAAACCCCCTTAAGCTTCTCCTCGATACCCCGCCCAGCAGGTTCAAGGAGCTCCTTAGGGATGACGACTTCATGAACCTGTATGAGCTCGTTGTCGACCAGTTTGAGGGCTACATGAACCCCACCTCGACCTGGTTCTCGACCAACTATCCCAAGTGGGACAAGCCCATAGTCTACCTCTGTATGGAATACGGGATAAGCAAGAGCCTGCCCATCTACTCCGGCGGCCTCGGGATACTCGCTGGGGACCACGTCAAGACCGCCAGCGACCTCGGGCTGCCTTTCATAGCCATCGGACTCCTCTACAAGCACGGCTACTTCAAACAGGAGATCGACAGAAACGGCAACCAGCTTGAAATGTTTCCCGAGTACAGGCCCGAGGAAATGCCGCTGAGGCCAGTCCTCGACAGAAACGGCAACCTGCTCCTTATCGAGGTTCCGGTTGAGGACAGGATCGTCTACGCGCGGGCCTTCGAAGTCGAGGTTGGGAGGGTTAGGATGTACCTCCTCGACACGGACGTCCCCGAGAACAGCCCTGACGACAGGAGGATATGCGACTACCTCTACAACGCCGAGCTGGACAAGAGGATAAAGCAGGAGATACTCTTGGGAATAGGTGGGATGAGGCTCCTCAAGGCCCTTGGAATAGAGCCCGGCGTGGTTCACCTCAACGAGGGGCACCCGGCCTTTGCGAACCTCCAGAGGATAGCGTGGTACATGGACGGGGGGCTCACCTTCACCGAGGCCCTGAGCATCGTGAGGGGCACGACTATATTCACAACCCACACCCCGGTTCCAGCCGGCCACGACAGGTTCCCCGTGGAGGAGGTTAAGAAGAGACTCGCCAAGTTCCTCGAAGGCAGGGGCGAGATCCTCGAACTCGGCCGCGAGGGGGATCAGATCAACATGACCCTCCTTGCTATACGGACGTCGAGCTACGTGAACGGCGTCAGCAAGCTGCACGCTGAGGTTACCAAGAGGATGTGGGCCCACCTCTGGCCCGAGGTCCCCCTCGACGAGATACCGATAGAGGCCATAACCAACGGCATACACACGATGACCTGGGTTCACAACGAGGTCAGGAAGCTCTTCGATCGCTACATAGGCAGGGTCTGGCGCGAGCACACGAACCTTGAGGGCATCTGGTACGCGGTGGAGAGGATACCCGATGAGGAGCTCTGGGAGGCCCATGTCGAGGCCAAGAGGCAGTTCATAGCCTTTATAAGGCAGAAGGCCCTTGAGCGCAACGAGAGGCTGGGCACCGACGATCCCATACCGGCCATGGACGAGGAGTCCCTTATCATAGGGTTTGCGAGGCGCTTCGCCACTTACAAGAGGGCCACGCTGATCCTGACCGACTTGGAGCGGCTCAAAAGGATATTGAACAACCCTGACAGGCCAGTCTACATCGTCTTCGGCGGAAAGGCCCATCCGCGCGATGAGGCCGGGAAGGAGTTCCTCAGGCGCGTGTACGAGGTCAGCAGGATGCCCGAGTTCAGGGGAAAGATATTCGTGATAGAGAACTACGACATAGGGAGCGCCAGGCTCATGGTGGCCGGCGTTGACGTCTGGCTCAACACCCCGAGGAGGCCCCTTGAGGCGAGCGGGACGAGCGGAATGAAAGCCGGGCTAAACGGCGTTCTGAACGCGAGCATATTCGACGGCTGGTGGGTTGAGGGCTACAACGGGGTGAACGGATGGGTCATAGGTGAGGAGAGCACCGAGCCAGAGGAAGAGGGGGACGACGAGAAGGACGCAAGGGCCCTCTACGACCTCTTGGAGATGGAGATAATCCCGACCTACTACGACAACCGTGAGCGCTGGGTTCACATGATGAAGGAGAGCATAAAGAGCATAGCCCCGCGCTTCAGCACCCACAGGATGGTGAAGCAGTACATGGACAGGTTCTACTCGAGGGCCATGAGCAACCACATATGGGCCACGAGGGAGAACTACCGGTGGGCGAAGGAGGTGGCCGCCTGGAAGGACAGGGTACTCTCCTCATGGTCGAAGGTTGAGTTCAAGGAGGCGACGATAAACGGGGACAGATCCGAGCTGAGAGTCATCCTGGACTTGGACGACCTCAGTCCAGAGGACGTTAAGGTTGAGCTCTACTACGGAGTCAGGGCCCAGGGCTACAACATAGAGAGACCGCATATACTCGAGCTCAGGCATCCCAAGCGTCTTGAAGACGGAACCTGGCTCTACGCCTACCAGAACGGTGCCCTCAGGCACCTCGGCGACCCCTGCTGGCACTACGCGCTCCGGGTGTACCCCCACCACGACAAGCTCCCCCACAAGTTCCTCCTCGGCCTCGTCAAGTGGAGATCTTTAGACTGAGAATGTTTTACTTTTCTCTCATTTCATCACAGAGGGGCACACTCATCCCCGGGACGTCAACTCCGTGATGGGCAACTGTTTTAAGTTTAGGCACCCAACTCTTTAGGACAACCTCCCCGGGGTGAAGGACATGGATCAAATTAAAAAGTGGACGTTCTACCTGACGATACTCGTGGCTGGTTTCGCAACTGGTATAGGGACGATAGGTCTCTTCCCCCAGATGTGGCTCAAGTACGGCATGAGCGGCATGGTGGTGCACGTGATTTTCTTGGCGATACTGACGTACCTCGCTATAATCGAGTCGGAGGCCGTGATGAAGTCCGGCTACTACTTCACTGAGCTCTACACCAAGATCTCAAGGAAGCCCGGTATGGTCATGGCCCTGCTAACTGTGGGCATAATGTTCCTCTCCTACTACACCGCCAACGTTGGGCTGACCCTCCTCTCGCCCGTGCTCGGCGTGGGGACTGTGGCCAGGCTGATCGCCAAGCTCATCATGATAGGCCTGATATTCCTGATAATAACCCGCGCGAAGGAGAAAACGTTCGTCATAATGGCCCTCGGAGCCCTTATACTCGTGATCCTGGTTCCGATTATTGCCGTCCTCTTTAAGGTGCAGCTCGCTAACCCCGCCTCCACCGCCCACTTCAAGGGCCTCCTCACTGCGTGGAGACCGCTGAGCTTCGGGATGCTGAGGGAAGCCGCCGACAGGGCCCTCTACGGGGTCGGCCTCGGCTTTGGCTTCTACATAATGCTCGGCAGCTTTATGAGCGAGCGCTTTAAGGCCAAGCACATCATAAGCCTCGGTGTCTTCATTCAGTACATCATAGGGATCCTCTCAACCTACGCCGTTATCTACTCCGTTGCCCCCTACAACCCTGATCTCCTCCAGAGGTACGCCAACGGGGGAGAGGAGCAGGCCATCGAGCTCATGGGTGCCCTTCCAAAGGTTCTATCCGGCCACCCAGGTCTGCTCGCCCTTTTAGGTCTGACGATATTCATGGCGGGCCTCACGAGCATACTGCCGGCCTCTGAGGTCGACCTGCAGATCATCCAGTCCATGTTCAAGACGAACAGGATGAAGGCGGCGGTATACCTCACCCTGATAGTGCTGACCCTCGGGGTCTTGGACTCCCCACCGCTCATAGCCGACATGTTCCTGAAGGCTGTGAGCACGTCGATATTCATAACCTCGATCTTCGAGATCTACCCCGTGCTCGAGGGAAGGATAAAGCCCACCCTGCTGCAGCTCTCGACGATCGTCATAGCGGCCACGATATTCCTGATAGGCTTCGCCATCCAGACGGTCTACGATGCCAGGCTCGGCGGGATATACTACCTCTCCATACTGCTGGCCCTCTTCGTCATCGCCCTTGGCTTCGCGGGGGAGCTGATAAAGCCCAAACCGGAGGCCTCTTAATTCACCTGTGGGCGAATATCGCCCGCACCTTTCCGTCTTTTACCTCGTCTATTCTAACGAAGCCGAAGCGCTCGAACTGGACTACATCGTCCACTTTAACGTCGGCGTCGCTCTCAAGGAGGCCCTCTCTCACGAGCAGCTCCTCCCCCTCGGGAACCCAAACCTCGCAGGGCTTTCCTTCGGTTACCCAGTGAACCATCCTCCAGCGCTTCTCCTTCGCTACCTCGTACTCAACGCTGTGGAAGCGGGCCTTTATTGCCTCCTCACCCGCTTCGACTACCTCGACGTTGAAGAGGTCCTTCAGACGGACGAAGTTTCCCGGCTTGAAGAGCCCCATGTCGTCCTTCGAAACGTAGACCGGTTTGCCCGGCTCAAACTTCAGCCTCCTGGTTCCCCTTTCCGGGTAGTCCGGGTGAAGGGGGATCTCGGCTGTGAACTCCTCCGCACCCTCGATGTACATCGGAATCGGATCAGCAACGAAGAAGTAGCGGTTGGCTATCGGCTCGATTATCTTCCTGTTTATCGCGGCTAAGTTGTCCCAGCTTACCGTGGTGTCGCTCCTCTTCAGGCCAACCTCTATGATCAGTTCCCTTATAGCTTCCGGCCTTATACCACGCCTCCTTAACGCGCGGATGGTTCCGAGGCGCGGATCGTCCCAGCCGAGGTATTTGCCCTCCTTAATGCCTTTCCTCGTCTTTGACTTGCTGAGGATAACCCCTTCAATGCTGAGCCTGCCGTGGTGCACAGTTACGGGGTACTCCCAGCCGAAGTAGTCGTAGATGTAGCGCTGCTTCGTCTCGTTCTCGGCGTGCTCCTGCCCGCGGAAGATGTGGGTGACACCGAGCTCGTGGTCGTCTATCGCCGATGCGAAGTTGTAGAGGGGCCAGACGCGGTACCTGTTGCCCGTCCTCGGGTGGTTGGGGTTGTCTATGATCCTCAACGCCGGCCAGTCCCTGACCGCTGGATTCGGATGCTTGAGGTCGGTCTTTATCCTGACTACAGCTTCACCCTCCCTGTACTCTCCGTTCAGCATCTTCCTCCATCTCTCAAGCTGAACTTCCACGGGCTCTTCCCTGTGTGGGCAGGCTATTCCCCTGTCCCTCAGCTCGCGAAACCTCTCCGGGGGGCAGGTGCAGACGTATGCCTTGCCCATCCTTATCAGCTTCTCTGCGTAGCTGTAGTAGAGCTCAAGCCTGTCGCTTGCGGCGTGGATTTCGTCTATTCTGAAATTCAGCCAGTCGAGATCCTCTTTAATCCACTCGTAAAAGATGGGCTCCGGTCTCTTCACCTTCGGATCGGTGTCGTCGAAGCGGAGTATGAACTTGCCGTCATACATGCGCGCGTACTCGTGGCTTAGAACAGCGGCCCTCGCGTTCCCGAGGTGGAAGGCGCCGTCCGGGTTTGGGGCGAAACGGGTGACAACCTTTCCCCTCTGGGCCTTGGGGAGCGGTGGGAGTCCTCTCCTTTCCTCCTTCCCCTTTTTTTCCTCGAAGAACTCAGGATAAACCTCGCGGAGCTTTGCCCCCTGCTCTTCGGGGCTTAGCGAGTTAACCCTTTCTACTATCTCGTTCACGAGCGGTATTATCTCCCTGGCCTTCGGCCTGAGCCCGGGGTTCTCACCGAGAACCTTCCCTATAACGGCTTTTGGGTTGGCCCTCCCTTTGTGGGCGTAAGCGTTAGCCAGGGCGTACTTCCAGATGAGCTCCTCAACCTCCATTCCAACCACCGGGGAAAGAAGAGGCGGGGGAGTTATAAAGGTTAGTCCCGGAGAAAAGAAGGGAAAGGCTCATTCAGAGAAGGTTATTATCTTCAGGTCTATGGGCCTCCTCACAACGTTGGCCTTCCTTGCGCCGACGAGGTACCTGATGCCCCTGTCGCTGACTATGTCGATGAGACGCTGCGTTATGATGCCGTTGAAAACAACGGCGTAGACACCGTCTCTCCCGTTGATCTTTGAGAGCAGGTCCCTGACCGGTATCTCCGAGATGACGTTCATGTTCTCATCGAGGAGTATCGCCGTCTGCTCCCTCTTCACCCTGTCAATGAACCTCTTGAACTTCTCGATCTCCCCACCCTTGACCTGCTGGATGGGTCGTATTATCCTCTCCTGGGGCTTCTGGGCGGGGGCCTCCTCCACCTTCTCAACCTTCTCCGGCTTGGCCTCGATTTTCTTGGGTTCCTCGCTTACCGCTTGAGTTTTCTGAGCGGCGGCCTCGGCCTTCTTCTCCTTCACTATGTCGTAGAAGTTCCTCCCCTTGTAGAACATCTCGGTTATGACTTGCTCCGCTGGGATCTTGCTCCTCAGGGACTTGACGATCTCCTTCTTTGTCAGCTCCTCGACTTCCTTACCCTCCGGTGCCCTCGCAACGTAGTCCACATCCGCAACCTGCAGGAGCTCCTTTAGGATCAGCTCCCCGCCGCGGTCGCCGTCGGTGAAGGCCGTGACGATCCTCTCCTTGCTGAGCTTGATTATCGTCTCTGGTATGGAGGTCCCCTCGACGGCTATTGCGTTCTTTATGCCGTGCTTGAGCAGGTTGAGGACGTCGGCCCTTCCCTCGACGACTATGATGGAGTCTGAAAAGGGCACGTGCGGCCCAGCCGGGAGCTTCTCGGGCCCGTACTCTATGAGCTCTTTAGCCCTGACTGCCTTCTTGACCTCCTCGGTGAGCTCCTGGGTCTCGGGTATCTCCTGCTCCATGAGGCTCTTGAGTATCTCCTTTGCCCTCTCGATTATGTACTTCCTCTTGGTGGCCCTGACGTCCTCTATGCGCAGAACCTTTATCTTGGCCTCCGCCGGGCCGACCCTGTCGATCGTTTCAAGCGCAGCGGCTAAGATCGCGGTCTCAACGCGGTCAAGGCTCGATGGAACGGTTATCGTTCCGTAGGTTTTCCCGGCCTTGGTGTGAACCTCAACCCTTATCCTCCCTATCCTTCCGGTTTTCTGGAGCTCTCTAAGGTCAAGGTCATCCCCTAAAAGCCCCTCGGTCTGTCCAAAAATAGCGCCCACAACGTCCGGTCTTTCAACAACGCCGTTCGCCTCAAACTCGGCGTAGACTATGTACTTCGTGGTTCCGAATTCGTCTTTTGCTGACATACCATCACCCCTCATCCTTTCCGCCTTTCTCTTTTCCGCAAGTATCTGGTGAAGCACGTTCTTCTTCCTCTTCATTGAAACCCCTCCGAGAGGGGGCCAGAAACGGAGAGATAAAGGCTGTAAAGGTCTTCGACGCCCTTTACGTCCTTTTTGAGGATTTTCTTGAGCTCTTTTCTTGTCTTTGAGTCCACCCTGCAGGGATAGCCGCTCAGGTATCGAAGCAGCTTCCCCGCGAGTTCTTCACCCTTCCTGTCAAAGTCCGTCAGTATCATAACATCCCCATGCTTTGACGCGATGAGAGCTATCTCAGCGAGCGGTGAGCGCGACAGTCTTATTATCTCCGCCCTGACCCCCAGATTCCTCAGAGCCACCTCGTCTCGCGGGCCCTCAACTATGATGGCCCCTTCAAACTCTCGCAGTTCCTCTATAAGCCTGAGGAACCTTTTATAGTTTTCGGGGTACATTCCGTCCCGCCGTTGTACCGGTTCCGTTATAAACCTTTTGGGCTATAGCCTTAACTCCCACCAGAGCCTGTAGTTACTCCTCTTTCCAGCGTATACTGCCAGAAGAGTCCCCAGAATGGGCAACGTCCAGAGTATTGCCGACTTCCAGCCGGTAGCGTTCGTTTTGACGCCTATTGCTATTGCAAGGGCGAAGCCGATGAAGAAACCTATGAAGGCGTAGAGCATGAGAGCCCCAAGCCTTGGCTTAAAGCTCAGGGCGTAAACCCCGAGGAAGACTACAGCCAGAGAAACCGCGCCCACTGCATCTCCTTTCAGAGCGTAATACGCTCCGGCTGTGATGAAGATTAGGGCGATAACTGCAACATCCCTCATACGACCACCGGATTTAGTAAGGTGAAGGCGTTAAAAACCTTTGCTCAGCAGGCTTCATTTATTCCCCCGTGGTAGCTCATAGGCTCCTCGTAGAACTCCTCGATGAGTCTCTGGAGCCTCCTCGAAAGCTCTATCTGGACTCCCCAGGATCCCTCGATCTTCCCCTTTGCAGCCATCCTTCCCAAAAAGCGCTTCATCTCCTCGCTCAGGGGGGAGGGCTTACAGCGGGCCCAGGGCGTTCCAGGGAGGGGCATGAAGTAGTGGGCGCGAACTTTCCCGCCCTTCCTCATGATCCACTTCATGAGCTCGATGCTCTTCCTCTGGCTTTCAACGCTCTCGTTGGGCAGGCCGACTATAAAATCGACAACGGGCTCGAAGCCGTACTCGACCATGTATTCAACGGCTCTCTTGACGTGCTCCACCTTATGGAGCCTGTGCATTGCCTTCAGCATCGCATCGTCCCCGCTCTGGGCACCTATGGCCAAGCGCCTGTTGTCGGCGTAGTCTATGAGCAACTCCAGCGTCTCGGGTAAAACGAACTCCGGCCTTACCTCACTCGGGAAGGTGCCGTAAAACAGCCTCCTCCCCTCTTTCCTGAGGGGTTGAAGGGCCTTAAGGAGGGCTTCAAGCTTGTTCAGCTTGAGTACTGCCCCCGGCGAGCCGTAGGC
>WAKU01000025.1 GCA_015523195.1 Thermococcus sp.
AAGGACGGAAGGAAGTTCATTGAGGTGGCGAAAAGGGTTACAAAGAAGAAGCCGGTCATAGCGCTAAAAGCCGGAAGGAGCGAGAGCGGAGCAAGAGCTGCATCGAGTCACACGGGTTCTTTAGCAGGAAGCTGGAAGATCTACGAGGCGGCCTTTAAGCAGGGCGGTGTCCTCATAGCCGAGACCATAGACGACATGCTCAGCATGGCGAGGGCCTTCACACAGCCATTGCCGAGAGGAAAGCGCGTCGCGATAATGACGAACGCCGGTGGCCCCGGAGTTTTGACGGCGGATGAGATAGACAAGCGCGGGCTGAAGCTGGCGAACCTTGAGGAAAAGACGATAGAGGAACTGCGCTCCTTCCTTCCGCCCATGGCTGCTGTAAAGAACCCGGTCGACATGATAGCCTCCGCCAGGGGAGAAGACTACTACAGAGCAACAAAGGCCCTTCTGCAGGACAAAAACGTTGACATGCTCATAGCGATATGCGTCGTTCCAACCTTCGCGGGAATGACGCCGGCGGAGCACGCTGAGGGGGTCATCAGGGCCGTCAAGGAGGTAAACAACGGAAAGCCAGTTCTCGGCCTCTTCATGGCGGGCTACGTCAGCGAGAAGGCCAAGGAACTGCTTGAGAAGAACGGAATCCCGAGCTACGAGAGGCCGGAGGATGTGGCAGCTGGAGCCTACGCCCTCGTCCAGCAGGCGAAGAACGCCGGCGTTTTGGAGGAGGAGTGACTTTCATTTTTTCATCACTCAGACGTGGGAGGTGTTTGAATGGCGAAGGTTACCGACATAGTGTTGTGGGACAAACCCGGGGAGAGGGTTCTCCTCCTCGGAAACCACGCGATAGCAAGGGGAGCGCTCGAAGGCAACATAGCGGTTTTTGCCGCCTACCCCGGAACGCCGAGCTCAGAGCTTACCGACACGATGGCGGCAGTTGCAAAGAAGGCCGGCGTTTACATGGAGTACTCAACCAACGAGAAGGTGGCATTTGAGACAGCTTTGGCAGCGGCCTGGAGTGGCCTTAGAGCAATGACGGCAATGAAGCACGTTGGCCTTAACGTCGCCATGGACAGCTTCATGACGGCAAGCTACATGGGCGTTGACGGCGGGCTAATAGTTATGGTGGCAGACGACCCGAGCATGTGGAGCAGTCAGAACGAGCAGGACACAAGGGCGATAGCCAAGAACGCCGGGATTCCAGTTTTGGAGCCTTCGAGCGTTCAGGAAGCAAAGGACATGGTGAAGTACGCCTTCGAGGTGAGCGAGAAGTACGGCCAGATGGTGATACTCAGAACGACGACGAGGAGCTCCCACATGCGCGGCGACGTCGTTCTTGGAGAACTGCCCGAGGAGATAAGAAAAGCCAAGAGAAAGTTCGGGAACTTCAAGAAGAACCCCGAGAGGTACGTTGACATACCCGCCTTCCAGAGGAAGAAGCACCCCTGGTTGCTCGAAACGGTGGAGAAGTTCCGCGAGGAGTTTAGCGAGAATCCCTTCAACTGGATTGAGGGCGATGAGAACGCAAAGGTGGGTATAATCGCTCCGGGCCTCAGCTACGCCTACGTGAAGGAGGCCTTAGCATGGCTCGGCGTCGAGAACGTTAAGTTGCTCAAGCTCGGGACACCTTACCCGGTTCCCTACGGCCTGCTTGAGAAGTTCTTCGATGGACTTGAGAGGGTTCTCGTCGTTGAGGAGCTTGAGCCGGTCGTTGAGGAGCAGGTGAAGGTCTGGGCCTACGACAAAGGCCTGAGAATCCCAATCCACGGGAAGGACATCGTGCCGAGAGTCTTCGAGATGACAACGAAAAGGGCTGTAGAGGCCGTAGCGAAGTTCCTCGGCATGGAAACGCCGATAGACTTTGAAGAGATAGACAAGAAGTACGAGAAGGTCTCAAAGATAGTCCCGCCGAGGCCACCGAGCCTCTGTCCGGCCTGTCCGCACAGGAACACCTTCTACGCCATAAGGAGAGCCGCAACTCCAAGGGCCATATTCCCGAGCGACATAGGCTGCTACACCCTCGGTGTTCTTCCGCCGCTCAAGACCGTTGACACGACCATAGCGATGGGTGGCTCGATAGGAATGGCCCACGGCCTCGACGTTGCTTTGAACGGCGTTCCGGGCGAGGAGGAGAGAAAGACCGGCAAGGAGAAGAAGATAATCGTTGCCACCATAGGAGACTCGACCTTCTTCCACACGGGCCTGCCAGCTTTGGCAAATGCCATCTACAACCGCTCCAACGTTGTCATAGTAGTCCTCGACAACCTCGTCACGGCAATGACGGGTGACCAGCCGAACCCCGGAACTGGAGACACCCCACACGGGCCTGGTAAGAGGATACTCATAGAGGAAGTCGCAAAGGCGATGGGAGCCGACTTCGTTAAGGTCGTTGACCCCTACGACATAAAGGCGACGGAGAAGGCGATCAAAGAAGCTCTGGCCGTTGAGGGCGTAAGCGTCGTCGTTTCAAGGCAGCCCTGTGCACTCTACAGGATAGGCCAGATGAGGCGCGCTGGAGAGAAGTGGCCCATCTACCACGTCATCGAGGACAAGTGTACCGGCTGTAAGATCTGTATCAACGCCTACGGCTGTCCGGCGATATACTGGGATGCCGAGGCAAAGAAGGCCAAGATAGACCCGACGATGTGCTGGGGCTGCGGCGGATGTGCTCAGGTGTGTCCGTTTGGAGCGTTTGAGCCCATGGAGGAGGGTGAGTGAGATGAGAGAGTATAACATCGTTATCACCGGAGTGGGCGGTCAGGGAATTCTCACGGCAGCAAACCTGCTCGGCTGGGCGGCTTTGAGGGCTGGCTATAAAGTCCGCGTTGGGGAAGTTCACGGCATGAGCCAGCGCTTTGGGAGCGTTATCGCCTACGTCCGCTTTGGCGAAGATGTTTACGGCGCGATGGTTCCCGAGGGGAAGACCGACGTCATACTCTCCTTTGAACCCGTCGAGGCTCTACGCTACATCAACTACCTTAAGAAGGGTGGCCTGGTCTTCACGAACGCTCGCCCGATTCCACCGGTTCAGGTCTCTATGGGACTCGCTACCTATCCGAGCTTAGAGGAGATGAGGAAGATCATTGAGGAGGACTTTGAAGGCAAGTTCATGGCCTTCGACGCTGAAGAACTGGCCCTAAAGGCAGGGAACATCGTTACCACCAACGTCGTCCTCATCGGGGCTTTAACCCAGACGCCGGGCTTTCCGCTCTCGGCCGAGCACGTAAGGGAAGTTATCAAGGTAAGCGTCCCGCCGAAGACGATAGATGTGAACATGAAGGCCTTCGATTTAGGGGTTAAGGCCGCGAAGGAGATGCTGGGGCTTTGAGAGCTCTCTTGTCCCTTTTTCCTTCCCTTAGTTGAGCCCTTTACTGCCCTTTATCTCGCGAAACCCTTATAACTTACCCCTGGGTAAGTAACTTACGGTGGGGTAAGTTGCTGTTCGACCTTCGCCCAAAAACCAAGCGGGCTGACCTGTACGATAGGGAGAAGGAACTGAGGGAGTTTCAGAGCGCAGTGAACCTGGGTGAGGACCTGATCCTCCTGCTCGGCATAAGGCGCCTCGGGAAAAGCTCCCTCCTAAACGTTGCGCTCGCGGAATCGGGATTCCCGTATGCAAAAATCGACGTCCGCTCCCTCTACTTCACCCACGGCTCAATACCTCAAGGGATTCTTGCCCGAAAAATCCTTGATTCCCTCCTCGCAACTGTCTCGGGACGTAAATCACTAAGACTTAAGCTTGAAAAGGTTTTGAGCTCCATCCGCGGGCTGAGGGTTTCGGGCCTGAGCGTGGAGTTCGAGAGGAAACCCGACCTTGCAGAAATTCTTGAAAAGATAAGCTCATGGGCCGAGAACGAGAACCTAAGGGCGATAATTGCCTTCGATGAGGCCCAGTACCTCAGGCTTTCGGGGATTCGCTACGACGGCCTGATAGCTTATGGGGTTGATAGCCTTCCCGGGATAACCTTCGCGCTAACTGGCTCTGAGGTGGGAATGCTCCACGACTTCCTTGGCCTTGAGGACCCCAAAAAACCCCTCTTTGGCAGATACGCGAGGGAGATAGTGCTTCAAAGGTTCAGGCGGGAGGAGAGCATGGACTTCCTCAGAAGGGGTTTCGAAGAGGTCGGCATCAAACCGAGTAGGCAAGAGATCGGGGATGCCGTTGGGAGGTTCGACGGCATAGTCGGCTGGCTCACGATGTACGGTTATCTCCGCGGGGTTAGAAAGCTTCCCCATGCCCAAGCTATGGACGAACTCTTCAACATGGCCGAAAAGCTAATCCGGGGGGAGCTTTCGTCCCTTATTAGGAACAGCAGGAGGTACGGGGTTATATTGAAGGCAGTCGCCATGGGAAACGTTAGGTGGAGCACCATAAAGGAGTACGTGGAGTTCAAGATGGGGCCCGTAAACGACGCAAAGTTCTCCGTCCTCCTCAAGAACCTCCTCAAGTACGGCTACCTTGAAAAGAAAGGAAACGAGTATTCAATCCCAGATCCGGTCGTTAAGGAAGTCGTGAAGAACCTTCAACTTACCCCCCGGTAATCTACAGCTCCCACCACTGCTCTTGTGCCTCTTTTACGGCCGAGACCGTCCTTAGAGCCTCATAGGAAGGTGTAACCGGGACTTCCCTTATCTCCCCCGACAGGTAGCCCTTGATGAATGCCGGCAGGCCTTTGTCGAGGCCTACTGAATAGCCGCCCTCGAAGATTACAGCGAGCGGATAGCGAGAGAGCGTTGAGCCGGCGTAGGCAAAGAAAACCTCGCTTAACCTGAGTGTCGTCAGGTTCTCGCCGAGAAAGCCGTCGAAGCCGGCCGAGATGACGATGAGCTCTGGCCTGAACTGGACTATCACCTGGAGGACGATTTCGTTCCATGCATAGATGTAGTCATCATCTCCGGCGTAGTGGGGCATCGGGATGTTGATCTTCGTCCCCTCTGCCCTCCTGCCCCCGACCTCGTATTCGTACCCGCTCATCGGGTAGATGTCGCGCTCGTGGAGGTCTATGTGAACGGCCTTTTCATCGTTCCACAGTATCTCCTGTGTGCCGTTGCCGTGGTGGGCGTCGAAGTCTATAACAAGAACCTTCCCGAGCTTCTCCTCCGCGATCTTGGCGGCGTAGGCAGAGTTGTTGAAGATGCAGAAGCCGAGCGTCGGTGCCCCCAAGGCCCTCCCGTTTCTGCCCGCGTGGTGTCCGGGAGGTCTGACAAGGGCTAAGTAAAGCCCTTTCCTCTCAACTGCCAGTTCAACTGCTCTTCTTGATGCCCCAAAGGCGGTGAGGGAAGCCTTCCACGTTCCTGGGGAAACGTAGGTGTCCGGGTCGAGGTGGGAGAAGTCCCTGCTCATATCCTTCACGAGCCTGACGTAGTCCTCACTATGAACCCTGAGCAGTTCATCCTCCTGAACCGGCCCCGGTTCGATCGGCTCCCAGAGGCCGGCGCTCTTAAGGGTGTTGACGGCCCTCAAAAGCCTCCCCGGGTTCTCGGGGTGGTACTCCTTTGGCCTGTGCTCGAGGAAAGCGGGTGAATAGAGGACTCCAAACCCCACTCAGAAGTACCCCCTGTCCTCCTCCTTCATGGACTTCTTTATCTCGTTCAGGAGCGCCTCCGCCTCCTCGGGCTTCATACCCACCTTCTGGGTCAGGAACTTTACTATCTCCTCCTCGCTTGCCCCTTTCTTGATGCGTTCTAAGACCATCAGGGCTATCCTCTCAAAAATGGCCTCGTTAAACTGCTCCGAGAGTCCGAGGGTATCCATCAGGACACCCATCCCGACGAGGAGGGCCGTGAGAGCGTCGTTGAACTCGTCCTTTCCAAGGGTCTTCTCGTCGAGGTCGACACGGAGCGTGACCTCATCGTTCACACCGCTCAGGGTGAACTTTATGAGGTTCAGGCGCTCGTTGAGGACGAGGAGGGCGTGGTAGGTCTTGACCCTCTCCTCAAGGTTCATTGCTATCGTCTCGATCCCGGAGGGCACAGCGAGCCTCACGAAGCCGTCTGGAAAGAGGACGTTCAGCAGAAAGGGCACCTTTGGGTGTTCCGCCACGTACTGTCCCTTCCCCACCTCCTTGACGCTCCATGGTAGATCCACGGGGTCTTCCGCATCGTCCCTTCCAGCCCTGAGCCACCCGAGCACGGTATCCTCTATCATGGAATCACCATGGGATGTAGGCTCAACCCCATAAAGTTTTTTTGCCCTTCGCCCTCTCATGGCCGGGTGGTGCACTTGGATTTCCTGTACACGTATCGCACGTTCAGCCTTGAGCTCCCGCTCACGGAGCCTGAAAAAGCTCGCTTCGTAATCCTCGGTGTTCCATTCGACGGCACGACGAGCTTCAAAGGGGGCGCCCGTTTCGGGCCGACTCTGACGAGGCACGCGACCCTGAACCTTGAGAGCTACGTCCTCGACTACGGCCTGGACATCGCCGACCTTCCCGTTGCAGATATCGGCGACATCGCGGTCGTAGCCGGGGATCCGAGGAGAACAGCCGACAGGGTGAGGGAGACCATAGGGGAGCTCAAAGCGGCCAACCCCAAGGCTGTGCCCGTACTCCTCGGAGGGGAGCATTCGCAAACGTTAGGGGCCGTCGAGGCGCTGAAGCCTAAAAGCTACGTTGTTTTTGACGCACACCTCGACCTGAGGGACAGCTACGGCGACAACCCCTACAACCATGCCTGCGTCGCCCGGAGGATAAGCGAACTGGGCGTTGGGGAGGTCATGTTCGGGATAAGGAGCGGAACTGGGGAGGAGGTGGAGTACGCGGACGCGAGGGGCATAAAGTGGGTTCACGCGAGAGATTACAGCTTCGATGCATTCATAGAGCTTGTCAGGCCCCTCCCAGAGCCGGTTTACCTTTCGATCGACGTTGACGTCTTCGACCTCGGCCTCGTTCCATCAACGGGGACACCGGAGGCCGGCGGCCTTTCCTTCTGGGATGTTGTGGAGGCTGTGGAGTGGCTGACCGAGAAGAAGTCCGTGGTCGGCGTTGACATAATGGAGGTCGCTGGTGAGGCCTTAGGGGATCCAACTGCCCTGACCGCTGCTAAGCTGCTCTTCTACCTCCTCGGGGCTATGGGCAGGCTGTGAGCCGGCCCTATGGTTTGGCTTTCGTGTTTTCCTCTCCTTACCCCTTGATATTCCCGATCAGGCTTGATGAATGGGCCAGACCTCCATCGGCGTCTTGCAATGTACCCATTGTTTCATCGGTGGACTTTCCTTTCCATAAACCCTTAAATAGGCCTTTTCCAATTATCACACCGGTGAGGTGTTATGGGTCTCGAAGAAACCCTCGAAACCTTCCATTCACTCAAGGTCAGGGCCGTAACCCCCAGACCGGACTCAATGCCGGTAGTTGAGGAGGGAACGGCTATCTTAGACATTCTCAAGATACTCAGGACGAGGCACCACGTCTGGGTCGTTGAGGACAGGGAGACCATGAAGCTGACGGGTGTTATAAGGTACTTGGATGTCATAGACATCCTCCTCCCCCCCGAGGCGCACCGCTTCAGACTGGGGATGACGGGGAGAACAATGAAGTCGGCCCTCGGCGGCGCGAGCAGTGCCAGGGACGTTGCCGAGAGGCATCCCCTAACCATCGATGCCGATGCCACTGTTCTCGACGCCCTGATGAAGATGAAGAAGTACAAGATGCAGGTCTTGGCGGTCGTAGAGGACGGAAAGCTGGTCGGTGAGGTCAGCCTGAGGATACTGATAGATGAGCTGCTGAGGTTGAGCAGGGTGGGTGGTGCCCAATGGAAGCCGTAACGTGGCTGCTCTTCACGATAGGCATCGCCCTCATCCTCGCCAAGATAGGGGACAGCATAATAGAGCGCTTTGAGCTTCCGGGCGTTTTAGGGGAGCTGATAATGGGTATGATACTTGGAAACCTCGTCTACTTCGGCCTCGTTTCCCCCCACTACCTGCCAATAGTGAGCGGACAGGGCTTTACAACAGACATAACCCAGATATCAGAGTTCCTTGCCAAGCTGGGCATAATCTTCCTGCTCTTCCTCGGTGCCCTCGATACCGACATCGATCAGCTTAAGAGCACCGGGGTCACGGCAACCGTCTCAACTGTTTTAGGCGTTTTCACACCCCTCATAATAGCCTGGTACGCCCTCATGGCAATGGGCTACCCGAGCAGGGAGGCCTTCGCCGGCGGCGTCTTACTCACGGCCACGAGCATAGGCCTCACCGTTCGCGTCATGATGGATCTCGGGGTGCTCAAGAGTGAGGTTGGGGCGGCCTCCCTCAGCGCGAGCGTCATGGACGACTTCCTCGGCATAGCCCTCGTCATCTTCGCCGTCGGAACCGGGAGTCTGCTCAACCTGACGGTCAAGATAGTGGCGTTCTTTATAATAACAGGTGTAATCTGGTGGTACCTCGTTGACTACTACATCAAGTTCGCCGAAAGGCTTCACGTTGAGAAGGGCATCCTCGGGATGGCCCTCGGGATGATGTTCCTCTTCGCGGCTTTAGCTGAAGGCTGGTTTGCAGCTGCTATTGAGGGCGCGTTCATGATGGGCCTGACCCTCTCAAAGCTCCCAGAAGGAAAGCGCATGATGGACGACGTTAGGGCCATAGGCTACGGCCTGCTTATACCGTTCTTCTTCGTGCACACCGGGGCAATGCTAAACCTCACCGTCTTCGAGCACAGGAACGCCCTCGTCCTCGCGACCGTGATGAGCATCATAGCGGTCATTGGAAAGATAATAGGCAGGGGATTCGGAGCCTGGATAACGGCCTGGGGGCGCGGAAGAAGCTTCCTCACGACGAGGGAGAACTTCTGGATGTCCCTGCAGATGGGCATAGGCTCTATCCCGAGGACCGAGGTCGCGCTGGTTGACCTGATGGTCGCGATACAGGGGAAGGCCATACCACCGAAGGACGCACCGGACTTCATAGCGGCAACGCTGATCTTCATAACGGTCTCAGTCCTGATAACGCCGCCTCTCCTCAAGTGGGCCTTCAAGGCGGAGATAGAGAAGGCGAAGAGGGCGAGAGCGGAGGAAAAGATAAGGCGCGTCAAGGAGACAAAGGAGAGGATAAAAGAACTCAAGGGGCGCTGAGCCCCTCTCTTTTTCACCCGAAGAAGGCCCCCATCATGTCCATCTGTTCCTCGCTCATGGACTTTATCCTGAACTCGGGTATCTGGGCCTTAAGCTTCTCGTACTCCTCCTCCGTTATCTCCTTGGCTTTTCCGTTCTCAACGAGGTAGAAAACCCCGTAGTCCGGGTCGCGGTAGGCAACGAGGAACTTCTCAACCTCGATGTCTTCAAAGTTCACGAAGATGACGTTTCCACCTGTATAGGGTTTTCTGCACTTGAAGGGGAAGCTTGAGGAGTTGAGCATCGCATCGCCGAGGGCCTGGTTAGCCCTCTCGCCGTTTATCTCAGTCCAGAACTTCCTCCCCTCGAAGTCGCCCTCAACGACTATCAGGAACCTCTGGCCGTCGAGCTCGACAACCGGGGCCCCTTTCTCGGTCAGTATCTTGAAGAGCTCGCCGATCGTCTCGGCGTTTCTAAGAGAAGCAACGAACCCCTCAACTTTCATGGCTTTCACCGCTACCCATTGAGAGGCTGGGTATAAAAGCTTAAGTATCGCCCACCCTATTTATTTGAGGGGCCGGTTTGGCCTGGGAAAAGCACTACGTCAGAAAGTGGACGGAGGTTCTCCTCTTCTCATTCCTCGCGGGCTTAGTTGGGGGACTGGGGGCCGTTGTTTTCAGGTTTCTCATAGCGGTCATTCATGGGTTCTTCTTTGGGAAGGTTCTGCCCCTCGTGACTCTCCAAGCTGGAAACTTTAACCTTGGCTACATCCTTCTTCCAGCAACTGGGGCCCTCCTCGTGGGCTTCATAGTCCTGAGGTACCCCGGGATCAAGGGCAACGGGATACCGGAGATAATAGAGGCGGTCATCTTCAAGGGGGGCGACATCCCGGGGAGCTTTACTATAGCTAAGATAGTGGCAACCTCGATAACAATAGGCTCCGGTGGGAGCGCGGGCAGGGAGGGGCCGATTGGATTCATTGGAGCTTCCTTAACTTCCCTCTTCGCCAAGTGGTTCGGTCTCTCGAAGGAGATGAAGAAGCTCCTCGTTACCTGCGGCTTAGCTGCCGGAATCGCCGGAACCTTCAACACGCCCTTGGCTGGGGCGATGTTCGCCCTGGAAGTTGTCTATATGGGTGCCTTCTCGATAAACCTCGTTCCGATATTTCTCTCAGCTATAACCGGCAACGCCGTAACCCTCGCCCTTCTCAAGAGGGCCTTTGAGGTGGAGATACCAACGAACCTTGGAAACACCCTCGTGGAGCTTCCTTTCTTCTTTCTCTTAGGAATCCTTCTTGGCGTTATCGCGGCTTTCTACGCCCGCTTTCTCTATGGCATCTTTGACAGCTTTTCGGCTTCACGGGTTCCAGAATGGACCAAACCTTTCATCGGTGGGCTCGGGGTCGGGGTTATAGGATTCCTATTCCCTCGCTATGGCGTCTTCGGCATAGGCTACAATGGGATGAGGCTGGCCTTCTACGGGAAGCTCGGGATAGTTCTTCTCCTCGTCCTCGCGCTCGCCAAAATGTTAGCGACTGCCCTAACTATAGGCTCGGGCCAGAGCGGTGGAATCTTTGCGCCGAGCCTCTACATAGGGACGATGTTTGGGGCGGCTTTTGGTGAAGTACTAAACCTTTTCCTCCCGTCAATTCACGCTAATCCCGCGGTTTATGCTCTGGCGGGAATGGCGGCCTTCTTCAGCGGGATGACGCAGGCACCGATAACCCAGATACTGATGGTCACAGAGCTAACGAGGAGTTACGCGATCCTGCCCGCGGTTATGACCTCCGCTACCATGGGCTTCCTAAGCGCGAGGTTATTCCTGAGGGGCGATTCCGTTTACACCATGAAGCTCACGAGGAAGGGCTACCACATAAAGACGGGGAAGCCGGTCATCCTTGAGACCATCTCGGTGAGGGAGATAATGACGAGGGAGCCAGTTTACGTCACCGCCGACATGACGCTCTTCGAGGTGGAACACCTAATAGCTGAAACCGGCCACGACTGCTTTCCAGTGGTGAACGAGGGGATGGAGGTCATTGGAGTTATCGGCGTCAAGGACATTCTGAAAAAGCCAACGTCCCTCAAAAGGATCAAAGTGGGAAGGGTTCTCGGCCAGGATTACGGAGTTACCTTTCCGGCCGAAACGGCCCAGGATGCCCTCGAAAAGCTTGTGGCCTACAACCAGAACCTCCTCCCTGTGGTTGAGAGTCCCACCAACAGGAAGCTGCTCGGGGTCGTGACCAAAAGGGACATATACAAGGCCTACTACCGCGGACTGGAGGGCATGTACATAGACTGAGGTGGTTTCCATGCAGGTTGATGCCGACCTTCACATACACTCGCGCTACTCCAAAGCTGTTTCAAAGGCCATGACGATTCCAAACCTCGCTGAAAACGCCCGCTTCAAGGGCCTTGGCCTGGTGGGAACTGGGGACATACTGAACCCGAAGTGGGAGGAGGAACTGCTCAAATACGCCAAAAAGGTCGATGAGGGAACCTACGGGAGGAACGGAATCGGGTTTCTCCTCACGACGGAGGTCGAGGACAATAGAAGGGTTCACCACGTTCTAATCTTTCCAAACATAGAAACCGTCCGCGAGATGAGGGAGAGGCTGAGGCCCTATTCGAGCGATATTGAGACGGAAGGAAGGCCACACCTGAGTCTCTCAGCTGGAGAGATAGCGGACTTAGCGAACGAGCTGGACGTTTTGATAGGCCCGGCCCACGCCTTCACTCCATGGACGAGCCTCTACAAGGAATACGACTCCCTGAAAGAAGCCTACGGCAACGCAAAAATCCACTTCCTTGAGCTGGGCCTTTCAGCTGACAGTGAGATGGCGGACAGGATAAGGGCCCACCACAGGCTCACCTACCTCAGCAACAGCGATGCGCACTCACCGATGCCCCACCGATTGGGCAGGGAGTTCAACCGCTTTGAGGTGGAAGAGGTAACTTTCGAGGAAATCAGAAAGGCAATCCTGAAGCGCGGCGGGAGGAGAATCGTCCTCAACGCAGGCCTCGACCCTCGTTTGGGTAAGTACCATCTCACCGCCTGCTCCCGCTGCCACACGAAGTACAGCCTTGAGGAGGCGAAGGCCTTTCACTGGAAGTGCCCGAAGTGTGGAGGCAGGATAAAGAAGGGCGTAAGGGACAGGATTCTTGAGCTTGCCGATACTGACGAGAGGCCGAAGGACAGGCCACCTTACATACACCTCGCCCCCCTCGCGGAGATAATAGCGATGGTCATCGGGAAGGGGGTTGAGACGAAGGCAGTGAGGATTGTATGGGAGCGCTTTTTGCGGGAGTTCGGGAGCGAGATAAGGGTTCTCGTTGACGTCCCGGTCGAGGCTCTGGCAGATGTCCATGAGGAGGTTGCAAAGGCTATCTGGGCCTACAGGAACGAAAAGCTAATAATCATCCCCGGCGGTGGCGGAAAATACGGGGAGATAAGACTGCCCGAGGAGATACGGAAGGCTAAGATTGAAGAGCTTGAGAGCGTTGAGGTTGAGCTTCCCGAGGAGAAACCGAAACAGAGGAGCATAACGGACTTCTTGGGAGCTAAGTAGAGTTGCCAGATGTGAGTGGCAAAATTTGACAAAAGTTGCTGAATAGGATAGACAAGATTTAACGAAAAATGCGGAATATGGGCTGCAAGATGGCAATGCACCGGAGGTGAAACCTTGAGGGAATCGGAAATAATCGGGCTGTTCCTCAAACACCTTAAAAGGCAGGGCGACCTTCCTCTCGGCGACGATGCTGGAGCTATTAGGCTCGGCAATGAATGGCTCGTGGCTACAAACGATATGCTCGTCAGGAAAACCGACGTTCCAGATATGATGACTCCCGAGCAGGTCGGCTTCAAGGCGGTGACGATGAACGTGAGCGACGTTGCAGCTATGGGGGCAAAGCCCGTAGGTTTTCTCTTCTCCCTCGGCGTTCCCCGGGATGTGGGGAGGGACTACCTTGAAAGCATAGCGGAGGGAATTGAGAGGGCCCTTGAGTTCTATGACGTTCCTGTTTTGAGCGCCGATACAAACGAGGCGGACGACCTGATAATAGACGGCGTTGCCCTCGGCGTTGCCGAAAGGCCGCTCACCCGCTCGGGGGCAAAGCCCGGTGACCTGGTATGCGTTACCGGGGATTTAGGGAGGGCCTTAGCGGGCTACCTCGTCTGGAGGAAAGGCCTTGAAGTGCTCGAGAAGACCCGTAAGGCACTCTACGAGAAGTTTCTTGAGCCCAAGGCAAGGGTGAGGGAAGGGATAAAGCTCAGCGGAATAGCCAGTTCTGCCATAGACGTGAGCGATGGCCTCGCCAAGGAGCTCCACCTCCTGGCGGGGATGAGCGGTGTGAAGATAGAGCTCAGCTCTGAAAGCCTTCCGATAAGGGAAGAAGTCCTTGAGGTTGCCGGCCTTGTGGGGAGAAATCCCTTTGAGCTGGCCCTTTCGAGCGGGGAGGAGTTCGAGCTCGTCTTTACCGTCGAGCCTGAGAAGGCACCAAGTTTAGACTTCGACTTCTCGGTCATCGGGAGGGTTGAGGAGGGGAGCGCTGTTTACATCGATGGAAAGCCACTTCCCCCCCTCGGCTGGGAGCACATGGAACACATGAACGTTTATTAAGGATAGCGACAAATTGATACGGTGGTCGCCGTGAAGGTGGGGGAACTCCTCAAGACCGTGGATCCGGGGCAGAGGAGGAGCGTTGAGAAGTGCATGGAACTGTGCGATCTCAAGGATCCCAACCAGGAGATAGTGAGAGAGCTCAACGAGGACGTCGTGAGGTTCGTGAAGCTGCTCTCCAATAAGCTGCGCTTTCAGATACTCAGGATGCTCCTGGACAGGTGGCTCTGCGTGTGCCTCATAGCGAACGCGCTCGGTCAGGATCAAACGCTGATAAGTCACCATCTCCGGTCCCTGAAATCCCTCGACCTCTTGGAGGAGAGAAAGGAGGGGAAGCTGAGGCTCTACAGGGCCAAGAGGTCAGTGGTTGAGGAGTACCTCAACATGCTTTCCTCCGAGCTCCTGTGAGGTGTTCCAATGAAACTCCAGGGGATGGTGGATGAATTCGTCCGCGGCTCAGGGGGCTACTGGGAGCCCTTTGAGATGTTCGCGGCATTGGTTGAGGAGGTCGGTGAGCTTGGAAGGGCACTCCTATCCAAGGAGGGCGTCAAAGGCTCCCCGGAAGCTTCAAACCTCAGTGAGGAAATGGGGGACGTACTCTTCGCCCTCGCGTGTCTGGCGAATTACTACGGTATAGATTTGGAAAAAGCCCTCGCCAGCACCGTTGAGAAGTACCGGAGCCGAGAGATCTAATGCGGCCTTTCGATTTACGTGGAAATGAAGGTTTTTTAAGGCACTCCCCAACATCCCTTGGCTGTCTACTACCGGCGGGGGCAAGATCATGGAAACTTTAAGGGTTGCACTGGCATCGGACTGGTACTATCCCAAGATCGGCGGCGTCGCGGTTCACATACACAACCTCGCGATACACCTCTCCCGCCTTGGCCATGAGGTTGATATCATCACAAACGACGTGAAAACCGGTAAAGAGAGGGAGCTCGAAGAGCTTGGGATCGGCCTTTTAAAGGTTCCTGGGCGCGTTCTCAGTGGTTTAAGCCTTAACGTGGGCGTTTTTTCGAGGGGGGCCTCGGCCCTTGCGCCCCTCCTCAAGGACTACGACGTGATCCACGGGCAGCACGCCTTTACCCCCATCTCCCTGAAGGCTACGTCAGCCGCTAAGAAGATGGGTAAAGCGGCCCTCATAACCACCCACAGCGTTGACTTTGAGAACTCCAACGCCATCAAGCTCCTGGCCAGAACATCCTTCCCCTACTACAAGTACTACCTCGGGACCCCCCACAGGATAGTGGCGGTCAGCAAGGCCTCAAGGGAGTTCATCAAAAAGTTCACCAACGTTCCGGTTGAGGTGATCCCCAACGGCATAGACACGTCCTTCTTTCACGACGGTTGGAATAAGGAGGCCGTTAAGGAGGAGCTCGGGCTCTCCGGGAAGATCGTCCTCTACGTTGGCAGGATAGAGCCGAGGAAAGGCCTCAGCTTCCTTATATCGGCGATGAAAGATGTTGATGGAACGCTTTTGATAGCCGGAAAGGGCAGCACGATGCCCCTGCTAAGGGAGCGGGCGAGGCTCTTGGGTTTGAGGGATAAGGTTCGGTTCCTCGGCAACGTGGACTACTCCGAGCTTCCAAAGCTCTACGGGGCGAGCGACGTCTTCGTCCTTCCGAGTCTGAGCGAGGCCTTTGGCATAGTGCTCCTCGAGGCCATGGCCTCTGGCGTTCCAGTGGTCGGAACGTCCGTTGGAGGGATACCCGAGATAATAGACGGATGCGGTGTTGTGGTGCCCCCGGGGAGTTCGAAGGCCATTGCCCGTGCCCTAAACCTTCTCTTAACAGACGAGCGCCTCTCCAGGAGGCTCGGCACGCTCGGGAGGAAGAGGGCTGAAAGGCTCTACGACTGGAGTATGATAGCGAGAAAGGTCTCGAACCTCTACTTCCACGTCCTCGACGAGGTGGCTGCTAATGATGGTCACCCTCAGCTTTGACGTTGAGCAGGACTGCCCACCCTTTGCATCGACCTTCAAAGGACTCCGCGAGGGCCTTCCCGAGGTTATGGACCTCCTCGAGGAGTACGGCATCAGGGGCACCTTCCTCTTCACGGGCCGGGCGGCCGAGGCCTTTCCCGAACTCGCGAGGAGGGCCGCGAAAAAACACGAGCTCGGCTGCCACGGCCTTGAGCACGAGCGCTTTGACAGACTTACAGCCTCCGAGGCCGGGGGGCGCCTCCGCAAGGCCCTCTCCATACTGAGGCGCTTTGGAAGGGTAGTCTCCTTCAGGGCCCCCAACTTCCAGTTCCCTGACGGTTATTACCCCGTCCTTGAGAACCTCGGCATCCTCGTGGACTCGACCAAGGCCAGGCACAAGGGGTGGAGGGGGGGAGTCACTCCAATAGGCGGTCTGCTTGAGGTTCCGGCTTCGATGACGTCGATCGTTACCCGCCTCCCCTGGCGTATCCAGCTGAGGGTGCACGAAAAACTCGAGGAGCCCGCCGTTTACATCTTCCACCCTTGGGAGTTCGTTAGGATGCCGCGGAGCCTTAGGCCGGACTGCTGGTTCGGCACCGGAAAGCCCGCCCTCTCCAAGCTGAGGCACCTCATCGAGTACCACGTCGAGAAAGACGCCACATTCCTGACCCTCGCCGAGTACCTCGATGTCTACCAAAAGCTTAAACGTGGGTGATGTGAGGTCTAACCGGTGAGACCATGAGGGAGGCCATGTACTGGGAGCCCTTGGGGGACGGGAGGGTTCGCTGTAAGCTCTGTCCCCTCAACTGCATCATCAACGAGGGTCAGAGGGGCTCCTGCAGGGTCAGGAAGAACATCGGCGGCAAGCTCTACACCCTCAACTACGGCAAAGTTTCGGCCATTGGAGCCGACCCGGTCGAGAAAAAGCCCCTATTCCACTTCTGGCCGGGTTCCTGCGCCCTCTCGATAAGCACAGTGGGCTGCAACATGCACTGCAAGCACTGCCAGAATTGGGAGATAAGCCAGTCGGATGAGAGCTTCCCCTACCTCCACGACATGACGCCGGAGATGGTTGTGGAGATCGCAAAGCGCTACTCCTGCGAGAGCATAGCCTACACCTACAACGAGCCGGTGATCTGGTACGAGTTCGTCCTCGACACTGCGAAGCTCGCTAAGAGGGAGGGGCTCTACAACCTTCTCATAACCAATGGCTACATAAACGAAGAGCCCTTCCGGGAGCTCGCGCCCTACATCGACGCCATGAACATCGACATAAAGGCCTTTGATGATAAATTTTACATGAAGATAGCGAGCGTCCCGAGCGGGGAGCCGAGCAGGAGGACCGCGGTGATAGCGAAGAAGGACTACGGGATTCACGTCGAGCTGACCTACCTGATAATCCCGACCCTCAACGATAGGGAAGAAGAAATCCGCGCCTTCGCCCGCTGGGCTCTGGAGAACCTCGGCGACGACACGCCGGTGCACTTCTCGCGCTTCTTCCCCCACTACAAGCTCACCCACCTCCCGCCGACCCCGGTGGAAACGATAGACATGGCTTACAGGGCCGCGAGGGAAGAGGGTCTGAAGTTCGTCTACGTTGGGAACGTTCCAGGGCATCCCGGCGAGAACACCTATTGCCCCAACTGCGGCAGGCCGGTGATAGTCAGGCAGGGATTCGAGGTACTTGAATATCACCTCACAGAGGACGGAAGGTGCGAGTACTGCGGTGAGAAGATCCCTATCGTCGGGACGTACAGGGGAAAGAGGTACCCCGGGATGTGGTGGTAGGTGAGGGCGATCTTCTACGTTGAGGTTCTCGGCAGAACCCGCTGGGACGTGAAGGAGGAAGTGGAGAGAATAGTAAGCTACCTCAAGTGGAGGAACCTGAGGCCGAGGGAGGTTGGGGAGACCATCGAGGACGAGTCAATGGCGCCGGCAAAGTTCTCCGCGTACGTAGAAGCCGAACTCAGCGGCAGCCTCGGGGATCTCCTGAGCGCTGCGGTTGACCTCTCGCCCACGATGGTTGAGGTTCTCTCACCGTCCAAGCTTGAGATCCCGGCGGGAGAGCTCTCGGGGATCCTTAGGGGAGTGGCTGATAGGGTAAGGGGGCTTATGATGGAGCTCGGCTTCTCTCCCCTGATCCGGGACATACCAGACCTGCCAACGCCGGCAGTGGGCTTTGATGAGGACGAGCTCTGGGATCTCGTATACCAGGACAGGAAGCTGCTCGTCAGGATGGGCTTGGATGTACCTGGGCCAGGGGAGGTGGAGCGGGCCCTCGTGAAGCTGCTCGCTATAGACGGCTGCGGTGTAAACTCCATAAGCCGGAGCGAGGGGGCTCTGACGCTGGAAGTCATCGGTTCCTTCGAGTCCGTGCTCGGCTTTATCTCCAAGTATCCTCCAGCGGAGTTCGAGGTGCTTGAGCCGGCGGTTGTTGAGCTTACAGCCTACGAGCTCCAGAACGCGATGAGCGATCTGGGCGGCTTCCTCAGGGGGGTCAGGCAGAGGGACATCTTGGGTGAGGCCTATGAGAGCGACGCTTTCTCCTTTAAGCTCTGAACGTCGAAAAGTATATAGAGGTGGAGGCGGAAGGGAGAGTAGTAAGCAACGGAGGGTATACTCATGAGAATTGGGGGAGTAATCAAGCTTTCGGCTCTGATCTTTGGGTTCCTCGTGCTTACGTCCATAGGGGCCTCGGCAGTGCCTTCCTACATAGTCCCAAGCGGCCTCCACGACATAAGCGAAGTTCCAAGGAGCTTTTTCGTCTCTCCGGACGGCAGCCCAAACGTTAAAATAGTCGTTGGCAGCTTTTCAAGCGCGAACGATGTTGCCAGCGCGGCAGATATAGCCGCTGCCCTCGGCAGCATCCTCTACCGGGAGGAAGAGGCTAAAGACATATCCGTTAGGCTGAGGAAAGCCGGGGACACAAGCGTTGTCTTCAGGCAGGTCATCTACCGCTACGACTACGACACCATGACCTCCGACCACAACCTCCCGTACAACGGCGGTCTCGTTGGCTGGGCCCGCTCCTACGATGAGCTCCCGGCCAACTACTGGTACAACGGCGTCAAATACACGGGCAACTACAGCACCTGGGCCAAATCCTTCCACGTCTCGCTCAGGGTCAAGAACGGGGACTCCGTGAACGGGAACTCCCTCTACGGATGGGACATAGAGGTCAAGGGGCTGTCCCTTCTCCCGCGCGACCCGGCAAACTGGAACGGAACGGCACCCCCTAAGAAGGCCGACATCGGCATACCCCCAAGGGGGATTGAGGTGTCCGTTGATTACAGGCTCTACAACTACACCGTCACCTACGAAAAGACCGTGAGAGAGGCCTACTCTGAGTGGGGTGTTCCTGCTGAGAGGGAAGTTGTCAACGAGACGAGGATAGGGAACCTCGTTGACGTTCTCGTCGACACCGGCGGCAACTCCAGCATAAACTCCGTTGTGAGCCCCGGCGTCCAGGCGGGGGACGAGTTCACCCTCCTTAGAACGAAGTACCACGTCTTCTCAGTCGGCGTCAACAACTTCACCGCCGGCGAAGTCCTCGGAACGGGCTGGTTCGCCCAGAACGAGACCAAACTCCTCGGGGACAGGTGGAAGATAACCCTCATAGGTGCGGACCCCCTGGAGCAGAAGGCCATAGTCACGGTCGTCGACTCCAAGACAGGTGAGCTCTACGGGCCCGCGGTTTTGGAGCTCGGCCAGCCCGAGGACGTGGTCGTTAACGGAGATACCGTCGTGCTCCAGCTCAAACTCGACGCCATATCCGAGAACCTGATACTCGGCAAGATAGCCCAGATAAGCGGCTACTCCAACATAAGAACCTACGCCAGCGGTGGGGAGGTGAGCTACGGCAACCAGGAGTGGTACATAACCGTTGACTCGGATGGGCAGTACATAAAGTCCATCGGCCTAACCAACGCCAACGAACTCGTGGGCAACCCCCTGGGGATACTCGGGGTCTACACCTTCAACTACTCCTTCGAGATGCGCTCCCTAAACGAGAGGGACGTTGACTACGACATAAACCAGGACGGGAACGTAACTGACACGAGCTTCGTCGTTGCAAACGCCTCCATCACCATAACCGAGAACGCCCCGGTGATCCACGAGGTGAGCGTCCCCGTGGGCGGGACCGTACCGGGAACGGACTACGTGATCGAGGGCGTTGAAGGGGTTAAGAGGATAATAATCCACACCCCAACCGAACCCATAGCCATACTCGACAGGGAGGTCAACCTTGAGAACCCGACCTCCAACTACATCCTCGTGGGCTCCAGCGAGGACAACATCCTGACGGCCATGATCTTCGGCCACTATCACCTACCAGCCGACTTCAGGGTCTGGTTCGGCAACTATCCCGTCCTCGGCTACATACCGAAGTGCAGCCTGCTGAAGGGCAGGGGGGTCATAGTAGTTGCCGGTTCGAGCCCAGAGGTGACGAGGAAGGCCGCAGTGATCCTGATGCGGTACATAGCCGGCCTCTCCTGATTTCATTTTTGGTGGGGTGCGGATGAGGCGAAAGCTCCTGGCCCTCCTCTTTGTTCTTCTCCTCATCCCGCCTTACGTTTTGTACTCATGGTACTCCTCATACACGGCCCTTTTCACAAAAAAACCCGTTTCTGAGGTCTTCGTTAAGGGGCCCTCTGGGACGGTGGTGGTGGAGGGCTATAGAGACGATCCCCTGAGGGAGCTCAACCTGACGGTCTACCATGTCTACGACAGGGTCATCATAGTCCCAGGTAGCGACGCGGTGAAATCCTATTGCGACAGGACCGGAAAGTGCCAGTACCTCCTGATGGCGGTCTCCGAGGTTTCCTGCACCTTGGGAAAGATTCTTGGTGCCCATTACTACGAGATCTCCAGGGAAGCCGGCAGCAACTCCTCCCGGGCTAAGATGATCGCCTTCGAAAGGGTCTCAAAGAGCGTTTCAACCCTCTGGCTCTCCCTGGGCTTTAAGCTCTCGCTCGGGAGGGGAAGCGCTGGGAACGGAAGGGTTCTGGTTGTCATATTCAGAGGGCCCTTGGACGGGGCTGAGGAAAACAGGATATACTCACCGAGGATGGGGGTTCTCGTCTTTGAGGGCAGGAGTTACAGGGATCTATACAACGAGGCCCTGATCTTCGGGGCCCTGACTGGAATAAAATGTTGAGGGGGTTACCACTCCTCCTCTTCCTCTATGAGGCTGTATTTCTCCAGCTCCCGAATTAGCTTCTTGACGGCGTCCCATGCATCGCTTTCACTCTTTGCACCGGAGCAGACGATCTTTCCGGAGGAGAAGAGGAGTATGACGGCCTTGGGCTGCTTCACGCGGTAGATGACACCGGGGAACTGCTCGGGCTCGTACTCGCAGTTCGGCAGGCTCAGGGCGACCGCATCGAGGTTGAACTCCATCCCTATGTCGCCGCTGAAGACCATGTTCTGGATGTCTATCTTGGGCGGTTTGGTGAACTTCGTCCCGACCTTCCTCTTGAGCATCTCGGTGAGCTTGCTAACTGCGTTCTCGATGTCCTCAACGCTCTTGGCTCCCGTGACGACGAGCTTTCCGGAGCTGAATATAAGCAGGGCCACCTTCGGTTTCTCAAAGCGGCATATGATCCCCGGGAACTCCTCGGGGTTGTACTTGGAGTTTGGACATATCTCTATTACCTTCTCAAGGTTCAGCTGCGCAAAGAGATCCACAGAAGCAACTATGTTTTCTATTCTGAGCTTAACGTTGCTCATGTTGACCAAGGCTTACACCTCCGGCGGTGGGTTTAAAAACCCTTTATAAATGGGTTACACCACTTTTTAAGCTTTTAGGTCAAAATCCCCGTTCCCCTTCGAGCTGCTTCCCGTCACTAAAGGAAAAGGATAAAGGATCAGTGGCTCTCCTGCTTCGAGGGGTAGGGCATGAACTCGACGGTTCCCCTCTGCTTTATCGGCTGCTTGTAGAGATCCATGAGGGCGTAGACCTCCTTCGGGATGTCCGTGCTGACGTGGAGTCCGAGCTCCTTCGCGTGCTCGTATGTTATCGGGTAGTCGTGAGTCCACCTGCCCTCGGTCAGTATCTCCGAGAGCTCCTTGGCCTTCTCCTCGCTGTACCTGCCCTTGAGGAGGTTGTAAAGGAGCTCCTGCACCTGTTTTATTGCCTTTTCCGCGACGTCCGCAAGGATAAGGGTCTGATCGTCCACCTTCTCCGGGCCCTTCTTCTCCACTGCCTTCACAATGCTCGGGGCGGGGTACTGGCCGAGCTGGGGGTCAACGGGGCCGAGTACCGCATGGGGATCCATGATTATCTTGTCCGCGGCGAGCGCTATTAAGGTGCCGCCGCTCATGGCGTAGTGCGGCACTATGACCCTCGTCTCCGCGGGGTGATCCCTTAAGGCTTTGGCTATCTGGGTCGCGGCGAGCACGAGCCCTCCTGGTGTGTGGATTATCAGGTCAATGGGCTTATCCTTCGGGGCGCTCCTGATGGCCCTCAGAACCTCCTCGCTGTCTTCGATGCTTATGAACTTGTAGACGGGTATTCCGAAGAGACCTATGCTCTCCTGTCTGTGTATCATGGTTATTACCGTTGAGTTCCTCTTCCTTGAGAGGGCCTCCATGATCTTGGCCCTCGCGATCTGAAGCTGTCTGTACTGCATCTGCGGCCAAAGAGGCAGGAACAGCAGGTAGAGGAAGAACAGCCACCAGATCAGCGACCCCATCGAAACTCCCGCCGGGTTCATGACACCACCTCCAGTTCTTATCCCGGCCTCCTCCCCTTTCCCAGGGGGATAAAGCCCTTAGCCTCCCAACCTTTAAAAGGCCTTCCCTCAACTTCCGCCGGTGGGAGGATGAGAAACACGATAGTGCTCGTGAGGGCCGACAGCTTTCACAAGGCGAGTACAGCCCTATCAGACCTCGTGAGGTACGGCGGGATGGAGATCAGGGGTGACCCGAGGATAATACCACCCTCCCTGTCTGAGTGGGCCTTTGAGAGTATAAGCGGTGAGAGGCCGAAGAAGAAGTTCAGGGCCCACGTGGTGGCGCAGGTAGACCTTCCACCTAAGAAGGCTATAGGGAGGCTGATGGACATTCATCCCCCTGCTCACGTCCTCGTAATCCCGCCTGGCACCGAGGCCTGGGAGGAGCTGCTGCGCCGGTGGAGGACGTTCGAGAAGCTCCGCGGCTTTCACCCGCCAAAGAGAACGAAGGTAGGGGAGCTGGGTAAAAAGCGCGAGAGGGGAAGAAGAGAGGGCTCAGAGAAGTTTTAAGCTCTCTTTTCTGGCTGCATTTTTCAAGTTCCCTTCAAGGCTGCGACTCTTTCAATTTCATTCAGTCTAAACCCTCACTTTTTCCGCTTCTTGATCCTGATGTTGGCTATCTCCCCCAAGGTCGGCTCGTAGTCCCTCGGGATGGTCTTCCTGCCCTCCAACGGCTCCTCCCCACCGCTTTCTATCAGCTTTATCCCGAAGTACCTCTCGAGCTTCTTAGCCTCCTTTATGGTGGGCTCGCGGTAGCCGTGGGATATGGAGCGTAGGTCGTTGACCGACAGCCCGACCTCGTGCGAGAGCTCCTCGTAACTCTTCCCGCTTCTCTGTATGGCCCTGTAAACCCTCTCGGCGTAGTCCTCGACGATCTCCTCTGTATAAAGCGGCCTTTCGCGCCTTGGTTTAGGCTCCCGCTTTGGCCTCGGGCTCGGCCTTGGAATCCTCCTCGGTTCCCTGCCGGTCGGCATTATGCTGAAGGTTCCCGGTTTCTTCTTCCCGTATTTCTCATAACAGCGATCGCAGACGAGAAGTTCCGTCCCCTCGATCCTTATCCTGTGTCCCGGGCCCTTTATCGGCGCCCCGCATATCTCGCAGTACCTGGGCTTCTTCTTCCCCATTTCCACCACCACTCGGCTGATTATCTTAAGGGCGAGGCTTTTTAAACTCCACGATCAGTCCCATACCGATGAGCGGGGTCAGGATCGAGAGGCTTGAGAGCCTCGACCAGGAAACTCTTGAGAAGCTGGTGGAGATCTACATGCGCGGTTACGAGGGTATGCGCGAGTACGGCGGCGAGGGGGAGGGCTACGCGAAGCGCTATCTCAGGTGGTGCTGGAGCAAAGCCAAAGACGGCTTCTTCGTGGCAAAGGTCGGGGACGAGATAGTCGGCTTCATAGTCTGCGACCGGGACTGGTACAGCAGGTACGAGGGCAGGACCGTCGGGGCCATCCACGAGTTCGTCGTTGACAAGAAGTTCCAGGGGCACGGAATTGGGCACATGCTCATGGGAAAGTGCCTCGAATACTTGGGAAAATACAACGACAGGATAGAGCTCTGGGTCGGGGAGAAGAACTACAACGCCATGAGGTTCTACGAGGAGTATCTCTTCAGGCGGGCGAACAGGAGCGGCATCTGGGTGAGGATGGTGAGGGACCTACGAAAAGATGATAAGGGTAGCCAGCAACTTTAGTTGGGTGCAGGAAAATGCCGTGCATAAAACCGGCCCAGCCGGAGAACGTGAAAGGGATAAACGAGGAGACCTTCATAAGGGAGGGGAAGGGAAAGCTCAAGGTCATGGTGGAGAGCGGCGACGAGACCCTTGAAACCACCATGAGCGGTTCCCTGAAGAGCGTTGAGGAGATTGCCGAGATGCTTGGAGTTGAAGCCAGGGACGGGAAGATAGAGGCCGTTGTTGACGGGGTTAAGGTCAGGATGCAGCGCGGGAAATTAGAGCTTGAGTTCGAGAGCGGGGACAGGATGAGGGTAGAAAAAGCATGACACTAAAACCCTCTCGATTTTCGTTCCTCGGCGCTCCAGTATTACTGTGCTTCCAAGGAGCTTAAAGTGGTGGCCTGTCGTTAGGACTACCGCGTTGTATTTTCTTCTTTAAACTCGGGGGCGTTTCAGGCAATTCCGAGTAGCTTTGACCATGCCCCGCGTTTTTTCTTCCCCTGTGGAATCCTTCTGAGCTCTTTCCCGCTGACCGTAACTTAACCTCAAGAACCTCCATTATTTACCCATTAAAAGGTTAAGAAGAAAAAGTAAAGGCTTGCGCCTCACTTCAAAACCGGCCTGAACTTGTAGGCGTAGAGGATTATGCCGTCCTCGTCGAACTCCCTGACCTTCCTCGTTACCATCTCGACCTCCATTCCGAAGTCTATCTGGTCGGGCTCGACGTCTGTGAGCTGTGCTAAGACGACAGGCCCCTCCTCAAGCTGAACCAAAGCGAGTGGGTAGGGCTTGTAGTACTCGAACCCGCTCGGCGGGTTCCTCACTATAGTCCAGCTTACCACCTTCCCCCTTCCGCTGAACTGGTAGTCCTCGACGTTTCTTGAGCCACAGACAGGGCAGACGGGCCTCTTTGGGAAGAAAACGTGACCGTTCTCGCACTTCCCGCCTATGAGGGCGTACTTCTCGCGGAAGTGCCTCCAGTGCCTGGCAACCTGCATCGGCTTCCCCATTTCAGACCCTCCTCAATATGTTGACGGTTATGTTTGAACCAGTCCCACCTATGTTCTGGGTCAGGCCGATTTCGGCATTGGGAACCTGTATCCCGTCCGGCGCCTCCCCGCGGAGCTGGAGGACGGCTTCGACCGTCTGGTAAACGCCGGTCGCTCCAACGGGGTGTCCCCTGCTCTTGAGTCCGCCCATGGTCTGTATCGGGTAGTCGGCGTCTATCGCTATCTGTCCCTCCTTGGCCAACTTAGCTCCCTCACCCTTCTTCGCGACGCCGATGGCCTCCAAGCTTAAAGCCGCCATTACCGTGAAGGCGTCGTGAACCTCGAAGAAGTCTATGTCCTTTGGGGTTACCCCTGCCATCTTGTAGGCCTTCTCCGCCGCTACTTTAGCCGCCGTTAGCGTCAGAAAGTCCTCCCTGTTGGCGAGGTTGATCGTGTCTATCGCCCTCCAGAAGCCGGCCAGCTCGACCATCTTATCCTTCGGAACTCCAAGCTCTCTGGCCTTTTCCTTTGAGGTTATTATAACCGCCGCCGCTCCATCGCACATCGGCGCGGCGTCGAAGAGCTTTATCGGGTCCGCAACGTAGGGGCTCTTGAGGACGGTCTCAACGCTGACCTCCCTCTTGAACATGGCGTATGGGTTTTTGGCACCGTTTCTGTGGGCGTTTACTGAGAAGTATGCCAGGTCCTCCTCGGTGTAGCCGTAGGTCTTCATGTAGAGCCTCATGACGAGCGCGTTGAGGGCGACGAAGCTGGCCCCGTGGAAGAGCTCGTACTCCGCGTCCGCCGCGTATCCGAGGTACCGCGTCGCGTCGGTTGGCCAGGCGTCGGTCATCTTCTCGACGCCAACCACTGCAACAACGTCTTCGAGTCCGGCCATGACCGCCTTTGCACCCTCCTGAACCGCTGCACCACCGCTGCCGCATGCTGCTTCAATTTTGACGGCCGGGATGTGGCCGAGGCCGGCCCAGTCCGCTATGAGAGCCCCGAGGTTTTCCTGTTCTATGAAGGAGCCAGAGGCCATGTTTCCAACGTAGAGCGAATCGACCTTATCGATTCCCGCGTCATCCATCGCGTTGAGAAGGGCTTCCGTTGCCATGTCCCTAAGGCTAACCCTCCAGTGCTCGCCAACGGGAACCATACCGGCACCTATGATAACGGGCTTCTCCATCTCAATCACCTCAGACGATGTACTTCCTCCTCGCCTTTGCGTAGAGGGCGTAGTCTATGTACTTCTTCCTGTTCACGTAGTCCATGGTCTTTGGAGCTAAATCGCGCTTCTCCTCTATCGCGTCCTGGACGACAACGCTGAAGGCGTCGCTTCCTGCCCCTGAACCGAAAGAAACCCACAGAATCCTGTCTCCGGGCTTGGCTATGTCGAGAACCGCGGAGACGCCAACCAAAGTTGCCCCGCTGTAGGTGTTGCCTATTACCCCGCTGAGGAGCCCGGGAAGCACCTTTTCCTTGGGGATCCCGAGTATCTTTGCAGCGGTAAGCGGGAACTTGACGTTGGGCTGGTGGAAGACCGCGTAGTCGAAGTCGTTCGGAGAGTAGTCGAGTTCCTCCATGAGGGTCTTGGCGGCGCTTATTATCTGGTGGAAGTAAGCCGGCTCGCCGGTGAAGCGGTTTCCGTGCCTCGGGTAGTGCTCGTGCTGCCTCCTCCAGAAGTCCGGGGTGTCAGTAACGTATGAGTAGCTCGCCTCGAAGTAGGCAACCGTTTCAGAGCTCTTGGGGGTGAGGATGTAAGCTGCCCCACCAGCCGAGGCGGTGAACTCAAGGTGGTCGCCGGGCCTCCCCTGGGAGGTGTCCGCTCCAATCGCCATAGCGTAGTCTGCCATTCCTGAGCCGACAAAGCCGATAGCGGCCTGTATCGCCTCGGTTCCGGCCTTGCAGGCGAACTCAAAGTCGGCGGCGTTCAAATCGGGGGTTGCGCCTATGGCCTCCGCGACGACGGTTCCGCTTGGCTTTACCGCGTAGGGCTTGCTCTCCGTTCCGAGCCAGATGGCCCTTATCAGCTTGGGGTCTATTCCAGCCCTTCTGAGCGCGTTCCTTGCCGCTTCAATGCCGATCGTTATAGCGTCCTCGTCCAGCCCCGGGACAGACTTCTCCTGGATGGGGAAGCTGCTTATGCCCCAGACCCTTCCTATCTCCTCTGCTTTGATTCTATACATCGGCACGTATGCACCGTAGCCGAGTATGCCCACTTCGCGTTTCGGCTTCAGCAATTTTCCCATCGCCATCACCCGAAAAAGTTGAAAGTAACTTCGCCTAAGGTTGAAACGGCCCTTATAAAAGTCTTTCGGTGAAAGTGAAAGGGGACTTCGACGATTGGCTATCACCCGTCCATTAGACCATCGAAAGGCGTATAAGTCTATCCCCTGGAAAGTAAAATTGGGGATGCCGTTATGAGGAAAATCTACGCATCCGTGACCATATTAACACTTCTCGCTGGTTTTGTGCTTCTGCCGGGTGCATTTGCGGCCGAGGCCCCGTACTGGATCGGGACGTACAGTGGAACGGTTTTGATCTCGCCGTCGCCTGTTCTCTCCTTCTCAGACGGAAGCGCGGTTTTTGTCTCGTACATTAAGGAGGATAACATGGTGAAGTACAGCGTCCTGAGGAAGGTTGCGCCCAATGGGAGTGTGGAGTGGGCTGTGAAGTACGGGGGCGGGTTTATCGTAAGCGCCCTCTCCAAGAGCCCCGGCCGGGATATGGTGGCGGCCGGTGTCTGCCTGCCGAAAGGCCTTGCCAATCCAGACGGCTTTCTGATGAAGTTAGACGAGAAAGGAAGGGTTCTCTGGGCGAAGTGCTACGGCGGCAGCGGTACGGATTCCTTGACGGCCCTCACGGTCCTTGAGAACGGGGACATCTTGGCCGCTGGGATGACCACGAGCTTCGGGGACGGCAGGGGCGATGTGTGGCTTCTGAAAGCCGATGGGAAAGGGAACGTCATCTGGGAAAGGACTTATGGTACGGACTGGATGGATGAGCCGCTGAGCATCCTTGTGGAGCCGAACGGAGATATCCTCATAGGCGGGGTCTCAATCCACGACAACGTTCCCTACGGTTTGATCCTTGCCGTGGAGGGCAACGGGAATCTGAAGTGGGCGAAGGAGTACCGGATTAGCACGGGGCTGGTTATCCGTGGCCTCTCCTACCTCAACGGTGACGTCTACGCTTCCGGCTACACCAACCCGGGCAACGACACCATCGCTGCAGTCTTGATGAAGCTCGATGGGACGGGGAACCTCCTGTGGAGCGGCTCCTACTACAGGAAGGGCTTCTTCCTGCTTGGGGGGAACGTGGTCTCTGACTCCAGCGGCCTTTGGATCCCCGGGGCCCTTGTGGGGTTTCTCAACGGAACTGCCTACTATGGGGTTCTCCTCCACGTCTCCAGCGGCACTCTCGTGGGGGTTAGGTCCTATGGGCCGGGCATGTCCTTCAGAGCCCTAAGGATAGCTCCCGATGGGAGCATTCTCGTCTCTGGGGTTATGGCGAACAACGGGAGCGGCGGCCCCTTGCCGTTACTGGCGAGGCTTCCCGAGAACGGCAGCCTTCCCAACTGTAGGTACCTCGCGAACCTCACCGTTGAGGAAGGCACCCCGGAGGTCATGGTTTCTCCAATTAACCTGAGCACGGGTGAGCCAGAGTCCACCGTGGTGGATGCCTCGGTCGCGTCCAAGGAGATGACCGGCAGGGCATCGCTCATCTGCACCTACACGCCGCCGGTCGAGAAAGGAAAGGGTATATGCGGGCCGGGGTTTATCGCCCTCTTAGCCCTCTTCGCCGCCTTCTCGTCCAAGAGGCATTAATCTTTCTTTTCATGGTTTTCTGACCACAAAGAGCGCGTGGTCCTTCTCGTAGGGTTCCAGCGAAAGCCTTTCAACGACTTCGAAGTACGTCGAGAGCTCCTCCTCGACCTCCTCAAAGACCTCCTTCGGCTCCTTGGTGACGTCAATGCTTCTGCTCTTGACCGATATCATCCCGTAGCCGCCGTTCTTGAGGTAAACCTTAGCGTTGTCCATCAGGATCTTAGCCTGGGTGGGCTGGGCGACGTCCTCGAAGATCACATCTACCTTCGGAACGAGGGCGCGGTAGCCCTCGGGCTTGGTCGCGTCCCCTAAGATTGGCACTATGTTCCTCCTCTCCTCAACCAGAGGGACGAGCTCCCTCAGGACTCTCGGCGAGAACTCAACGCCGAAGACCTTTCCACTCCAGCCGACCACGTCGCTCACGTGGGAAGCGGTGGTTCCGCTCGCTATTCCGAGGTAGAGGACCGTTGAGCCTGGCCTTATCGGGAAGTTCTCCAGGCCGTTCAGTATGGCGGCGGCGAGCTTCGACCTGCTCGGGTTCCATATCCTGTATTCCTCCCCCTCGAACTTAACGACCCTCTCGCCGTAGACCCTCTGCCCTGGAACGAGGTTTTTGGTTGCTATCTTCTCACTCCCGTCCTCGTCAATGAAGACGTAGACGCCGGGGAACCTGCCCTTCTTAACCCTCATCCCAATCACCTCTTACCTCCCCTGGGCTTCTTTTTCTTTGACTTCTCCTTCTTTCCTTTCATGCCCCTGCCCTTCTCCCTCTTCTCGAACTTCCTGCCCTTCTTCTTGGCCTTGAACTTCTCCTTCTTTTTCTTCTCTGGCTTGGACTTCCTCTTCGGTGGGTTCGGGTACTTCTTCTTTATCTCCTCTATCCTCGCTTCCAGCTCTTTCTTCAGCTCCTCACCTATGTATTCGCCCGAGAAGTAGTCAACGCGCGCCGCTATGGCGAGCTTTCCGGCGAGGGCGCGGGCGATCTTGCCCCTCTGCCACCAGGGTGAGCGGTTTATCGCCGGGTACTGGAAGATGACGCCGTGCTTGGGCGGCTTGGCGCCGCTCCGGAGGTGCCTGAAGAGGGCCTTCTCCGCCCCGAGGACTTGGATGGTTGAGGCAGGCATCATCGCCAGCTCCCTCAGCCCTCCCGCGAGACTCAGGAGTCTTGCGCCGAGCTTCGCGCCGACCAGGGCTTTGAGGTTCGGGGCGACCTCGGCCATCGCGTTCTCAAGGTAGTCCTCTATCTCCCCCCTGAGCCTGTAGAGGTCGATTATCTCCCCGGCGAGCTTCCTTATTATTTCGCTGTCGAACCTGCCCAGTCCTGCCCCCATTGACTTCTCCGCGGCCTTCAGGATCTTCTCCGCCTTGGCCTCCGGGAAGCCTAAGGATCTGAGTTTTTCGGGGGTTAGGTTCTCACGGGCCCCTATCTCAGCCACAAACGTCATGTACTGCTCGTGTTTTGGAAGGAGCTCATCGAGCTCCGGGAAGTGGAGGCCGTACCACTCCCTCAGACGGGAGACGAGGAGGTTCGTGACCTTGTCAATGTCGTCGAGGGCTTCTATTGCCTGGATTATCATCTTGTCCCTTGCACCGCTCTGCTCCTGTATGCGGAGCCTCGTCAGTGAAACCCCTATTCTGTAGTACTCCCCGAACCAGTTTTCACCGAGGAACTCCTCCGGGCTGGAGCGGAGCCTCTCCCCTGCGACGTTCGGAAACTCCGAGGTTGCGCTGTAGCCGAGCTCTTTGAGGCTCCTCGCGAGCTCTGAGTCCTCGACGACGAACTCAGTGTAGCCGGATGCGCTTAGCCCTTCGAGCAGCCCGGTGAGCTCATCAACGGGCTTTCCCTTCATGAGCCTGTCGATCTTTGCAGCCGGATCTCCGGTGAAGTGTGCGCTTGAAATCAGCCTGCCGTCCCCGTCAAAGGCGTAGACGCCCCTGACGTTCTCAGCTATGTAGGCCCTCACCTTCTACCACCCCTACACTCTTTGCGGTGTTCGTATAAAAGCTTATAGATTTCCGAACCTTAACTTTAAGAGCCCCCGGGTCAACGGTCTGGGGGTGCTTGCTGTGAAGGGCAAAAAGTTCATTTTGAAGACGCAGAGGGGCATGGAGGGTGTGGCGGCCGGCTACGTGAGGGACGTCCTACCGGACGCTTCCGTCTGGCCCTCCCCGATGGGGTACTCCGGGCTCGTGATAGTTGAGACCGCTGATGACTCCGCCATGGAAAAGCTCCTCGGAATACCGGAGGTCGAGAGGGTCATACCAGTTCTTGTGGAGACGGAGGCAGACATTGAAAGGATAGCCGGGGCTGCCGAGGAGATAGCCCGTCTGATAAAGGAAGACGAGACCTTCGCGGTGAGGACGAAGAGGCGTGGGAAGCACGACTTCTCGAGCATTGACGTTAACAGGGTTTTGGGGGAGAGGATGAGCGAGCTCACCGGGGCCGACGTTGACCTAAGCTGGCCCGACAAGGTCGTTCAGGTTGAGATAATAGGGGACAGGGCCTACATCTCGGTGCTTCCGGGGGATGAGTTCAGGAAGTACACTCCCGACAAGATAGACGCGAGGAAGCTTTTCCACAGGCTCACCGTTGTCCAGATGCCCTATTGGGGGGACTACAAGGCCTGCCGCTCCTTTGGCGAGAAGATAGGTCGGGCCGCCCAGGCCTTTGAGGTGAGGGAGCTCATAGTAGCGCCGAAGGAGAAAATGGACGCCTTCGAGCTCATGGAGTTTCTGCGCGGGCTTAAGGTCGGTCAGGAGAGCAGGTACGGTATACAGAGGGAGGCATACCCCTGGAAAGTCGAGAAGGTGCCTGTCTCGGTCTGGGATCTCTATCAGGTCATCAGGGATAAGAGGAGGAACAAGAGGCTGATCATAATCACAGATCCGAAGGGCCCCACCTTGGCGGAGGTTAAGGAGAGGCTCGTTAGGGACATGCACCATGCCAAGGAGATCGTGGTTTTCATAGGCTCCCGGGAGGGGATTCCGCGCGGGCTCTTCCGCTTCGCTGACTACGTCATCGACCTCGCGCCGTACATGACCTTTGCCACCGAACACGGCATTCCAGCGGCTCTGGTCTCGCTGTGGGAGGTCTATGAAGAGTTCCTCAGGGAGAATGGGGAAGGGTAAAACCTTTGGCGTCAGACCCTAAGGTCGTCCTCACCGGTCGGGAATCCGCCGTAATCATCATCCGCCGAGGAGGAAGAACGCCAATCCACCGGTTAAGCCCCCGATAACGGATGCTATGAGGTTCGTGGTGTTGTTGTCGGTTATTCCCTTGTTCTCAAGGGTCGCCCCGATGAGGCTGTCGGCGTTAACCCCGATGAGGCCTCCGAATCCCACTGCAAGTGCCATCTGGAGCCAGTGAGAGGTGAGCGGAAGGACGAAGGGCACGATCATGCCCACGCCCAAGAGGGCCGCGAGCTCCCCCTGAATGGTTATCCCGCCGTTTGTCCCGGGGCGGACTGGTTTCAGGTTCGTTATCAGTCTCGGCCTCTTCCCCAAGACCTTCCCGAGCTCACTCGCGAGGGTGTCCCCGTTGACGGTCGCTATTGCCGAGAAAGTAGCCGCCCAGAAAACGTCCCTACGGGTAATCATTTCGATTATCAAGAAGAGGAGAACCCCAAGTCCGTTTCCGAGAACGTTCCCGGCGCTCCTGGTCTTCTCGTATCCCTGGGATGAGCCCATCCTCACCTTCTCCCTGAACCTGTAGCGCGTGGCCGCAACCCCCGCCACGACGAACGTCACGAGTGCGAGGAAGGGGTATATGCCACCGAGGAGGAGAACGAGGGATCCAATTACTATGGAAGCAGCGATTCCCTTGTCATCCAGTGCCCCCATCCTGTACGCTGCGGCGGCGAGGGCCGCTATGAGACCAAAGCCCACTTCTGTTGAAGCCTGCATACATGGCACCCCGGCTTATTTTAATCGCCGGCCTAAGTCCGCTGTTGAACTTTATTACCCTTTCCCTCGACTATTAACGAAGAAAAGTTAGCCGTGAAAAGAAACGTCAGAAGATCTCGTGCTTGCAGTCCTCGGTTATGAACGTGACGTCTATGTGCTCTATTCCCGGTGTGTTCTTCGAGATCTCGTTGATGATCCTCTGGATCTCCCTCATTTCCTTTGGAGCGATTATGTGGGCTACTATGTGGTGTGCCCCTAAGGCTTTCTGGACTATCTTGACGTCGTCCATCTTTGCGAGGGCCTTGGTTATCTCATCGACGTCAACCCCGGCCTTCAGAGTGATCCCGAGGACGACGTGTGAGTAGCCGAGCCTGTCGTAATCCGGCACTATGGTGTACTTTTTGATTATCCCTATGCGCTCAAGCTTGTCCATCCTCCTTGAAATCCTCTGCCTCGTTGTTCCAAGGGTCTCGGCGAGCTCCTTGTAGGTCATCCTCGCGTTCTTGGCAAGAAGCTCGATTATTTTAATATCGATCTTGTCCACCCTGTTTGCCATAACCATCACCCTACATATTGCATTAAAGTGGGAGAGGAGTTATAAAACTTTCGGAAAATTTTCAACATGTTGTTATTAGCATATTATTGTCGTTCCTAAAAGTTTGAGTATTTTATTTAATAGGCCGTCTCTCTTAGATGTGGTGTCACATTATGTTACATGTTTTTGATGTGATTATTTTGAAAGGCCTTTATGTAGTCATTGCTTACATTTTCAAATCGTAACGGCTTAATTCTAAGACCATACATGAAAAGCCGGAAAAAATGGAGAATTTAAGGAGACCAGAGCGGAAGTGCGGAACGTATTCTACCCAGGAGCTGCTGCTTCTTCGGGCTGTCAACGAGTGCTATTTCGAGCACTTCATCTATCCTTTCGACCGGGATGATCTCTATCTTCTCCGTCCTGTCCCTGCTCAGGAAGACGTCCTTCTCGTTGGACTTCGGGATTATAACGGTCTTGATGCCCGCCTCAATGGCGGCCTCTATCTTCGGCGTTGCGCCTCCTATCGGGAGAACTTCCCCTCGGACACTCAGGGATCCAGTCATCGCGACGTCCTGCCGGATCGGAATTCCCTCAAGGGTGGAGATGACGGCCGTTGCAACGCTTATGCTCGCCGAATCCCCCTCGACCCCCTCGTAGGTCTGGAGGAACTGGACGTGTATATCGTACCTGCTGATGTCCTCCCCCTTATAGCGCTTTATTATCGCCGAGACGTTCTGGACGGCCTCCTTGGCAATCTCACCGAGTTTTCCAGTGACTATGATTCTCCCCTCCTCCCTGCTGGCTGAGGGGGCCACTATGGCCTCTATCGGGAGGACTATGCCGCTCTGCTCGCCTATGACGGCCAGGCCGTTCACCCTTCCTATCTCCCCTCCCTCAGTTTTTATCACCTGGTACTCCTTCTTGTTCTCGATGTACCAGTCTGCCAGCTGCTTTTCGAGCGGCTTTGCCATCTCCATTGCCTCAAGCACGTCCTCCCTCTCAACGTACTTCTTCCCCTTCTTGACGGCTATGTCGCCGGCTGCCCTCACTATCCCGCCGAGGTCACGGAGGCGCAGTGTGAGGTGCCCCTTCCTCCCGCCCCTTCTCTGGGCCTCCCTCACTATCTCCTCAACCGCATCGCGGGTAAAGTGCGGTATCTTTCCGTCCCTCTTTACCTCCTGTGCCACGAACTGGACGAGCTTGCGCCTGTTCTCCATCGTGTCCGGCATCGTCGTCCTCATGTAGACCTCGTAGCCGTAGCCCCTTATGCGGGAGCGCAAGGCAGGGTGCATCTTGTCAACGGTGTCGAGGTTTCCGGCTGCGACGAGGATGAAGTCGCACGGCACGGGCTCGGTTCTCACCATGGCCCCGCTTGAGAGCTCGCTCTGACCCGTTATTGGGAACTTCTTCTCCTGCATGGCCGTCAGCAGGTTCTGCTGCATCTTGAGGGTCAGCGTTGCTATCTCGTCTATGAAGAGAACACCTTTGTGGGCGCGGTGTATCATACCCGGCTCAACGCGCTCGTGGGCGGGCGTGCCGAGGCCGCCCGACTGGAACGGGTCATGTCTCACATCGCCGAGCAGTGCGCCTGCATGGGCCCCGGTTGCGTCGACGAAGGGCGCCTTGCCCCTCCCGCAGTTGTCGACCAAGAGCTTCGGGACGAGGACGCTGGTCTTCAGACGCATGTTGGAGAGCACCATTATGGTGAGGATTATGACGAAGAGGCCCATCAGGAAGTTCGTCGTGTTGTACTGCATCATTACCGCTATCATTACCATGAACACTATCGCCATCAGGAGGTAGGACTTGATGTTCTCCTGGCTCTTAGCCCTCTCCCTGTATTTCTGGACGATCCTCTTCCCCTGGCAGGCTGGAACGGTCTTTATCTTGGGCATGTTCTCGTCCTCTGGGTTGGGGAAGACGAGTATGTCTTCAAGGCTCTCCGTCGGCAGGAGCTCCGCCATCGCCTGCCCGAGCATTGACTTCCCGGTTCCAGGCTCGCCGATGAGAAGAACGTGCCTCCTCTGCCCCGCGGCAGTCTTTATGACCTCCACCGCATGCTCCTGGCCTATGACCTGATCTATGAGCCTCTCAGGAACTTTAATCTCCTCTGTTGTCTCAAAATCAACGCCCAGCTCAAGGGTCCCGCCCATTCCTTCGTCTGGCAGTGAGGGTTCCCTCTCACCCATTTTATTTCCCTCTTCTCAAT
>WAKU01000026.1 GCA_015523195.1 Thermococcus sp.
ACCCCCTCGCAGAACTGGTCGAAGTTGACAACCGCCCTCAGGCGGGCCGTTTCGACGTCTATTATCGGGACTTTCGCAGGTGTGGGGACGATGTTAACCATCTTCTGGAACTCCGTCTGCGCCTGCCAGGTTCCGGTGTTTATGATGAAGACACCGTTGTAGGTCAGGAACTCAAGGACGTGGACGTGGCCGGCCTGGAAGAGGTCGGGAACGGACTCTATGACAAGGAAGTCCTCGGGATCCGGGGCCAGCGGGACCTTTTCCCCGAAAGTGGGGGCGAGGTGCCTCAGCTTGAGAAGCTCCATCATGGCTTCTGCAGGGCGGTGGTGATCCCTGCCCGGCACTTCCGTGACAACGTCCTCTATACCCCGGCCGTGGGCTATGAGAAAGTCCCTCCCGTGGAGCCGTATCACCGCGGGGTTGCTTATTATAACCGCGTTTTTGAGCTTGAAGAGCGGTCTGGCGTACTCCTCGTAAAAGCCCGGCTGGGGTAGGGCAGTTCTCGCTGCGTCGTGATTTCCTGGGCCGATGAACATCGTTATATGCCCCGGCACGTTCCTCAGGAGGTTCGCCAGGGCCTCGTACTGGTCGAAGATATCAGGAATCGCAAGCTCGTTGTACTGGCCCGGGTAGATCCCGATCCCGTCCACGACGTCCCCGGCGAGGATGAGGTACTTTATCCTGCTGACGAGCTCGGCATGGGCTTCGTTCTCAACGTTGCCGTTCAGCCATTCAAGGAACTTCTCAAAGGCCTTTTCACAGAACTTGTTGCTTCCAACGTGGATATCGCTCAGGAGCACCGCGTAAACCTTCTCCTCAAGGGGGGGCTTCTTCCTTCTGAACTTCGGAACGTCGGGAAGGTATATCCTGTCCGCGAATATGATCCCCCTGCCGGAGTACTGCCCCTGAACGCCTATAACAGAGTCGTGCATTATGCCTTTGACAAGTCCCGCATCCTCCTTGTCGCGGCTTATGAATGCCTTAACGATGCCGGTGGCGTCCTCGATCTCCAGGATGTAGCCTTTGGCGGTCTCCCTCTTATCGTTCACCAGGCCTATAACGGTAACCTGCTCTCCGGCCGAAATGTAGCCGAGCTTTCCGATGTCGATCACGCCGCCGACCTCAGGGTTCTCCCGGAGTATCCTGCGCATCTTCCTCACGCGGGATAGGAAGAGGGAACGGTAGCTCTCAACGAGCACCTCTCCCTCCTTTCCGGAGGCGTTCTTGGCCTTAGGCGGACTTACCTTTAAGTGGGTGAGGTCCAAGGTGATGGCGTAGTCATCGGGGATCTGAGCGGCCCGGTAAGAGAACCCCTCCTTGGGAGAGATTCTAACACCATCGTAGACATCGTAGCTCTTCTCACCGGAGGGCAGCTCCTCCTCAACGTATGTTATGGGGATGCCGTAGTCACCGTAGACCACCGGAACTTCAACCTCGTCCCCGTTTTCCAGTGGAACATCCCCTCCTGAAAGGCCGTTTTCATCGGCTTCATTTTCATAGGAAGCCTCTTCCACGGGAGTTTGATGGGCCTCGTCTCCAGTGGAAATAGAACTCTCCCCCCCAACAGGAAGGGTTGCATCTCCCATTTCAACGCCGTTTAGAGCAGCTGACGGAGAGATATTTCCAGTGGAAATGGACCCCTTGACCGCGCCTTTATCTTCACTCACAGGAGATTTCTCCCCGCCACCTTCGGAGTGCTCAACGGGGAGCAGCCCTTTACCCCTCAAGAACTCCTCGGCAGTCTCAAGGTCTATAACGAACTTTCCCTTTGCCTTAACGAACTTTATCAGTTCGGAGAGGGTGAAGTCCCTTCCGTAGTGTGGCTGGAGGAGGTGGTAGGCGGGGGCGGTTATCAGGTAGTTGTTCTTCAGGAGGTCTTCAACGAGCATCAGATCAGCCTCCTCTGGCGGGAAAGGTTAACGGTAAGGAGAGGCCGGAGCTGATCGTCCTGACCGAATATCTTCTTAACCTTGTGGGGGGTGACGTTAAGCCTTATCTCCTTCGTGCGCCCGTAGCGTCCCTTGCTGACGACCTTCGCGTTTATGATGCCGAGCATGTCAAGCTCGTTTATGAGGTCGCTCACACGCCTCTGAGTAAGGGAATCAAGGTCTATGTACTCGCAGAGGGTTGTATAGACCGAGTAAACGTCCCCCGTGTTAGCGGGGAGCTCTCCGTTTTCATCGAGCAGGACTATCGAGTAGAGGAGAACCTTAGAATGCAGGGGGAGGGTTTTTATGACCTCCTCCATTGTGTCCTGCTCGATCTTCTCCTGGGCAAGCCAGACATGCCTCTCGGTGACTTTGCCCGCGCCCTCTCGCTCTGCTATCTCACCGGCGACGCGAAGGAGGTCGAGGGCACGGCGCGCGTCCCCGTGCTCCCTCGCCGCCAAGGCGGCGCAGAGTGGGACGACGGCGTCATCGAGGACGCCCTCGTTGAAGGCATTTTCAGCGCGCTGCAGGAGGATATCCTTGAGCTGCGTGGCGTCGTACGGGGGGAAAACCACCTCCTCCTCACTCAAACTCGACAGAACCCTCGCATCGAGGTACTCCTTGAACTTAAGGTCGTTCGAGATGCCGATGATGCTCACCTTGGCACGCTTCAACTCGGTGTTTATCCTCGTTAGCGAGTAGAGGATGTCATCCCCGCTCTTTTTTATCAGCTTGTCTATCTCGTCGAGGACGATTATGACGAAGCGCTCCTCAGCGTCTATAACGTCCTTGAGCTTGGCGTAGACCTCATCGGTTGGCCATCCAACGAGGGGGACCTCCACCCCGCTCTCGTTCTTAAAGTGGTTCACTATGTTTGCCAGAACCCTGTACTGGGTGTCCACTATCTCGCAGTTAATGTAGATCACCTCAACGGGGACGTTGTATTTGTCGGATATCCTCTTCAGCTCTTCGGTGACGAACTTTATCGTGACGGTCTTCCCGGTACCGGTTTTCCCGTAGACGAAGACGTTGGAAGGCGTCTCACCGCGCAGAACCGGAACCAGAATGTGGGCAAGCTCCTCTATCTGTTCCTTTCTGTGAGGAAGCTCCTTGGGCGTATAGCTATGCCTAAGAACCTCCTTGTTCTTGAAGATCTTCTTCGCATGCAGGTAGCGCTCGAATATTGAGTTGATGTAATCTGCCATCGCCCACACCGCTCCACTGGAAATACAGCCCACCATTCAACATTTAGTAACATATTTGTGAATTTTTCACTCTTATTCGCCAATTATTTGTAATTTCTCAAACATTTTTTACAGTTATTGGAGGATTTTCTTACGCGCCATACCCCGTTCCAGGGGAAGCACGGGGTACAGTGGAAGCAAACCCCAGTAGCAAACAACCCCTTATATCTTTTGTTGGGCATCGGCGTGTGTAATCCAAGCGACCACCCACCCGCCATGAACAAGCCGGGGTAAGGACCTCCACCGGAAGCCGGAGAGTTTTCAGTGGAAACGGCCGAGTTAAATGCACATTAATGTACATAGAATTTTACATAAGAAAAGCCGAGACCGGGGGCGAGGGAGTTTCCACTGAAAGAGAAATGAACATTGTTGTACAGCCACATACGAACACTAATGTCCCAATACTCTCATTTCAATAAAACAGAATTGTTTACAAATTTAGTTTAGGAAAACAAGAGTATACCCCCAGGGGGTTTTGTTTCCACTGGAACAGGGTTTTGGAAAGATACCCAATTTAATATCGCGAAATTGATGAAATACTCCCATTCTCTAATCACCCTCTCCTTAATATATATTTCTATGAACAATGATCATTTTATTCCGGTTATTGGGCGAATTCTAAGAAAATCCTCTAAATTCACCTCTGAATTCCGAACGCTTAAGTCCATTACATTCATAAAATCAGCTTCTAAATCTTCTTTATTTTTGTAATGGCTCTGAAAGATTCCATTTTCCAAAACCCCGTTCCAGTGGAAATGAAACTCTGGGGGGGTTCTTAGATATCCATCATAACGCTTTTATGATAGTGCAAGTATGGTGGAACTTTGGGCTTGCCCGTTGTGGTGGGTTGAGTATAAGGTTTATCCAGGCGCTGTTGGCTTAAAAAAGCTTTAATCCTTGGTTTTTCTGAAGTTAAGGCTATAAGAATCGGCTCTAAAGATAATGGAAAAGTATTTAACCCTATTTTACTTTCCGATTTTAGGGCAGAAGAGTGGTGAATGGTCATGGCCCGAAAGAAGAAGGATGCGGTTAAGGAGCTTGAGGAGTTTGAGGAGCTTGAGGTGGGAGAGAGCGCCCCCAAGAAGAAGGTGGCCACCCTTGAGGATCTCCCGGGTGTGGGGCCGGCGACCGCCGAAAAACTCAGGGACGCAGGTTACGACAGCCTTGAGGCCATAGCGGTCGCCTCTCCACTGGAACTAAAGGAGATCGCGGGCATAAGCGAGGGTGCGGCGCTCAAGATAATCCAGGCTGCGAGGGAGGCCGCCAACATCGGGACTTTCATGCGTGCGGACGAGTACATGGAGCGGAGGAGGAGCATAGGAAAGGTTTCCACTGGAAGCAAAGCCCTCGACAAACTGCTCGGCGGGGGCATAGAAACCCAGGCGATAACGGAAGTCTTCGGAGAGTTCGGGAGCGGAAAGACTCAGCTCGCCCACACCTTAGCGGTTACTGCTCAGCTCCCACCGGAGGAAGGGGGTCTTGGGGGTTCCGTTATCTGGATAGACACCGAGAACACCTTCAGGCCAGAGAGGATAAGGCAGATCGCCGAGGAGCGGGGCCTCGATCCCGATGAGGTTCTTAAGAACATCTACGTGGCGAGGGCCTTCAACAGCAACCACCAGATGCTCCTCGTCGAGAAGGCCGAGGAGATAATAAAGGAGCACGCTTCCACGGACAGGCCGGTAAAGCTCCTGATAGTGGACTCCCTCATGGCCCACTTCAGGAGCGAATACGTTGGCAGGGGCACCTTGGCAGAGAGACAGCAGAAGCTCGCCAAGCACCTCTCCGACCTGCACCGCTTGGCGGACCTCTACGATATAGCTGTTTTCGTCACGAACCAGGTGCAGTCCAAGCCCGACGCCTTCTTCGGGGACCCGACGAGGCCCGTTGGCGGCAACATACTCGCCCACAGCGCCACCCTGAGGGTGTACCTCAGGAAGGGGAAAGCGGGTAAAAGGGTCGCCAGGCTCATAGACAGCCCCCACCTGCCAGAGGGCGAGGCCGTCTTCAGGATAACCTCGAAGGGCGTCGAGGACTAAACTTTTTAACCTCTTTCCCCTTCTACCTCTGCAATGCCCGCGGAGAAGATCGACTTCGTCACCAATCCCAGTCCGGATGAGCTCCTTAAACTTGTGGATCGGGCGCTTCTAAGCGATTCGATGCTGGTTGTCTTTGCCCGCTGTAGTGTTCACTACGAGGGCAGGGCCAAGAGCGAGCTTGGGCTGGGCGACAGGGTTATACTCGTGAAGCCCGACGGCTCCTTCCTGATCCATCAGAGCAGAAAGAGGGAGCCCGTGAACTGGCAGCCCCCTGGGAGCATGGTCAGGCTTGAGCTCAGGGACGTCCCGGTGCTCGTCTCGGTCCGCAGGAAGCCCAGGGAAACCCTCATCGTGGAGCTTCACCGGGTTTACCACGCCGTGCTTTACAGGGCGGAGGACTACGAGGAGCTGTCCCTTACTGGGAGCGAGGCGGAGATGGCAGAGCTCATCTTTCGGGATCCATCGGTTATAGAGCCCGGGTTTAAGCCATTATACCGTGAGAAGCCCGTAAAGCACGGGATAGTGGACATCCTCGGAGTTGACTCCTCGGGCAGGCTCGTTGTCCTCGAACTCAAGAGAAGACGGGCAGAGCTCCACGCGGTGAGCCAGCTCAAACGGTACGTGGAGGCCCTCAGAGAGGAGCACGGAGACGTGAGGGGGATACTCGTTGCACCATCACTAACTTCAGGTGCTAAACGGCTCCTTGAGGAGGAGGGGCTTGAGTTCAGACGGCTTGAGCCCCCTAAGAAAGGTGAGAAGAAGAGGGGACGGCAGGCAACCCTCCTTTAATCAGCCCATGTTTGCCTCGTGGAGGCGGAACTCCCTAACTTCCGCCCTGATGATCTCGCCCCTCTCGATCCCGCTTATCCTCCCGAAGCCGAGGAGCCTGACCTTTACCCTGCACACCGTAACTTCCCTCTCATCGCTCTCGCGCCAGGGGATCCTTGTCTCGACCTCCTTCACTTCCACAGGCTCCGCGAGGAGCCCCTCCGTTCCGACCCTAACGTCCTCGAAGGGATCGTAGGTGAGGAAGAGCTTGAGGGCTTCGCTGAGGGCCTTTTCAACCCCGATGACGTTCTTGGCGCTCCTGAGCTCTATCGTGCGGTACGGGTTCTTCAGGAGCTCATCGAGAACCCTCCTCGTGACTCCAGCGATAACAACGGCCTCCATACTATCACCTCACAGGTAGAGGGTCTCGTACTGCTGCTGGGCCTTCTTGCGGGCCTTCTCCATCTGCTCGTGCATTCTCCTGAGCTGCTCCTCTATCATCTCGGCCTCCTTCAGCAGGGGTTCCGTCGAGACTTCTATGCCTATCAGGCGTTTTAGGACTTCAATAACGTTGGCCGCTGCCCTCGGGTCTGGCCTGTCCCCGAAGGTCTCTCCCAAAAGCGCGTAGGCTTCTAAGCCCTCTTTCTTGGCTTCCCACAGCAGTTTTCCGCTCATTCCCATTATTGAGCCGTACTGGAGGAGCCTCGCCCCCGCTTCCTGGAGCTTTCTGTTGAACTCATCCCTCGTTCCAACCCCCCACACATCCATCTTTTCCTTGAAAAAGCCGATGCCTATGCCGCCCATCGACACTATCTTTCTCACGCCCATCTCCTTAAGGTACCCTACCAGCTCCTTGGCTATCTCGTTGACGAGCGTGGGGGGAACGTAGATGTCCGCCACTGCTACTATAAGGTCGTCCTTTCCATAGAACCTCAGGGGTGGGTTCGGCTCCCCTTCGAGAACTGTGCTCATCGGGGGCAGAAACGGGCTCTCGACGTAACCTATCATCGTCATGTTGAGCTCCTTCGCCAGGAAGTTTCCTGCTATATGGCCCACAAGGCCTATCCCCGGGTAGCCCTCTATGAGTATTGGGTTCTTTATCTCGGGGAGGACGATCGTCGCCGGTTTTTCAGCCGTCATTGCATCACCCTTAGGATTTTTATTTCCAAAACGTTATTAAACTTTCGGAGTCTGGTTTCCACTGGAAAGGCAACCCTTAAATAACTCGGCCTCTATTTTTACAGGGTGATGACCATGCCGAGGATAGGGATAATAGGCGGCTCCGGTGTCTACGGTGTCTTCGAGCCGAAGGAGGCGGTGAAGGTTCACACGCCCTACGGGAGGCCTTCTTCCCTGGTGGAAATAGGGGAAATAGGGGGCGTTGAGGTTGCCTTCATTCCAAGGCACGGGAAGAACCACGAGTTCCCTCCCCACGAGGTTCCCTACCGTGCGAACATCTGGGCGCTCCACGAGCTTGGCGTTGAGCGCGTCATTGGCGTTACCGCCGTCGGCTCGCTCCGCGAGGAGTACAAGCCGGGCGACATCGTCATAACCGACCAGTTCATCGACTTCACGAAGAAGAGGGAATACACCTTCTACAACGGGCCTAAAGTGGCCCACGTGAGCATGGCCGACCCCTTCTGTCCCGAGATGAGGAAGATCTTCTATGAGACCGCCAAGGAGCTCGGCTTCCCGGTTCATGAAAAGGGCACCTACGTCTGCATTGAAGGCCCGCGCTTCTCAACTCGCGCCGAGAGCTTCATGTTCAGACAGTTCGCCCACATCATTGGCATGACGCTCGTCCCGGAGATAAACCTCGCGCGTGAGCTTGGTATGTGCTACGTTAACATAGCCACAGTTACCGACTACGACGTCTGGGCCGAGAAGCCCGTTGATGCGCAGGAAGTCCTCAAAGTCATGGCAGAGAACAACTACAAGGTTCAGCAGCTCCTCAAGAAAGCCATCCCGAGGATTCCCGAGGAGCGGAAGTGTGGCTGCGCCGACGTGCTGAAGAGCATGTTCGTCTGAGCCGATTCTCCCCAACCTTTTTAACTTCCTGGGAAAACACACCCCTTTAAGGGGTGGTTGGGATGAGCATTCTCATCAAAAACGGTCACGTTATCTACGGGGATGGGCTTGAGGTCGTGAGGGCGGACGTTCTCATAGAGGGGGACAGGATAGCCAAGGTGGCTAAAGGCATAACCGAGGGCGCCGACACCGTTATAGACGCGACCGGAAGGGTGGTTTCGCCCGGCTTTGTAAACCTTCACACTCATTCGCCGATGGGCCTTTTCAGGGGTTTGGCGGATGATCTGCCCCTAATGGAGTGGCTTGAGAAGCACATCTGGCCGAGGGAGGCCAAGCTAACCCGGAAGGACATAAAGGCGGGTGCCTACTTGGGGGCGCTTGAGATGATAAAGGGCGGCACCACAACCTTCCTCGACATGTACTTCCACATGGACGCCGTTGCCGAGGCCGTCCTCGACGCTGGCCTCAGGGGCTACCTCGGCTACGGTATGATAGACCTCGGCGATCCCGAGAAGACGGAGAAGGAGGTGCGGGAAGCGCTCCGGGAGATGGGGGCGATTGAAAGGCTCAACTCGGACAGGGTTCAATTCGTCTTTGCCCCCCATGCCCCTTACACCTGCTCCCTGGCCCTTCTCGAGCGGGTGAGGGAGCTTGCGAGCGAGCACGGGAAGCTCATCACCATCCACGTGAGCGAGACTATGAGCGAGGTTGGCAGGATAGTCGAGCGCTACGGAAAGAGTCCCGTTGAGCTCCTGGACGGGATAGACTTCTGGGGTAGAGACGTTATAATAGCCCACGGGGTCTGGCTCGACAGCAGGGACGTTCAGATACTCGCGAGGCACGGCGTTAGCGTTGCCCACAACCCCGGCTCCAACATGAAGCTCGCCAGCGGGGTCATGCCCCTCGGGAAGCTCCTCAACGTGGGGATAAACGTTGGACTCGGCACCGACGGGGCCGCGAGCAACAACAACCTCGACATGCTTGAGGAGATGAAGTTAGCGGCCCTGCTCCACAAGGTCAACAACCTCGACCCCACTGTAGCAGACGCGGAGACGGTTTTCAGAATGGCCACGGTAAACGGCGCTAAGGCGCTGCGCCTCAGAGCTGGAGTGATAAAGGAGGGTTACTTAGCGGATCTTGCTATAATAGACTTCAACAGCCCCCACCTGCGGCCGGTGAACAACGTGGTGAGCCATCTCGTCTACTCCGCAAACGGAAACGACGTTGAGAGCACGATAGTGGGCGGTGAAATCCTTATGCTCGATCGGGAGGTTCTGACGCTCGACGAGGAAAAGGTGATCTCGGGGGCGGAGAAAACTGCAGAATCCCTCTCCTGAGCGGCCGGCTCAGCCCCCGAAGTACTCCTGAACGAGCTCCTTTGCTGGGGGCTTGTAGAGCTCTATGACCTCAATCTTTTCGATGACGTTCCCCTCTCGAACCTTGAGCCTCACCTTCCCCCCGTAAACCTGAAGGTCATCGAGCATGCCGTAGATGGCGTCTTCAGCCTCTAAAGGGGTTTTAAACTTCATTATGTACTCCTCCCCCTCGGAGAGGATGAGTTTGATCCAGTACTCGTTTTTCCTCTTGAAAGGCCTCGTGATCTTCGGCTTGAAGTTGTCAACGATGATCTCCACAGATGCCACCCCCGCTTCGATACCGAACCCTCTATCCGCTTTCCTCCTTAAATTTTTAAGGGTTTTTGCCAAAGGGCAGTTCCATACCCAGCCTTTCGGCTTCCTTCATTATCCCATCAATCGGGAGGATTGCGCTCCTCGCCCCGACCTTCTGAACCGTCAGGTAGGCGAGCAGCATCCCGAGCTTTGCCGCGTCAACCGGTGACCAGCCCTTCAGGACGCCGTATATGAAGCCCGCGTCGAAGGAGTCGCCCGCCCCCGTGGAGTCTATGACCTCGGCGCTCAGGCCCCTGACCTCAAGGGTGTCACCATTTTCATCCCTCAGAACCGCCCCACCCCCGTTCAGGGTCACAACGACGTTTTTGGCCGCCGAAAGGCTCAGGTCGAGGCTCCCGAACTTCCGCCTGTACTCGTCCTCGTTCATCATCAGGTAGTCAACCTTTCCCTCAACGTCCCTTGGTATGGGCATCTCCCCTATGTCAACCGATACTGTAATGCCCTTCTCAGCCGCGAACTTCACGACCATTTCTATTATCTCCTGTGGGTTTGAGGAGAGGTGAACGTGCCTGGTTCTGGAGAGGTACTCGAAGTCGAGCTCCTTCCTCAGGTTCGCACCCGGGTACTTCACTATCCTCTTGTCCTCACCCCTGACCATTATGACCGCCAGACCCGAGGGCTCCTCTACAACCCTGATCCCCGAAACATCGGTGCCTATGTCCGTGAAATACCTGATGTGGGCTTTTCCGATGTCATCATTTCCAACGGCCCCGATAAAACCTGTCCTCAACCCCATGTGGGCCAGCCAGCTTATCGTGTTGCCGGCAGCGCCCCCGAGCCCGAAGGAAGCTCCTTTAGCGTTCACCTTCTCATGGAACTCTGGAAAGTGATCAACGGTCAGTATAATGTCGTAGTTAAGGTTTCCTATCCCTATCACGTCGAACATGCCCATCGCCCCAGTTCATTACCCGCGACTTTTTATAATCCTATCCTTTCGGGTCTCAAGCACAAGACCATAAATTATTTAAGGGGGATTAGGTTAGCCAAAGCGGAAGCCGCTGTTTTAATATCATGGGGGGCCTGTAATGGAGGAGGTCATCAAGCGCATTGTTGACGCCGAGAGGGCGGCAGAGGAGCGCATTGAAAACGCGAAGAAAGAGGCCAAGAGGATAGTCGAGGAGGCCAGGGCTAAAGCCAAGGAAATCGAGGAGGACATAGTTTCAAAGGCGGAGGAGGAAGCCGGGGAGCTCGTTGAGAAGGCCAAGGCCGAGGGAGAGGAGGAAGCTGAGAAGATCCGCGAGGAGGGGGACCGCGAGATTGAGGAGATGAAGCTCCGCGCGACCCAGAACTTTGAGGATGCTGTCTCCGTTGCCGTAAAGCTCGTGAGAGGGAGCTGAGATGTTCCGGCCCACGCCGATGCTGAAGCTTGAGATGATAACCCTCGAACGCTACCGGGACAGCGTTCTCACCTACCTCCATGAAATGGGCGCGGTTGAGGTGAGGGAAGTCGAGGTGAAGGAGGCCCAGAGGGATGCGCCAAACGAGTTCTACAGGAAGGCCGCTTCGTACAGCATAATCATGTCCCGGATGGCCGATTTCCTCAGGCTTCACCTTCCCACCAAGAAGGGGGGCATCAGGGAGTTTATATTCCCGCCCGAGCGAAAGAAGCGTCGGTACGTTTATCGGGGTATAGAAAAGCTCATCGAGGACGTTGAGGCGTTCCTCTCCGAAGTGGAGCCGGAGATAAGGGAGGTGGAGGGGGAGATAAACTCCCTCAACACGGAAATGGAGAGGATACGCTCCGAGATAGCGGCCCTTGAGCTCCTCTCCGAGTTCGACGTTGACGTCTCCTACCTCAGGCACTCGGGCATTGCCCAGGTTCTCGTTGGGAAGGTCGAGAAGATCCGCTACGGTTCCCTGGAGAGGGAGCTGCTTGAGGCCTTGGAGGGAAGGGTGGTCCTCGTCCCGAAGGAGAGGGGGGACACGGTCGTACTCGCGGTTGTTCTCCTCACCTCAGATTACGAGAGGGCGAACCCAGTCCTCGCGAAGCATTCCTTTGAGAGGATAGAGATACCCGAGGGCGAGGGAAGGCCCTACGAGCTCGTTCGCACCTATCAGAACCTTCTTGGAAGGAAGGAGAGGGAGCTTGAGGACGCCTACGGCCGGGCCGCTGAGATAGCCAGTAAGCGCTACGATGACCTGAAGTTCTACCTTGAACTCGTTGAGAACGAGAGGAACAAGGCCAGCGCCTTAAACATGCTCGCGAGGACCAACATGACCTTTGCCCTCACGGGCTGGCTTCCGGAGGGCGAGGCGAAGAAGGTGGAGGAGGGAGTGAGGAAGCTTACCGACGGCATCGTCTACCTCAGGTTCAGCCGGCCGAGCGAGGAAGAGCTCGACGAGATACCAATAAAGCTCAACAACCCTGGATGGGCCAGGCCCTTTGAGATGCTCACCGAAATGTACGGCTTTCCCAAGTACAACGAGTTCGACCCAACGCCTATAATAGCGTTTACCTACTCCTTCTTCTTCGGCTTCATGCTCACTGACTTCTTCTACGGCATGATAGTGGGCATCGTCGCGGCTTTGCTGGTCAAGGGGCACAGGAAGTTCAACGACGGGACGTACCGCTTCGCCTACACGCTCCTCTGGAGCTCCCTCTTTACCATGACCATGGGGGCCCTCTTCGGGAGCTATTTCGGAAACGCCCTCGACGTCGTGGGCCAGTACCTCACCGGAAACCCCAACTTCGGGATGTGGCGCATAACAGACCCGCTCAGGGATCCGATGTTCGTCCTGATCCTCGCCCTCGCCATAGGTCTCGCCCACCTATTCGTCGGCTATACGATAGGCTTCATAGTTAAATGGAAGAACGGCGAAAGAAAAGGGGCTCTCTTTGATCAGCTTTCTTGGATGCTCGTCATACTCGGCATAGTGCTCTTTGCCACCGGAAAAGGCGTCCCGGCCTTCGTGGAGTCCGCTGAGGTGCTCTTCGGAATCGGGCTTACGCTCTTCGCCATAGGCGAAGTGGTGAGCAACGGAGGCCTCGCGGCGCTCCTCATTATCTCGGACTTCTTCGGCTTCGTTGGAACGTGGCTCAGCTACGCCCGCCTTATGGCCCTTGCACTCGCGACCAGCGGGATAGCGATGGTCGTAAACGTCCTCGTTCAGATGATATGGGGCATCAAGTTCCTCTACATAGGCCCGATAACGGGTGTGATTTTGTTCTTCGGCGGTCAGTTCTTCTCGACCGCTATAAACGCCCTCGGGGCGTTCGTTCACTCTCTCCGTCTTCAGTACGTGGAGTTCTTCGGCACCTTCTACTCCGGGGATGGCCGGCCCTTTACCCCGTTCATGTCCCGGAGGGAAGTGTCGGAGGTCGTTGTTGAGTCCAGCGGAAAAAATGACTCCGGAGGTGTTTGAAGAATGGAACCGATAGTTTATGTATCCCTCGGTGCGGCCCTTGCCGCGGGCCTGGCCGGTGCGGCCTCGGCCTTCGGTGTGGGCGTGGCAGGTGCAGCGGCGGCAGGAGCGGTTGCAGAGGACGAGAAGAACTTCAAGAACGCTTTGATCCTTGAGGGTCTCCCAATGACCCAGAGCATCTACGGCCTCATTACACTGTTCCTTATACTCCTCAGCGCCCGCATAATAGGCGGTGGCTTCAGGTTTACCGCCAACACGCCGGACAACATAGTTAAGAGCGCCATCCTCTTCGGCGCTGGCCTAACTGTGGGTCTGACAGGTCTCTCCGCAATCCCGCAGGGTATCATAGCCAGTGCCGGTATCGGTGCGGTCGCCAAGAACCCGAAGACCTTCACCCAGGGCATCATATTCGCCGCCATGGCTGAGACCATGGCAATCTTCGGTCTCGTCGGCGCCCTCATCATGATAGCGACTGGGGTTGGGCTCTGAGCCCGTTTGCTTTTCCCAGCCACCGGGGGAGTTAGAGATGGAAGGGGCGGAGCTCATAATCCAGGAGATAAACAGGGAGGCGGAGCAGAAGATACAGTACCTCCTCGAAGAGGCCAGGAAAAACGCCCGAAGCCTTGAAGAGGAGGCCAGAAAGAGGGGTCAGTCGAAGGCCGAGTGGATACTCCGGAAGGCGAAGACCCAGGCGGAGATAGAGAAGCAGCGCATAATAGCCGGCGCCAAACTTGAGGTCAGGAAGAAGAAGCTCGCCGTTCAGGAGGAGCTCATAGGTGAGGTGATGAAGGCCGTTAAGGAGCGGCTCTCGGGCCTTTCGGATGAAGATTACTTCGAGACCCTCCTCGGCCTCACAAAGGAGGCCGTTGGCGAACTCGGCGTTCAGCGGGTCGTCGTGAGGTCGAATGGAAGGGGGCTTGAGCTCATCTCCGAGCGGCTGGAGGAGTTCAGCAGGGCCGTCGGTGCCGAGATTGTCCCTGGAGAGCCCATCGAGACCATTGGCGGTGTCGTCGTCAGCGACGTAGAGGGCGTCGTCCGGGTTGACAACACCTTCGAGGCGAGGATGGAGAGGCTCGGCAACGAACTCAGGGCGGAGATCGCCAGGGCTCTCTTCGGGTGAGGCCCAATGCTCTCGGACACAACGCTAACCGCGATACTCGACACGACCCTTGGGGTTGTATTCACGTGGCTCGGCTGGAAGACCTACAAGATCCTCTGGAAGTACACGCCCTACTCCTACCCTAACGCGAGGATAAACGCGATGGAGGCCAAGCTTTTGAGCGAACAGCGGCTTGGAGAGCTCGCCGAATCCAGGACGCTCCAGAACCTGATCGTAAACCTTGAGGACACCGACTACAAGAACTTCATGGGCAGTGCTACGACCGTTGATGAGCTGGAGAGGGCTCTTGAGAGGTCCCTTGCCTCAACGTATCTACTGATGGAGGACATCCTCCCGGACAGGGTCTCCGGCTTTTTCAGGCTGCTCCTCGAGGAGTGGGACGTCAGAAACATAGCGAGCGTCGTCAAGGCAAAGAAGAGGGGAGAGCCCGCGGTTGACTACGTGCTCGAGATCGGTACCATCGTCCCGAGGGTTAGGGCCATGGCGGAGGCGAAGACCATGGAGGAGATCCTCGTCATCCTCGAGGGCACCCCGTACGAGGAGCCCTATCAGAAGCTTCTACTCGACGAGATAAGCCTCACCGAGTTTGAAACTTGGCTTTACAGGACCTACTACTCCAAGCTCCTTGATTACGCCCTATCGAGAAAGGATGAGGAGGAGAGGCTGATCCTCGGGGAGTTCGTGAGGACGAAGATTGACATCATGAACATCGTAACCCTCCTCAGGGGCAAGGCCGCCGGGCTTCCGGGCGAGGAGATAAGGAAGAGCCTGCTGCCCGGGGGAACGCTCAAACTCGACTCCGCGCTCAACGTGGAGGACTTAGGAATGGCGCTGGCCGAGCTCGATTCAACGAAGTACGGCCCGGTGATACGATCAGTGAGGGAGGAGGCCGAGAAGGACGTCTCAGCGGTTAGGGATGCGCTTGAGGACTACCTGCTCCAGAGGGTTGGGGAGCTCACCAAGTTCTACCCCCTGAGCATTGCCACGGCACTCTCATATATCCTCAGGAAGGAGAGGGAGATGAGGAGACTCAGGGCGCTCATCAGGCTCGTGGCCAGCGGGTTCAGCCCCGAGAGGATCAAGGCGATAATTGGAGGGGGGCTTGCCCCATGAAGGTGGCCGTTATGGGTGATCCGGACACCGCGCTCGGCTTTAAGCTTGCGGGGGCTCATGAGGTTTATTCCTTTGGGGACGGCCCCCTTGAGATAGAAAGGCTGAGGAACAAGCTGAGGGAGCTCATCGAGGCAGGCGACGTTGGGATAATCCTCATAACCGAGCCCCTCGCCCAGAAGATTGAGATGCCCGATGTCAAGTTTCCGATCATCCTTCAGGTGCCGGACAAATCCGGCTCCAGGTTCGGAGAGGCCCAGCTAAGGGAGATAGTTAGGAGGGCAATAGGTGTGGAGTTGAAGAGGTGAATGGAGATGGGAAGGATAATTCGCGTTACGGGGCCGCTCGTCGTCGCGGACGGAATGAAGGGCTCCAAGATGTACGAGGTTGTCCGCGTCGGCGAGATGGGACTTATAGGGGAGATAATCCGCCTTGAAGGCGACAGGGCAGTTATACAGGTTTACGAGGAGACGGCAGGCGTAAAGCCCGGTGAGCCGGTTGAGGGCACTGGAACTTCCCTTGCGGTTGAGCTCGGCCCGGGCCTGCTCACTTCGATATACGACGGCATACAGAGGCCGCTTGAGATACTCAGAACTAAGAGCGGTGACTTCATAGCGAGGGGTCTTACCGCCCCGGCCCTGCCGAGGGACAAGAGGTGGCACTTCACCCCCAAGGTGAAGGTCGGCGACAGGGTAGTCGGCGGCGACGTATTGGGTGTTGTTCCTGAAACGAGCATCATCGAGCACAGGGTTCTCGTCCCGCCAGGGGTTGAGGGCGAGGTAGTTGAGATCGCGGAGGAAGGCGACTACACGATCGAGGAGGTTATAGCGAAGGTCAAGAAGCCCGATGGGAGCGTTGAGGAGCTCAAGATGTACCAGCGCTGGCCCGTCCGTGTGAAGAGGCCCTACAAGAACAAGCTCCCGCCAGAGGTTCCCCTCATAACCGGCCAGAGGACCATCGACACCTTCTTCTCGATAGCGAAGGGTGGAACGGCCGCAATTCCGGGCCCCTTCGGTTCAGGTAAGACCGTTACCCAGCACCAGCTGGCCAAGTGGAGTGACGCCAACGTCGTCGTTTACATCGGCTGCGGCGAGCGCGGCAACGAGATGACCGATGTCCTTGAGGAGTTCCCCAAGCTGAAGGATCCGAAGACTGGAAAGCCGCTCATGGAGAGAACCGTTCTCATAGCAAACACCTCGAACATGCCGGTCGCGGCCCGTGAGGCCTCTATCTACACCGGAATCACCATCGCCGAGTACTTCAGGGACATGGGCTACGACGTTGCTCTAATGGCTGACTCGACATCGAGGTGGGCGGAAGCTCTGCGTGAGATTTCTGGAAGGCTTGAGGAGATGCCCGGTGAGGAGGGCTACCCGGCTTACCTCGCGAGCAAGATAGCTGAGTTCTACGAGAGGGCCGGCCGCGTCCTCGCCTTGGGAAGCGACGAGAGGATTGGAAGCGTTTCGGTCATCGGAGCGGTTTCACCGCCGGGCGGTGACTTCAGCGAGCCCGTTGTGCAGAACACGTTGAGGGTCGTCAAGGTCTTCTGGGCTTTGGATGCCGACCTCGCTCGTAGGAGGCACTTCCCGGCGATAAACTGGTTGAGGAGCTACTCCCTCTACCTGGACGCGATACAGGACTGGTGGCACAGGAACGTTGACCCGGAGTGGAGGAGCATGCGCAACAGGGCAATGGCCCTCCTCCAGAAGGAGGCGGAACTGCAGGAGATCGTTAGAATAGTTGGGCCGGACGCCTTGCCCGACAAGGAGAAGGCCGTTCTAATAGTCACGAGGATGCTCCGCGAGGACTACCTCCAGCAGGACGCCTTCGACGAGGTCGACACCTACTGCCCGCCGAAGAAGCAGGTAACTATGATGCGCGTCATCCTCAACTTCTACGAGAAGACCATGGCGGCAGTCGAGAAGGGTGTCCCCGTTGACGAGATAGCCAAGCTCCCGGTGAGGGAGAAGATAGGGCGCATGAAGTTCGAACCGGATGTGGAGAAGGTTGGGGCGCTTATAGAGGAGACCAACGCCCAGTTTGAGGAGCTCTTCAAGAAGTACGGGGGTTGAAAAATGCCGGGGATGGAGTACTCAACGGTTAGTAAGATCTACGGGCCTCTCATGATCGTCGAGGGAGTCAGAGGCGTTGCCTACGGGGAGGTCGTGGAGATAGAGACCGGCGGCGGCGAGAAGAGGAAAGGGCAGGTTCTTGAGGCCAGGCAGGACATGGCGATCGTTCAGGTCTTCGAGGGAACCCGCGATCTGGACGTCAAAACTACGCGCGTCCGCTTCACCGGGGAGACGCTGAAGGTTCCCGTTTCAATGGACATGCTCGGAAGGGTCTTCAACGGCATCGGAAAGCCCATAGACGGCGGACCCGAGATCATCCCCGAGGACAGGAGGGACGTGCACGGGGCACCGCTCAACCCCGTTGCCAGGGCTTACCCGAGGGACTTCATCCAGACGGGTATCTCGGCCCTGGACGGCATGAACACCCTCGTTCGCGGTCAGAAGCTCCCGATATTCAGCGGTTCAGGTTTACCGCACAACATGCTCGCGGCCCAGATAGCGAGGCAGGCAAAGGTCTTGGGTGAGGAGGAGCAGTTCGCGGTGGTTTTCGCCGCTATGGGCATCACCTACGAGGAGGCCAACTTCTTCAAGAAGAGCTTTGAAGAAACCGGGGCAATAGAAAGGGCGGTTCTCTTCCTCAACTTGGCCGACGATCCGGCCATCGAGAGAATCATTACCCCGCGCATGGCGCTGACGGTTGCCGAATACCTTGCCTTCGACTACGACATGCAAGTCTTAGTTATCCTCACAGACATGACCAACTACGCGGAAGCTTTGCGTGAGATCTCGGCGGCGAGGGAGGAGGTCCCGGGCAGGCGCGGCTACCCCGGCTACATGTACACGGACTTGGCCACGATCTACGAGCGCGCCGGTCGCGTGAGGGGCAAGAAGGGAAGCATAACCCAGATGCCCATCTTGACCATGCCGGACGACGACATAACCCACCCGATTCCTGACCTTACCGGCTACATCACCGAGGGCCAGATCGTCCTGAGCAGGGAGCTCCACAGGAAGGGCATCTACCCGCCGATAGACGTTCTGCCTTCGCTAAGCCGTCTGATGAAGGACGGTATCGGGAAGGGAAGAACGAGGGAAGACCACCCCCAGCTCAGCCAGCAGCTGTACGCTGCCTACGCCGAGGGAAGGTCGCTGAGGGATCTCGTAGCGGTCGTCGGCGAGGAAGCTTTGAGCGAGACCGACAAGATGTACCTCAAGTTCGCCGACCGCTTTGAGAGGGAGTTTGTGGCCCAGCGCTACGACGAGGACAGGAGCATCTTTGAAACGCTGGACCTCGGCTGGGAGCTCTTAGCGGAGCTGCCGGAGAGCGAGCTCAAGCGCGTCAGAAAGGAGTACATCCTCAAGTACCACCCGAAGTACAGGAAGAGGGCTTAAGCCCTCAAAATTTTAGGTGGTCGAGATGGCAGAGCTGCTCAACGTGAAGCCAACGCGAATGGAGCTCCTGAACCTGAAGAGGCGCATCCAGCTGGCCAAGAAGGGCCACAAGCTCCTCAAGGATAAGCAGGACGCCCTCATCATGGAGTTCTTTACCATCTACGACGAGGCCCTCAACCTCAGGAGGGAGCTCAACGAGAAGATGGAGGTGGCCTTCGAGGCCCTTCTCAGGGCCCAGCTCTCCGCCGGGAACCTCAGGCTTCAGGAGGCAGCCCTATCGGTAAAGCCGAACAGAGAAGTGGAGATCAGGAAGAGGAACATCATGGGCGTCCCCGTTCCCCTCATCGAGGCCGAGTCCTTTAAGAGGGCTGCGGCCGAAAGGGGTTATGCCTTCGTTTCCACTTCTCCCGAGGTCGATGCCGCGGCCGACAAGTTCGAGGAAGTCCTCGACCTCGCAGTTCGTCTCGCTGAGGTTGAGGAGACACTCAAACGTCTCGCCAAGGAGATAGAAACGACCAAGAGGCGCGTCAACGCCCTCGAATACATAATCATCCCGCGCATGGAGGTAACCGTGAAGTTCATCAAGCAACGCTTGGATGAGATAGAGCGCGAGAACTTCTTCAGGCTGAAGAGGGTTAAGGCGTTAATCGAGGCCCGCTCCCAGGCGGGGGCTTAACCTTTTATTTCCCTCTGCCCTTCTTCATTGGGTGGTTGTATGGTGGAAAAGCTGTTCTACCGGGATCCCTACCTTAGGGAGGCGAACGCCAGGATCACCGGCGTCGAAGCTGATGGGAAGCGGGTAAAGCTGATCCTTGACAGGACGGTGTTCTATCCCGAGGGCGGAGGACAGCCATCGGACAGGGGCTGGATTGAAGGGAAGGGGTTCAGGGTTCTCGTTGAGAAGGTTACCGGAAAGGGCGAAATAGTTCACGAGGGCGTTATTGAAGGCAGAATCCCGGAAGTCGGCGAGGAAGTAAGGCTGATACTCGACTGGGAGTGGAGGTACGAGAACATGCGTGCCCACACGGGGCAGCACATCCTCTCGGCGGTTATCAAAGGCCTCTACGGTGCCGAGACCACAGGCTTCCAGATATTCCCCGAATACAGTAAGATAGAGATAGACTGGCCGGGCGGGCTCAATTGGAAGGACGTCCTTGAGGTAGAGAGGAAGGCGAACGAGGTCGTATGGGCCGATCTGCCCGTTGAGGTCGAGGTTTACGAAGAGCTCCCGGATGAACTGAGGTCACTCCTCAGGAAGGGGGTCTCCTCGAAGGTCAAGCCCCCCATACGGATCGTCCGCATCGGGACCGTTGACGTCACCCCCTGTGGCGGAACCCACGTGAAGAGCACCGGTGAGATAGGCTTCCTGAAGGTTCTCCGAGTTTACAGAAAAACGAGAAGGCTCCTGCGCATAGAGTTCGCGACGGGAGTAAGGGCCCTGAGGTACCTCGACGAACTTCTTGAGGACTACTGGAGTGCCTTGAACGGGATGCCCAACAAGAGCCGTCCGCTGGTTGAGCGTGTTGGGGAGCTCAAGGAAGAACTCAATGGCCTTGAAGCCGAGAGGGACTCCCTCAGAAGAGAGCTCTGGGAATGGAAGGGGAGGGCGTTGCTCAAGGAGGCGATAGAAGTTGGGGGAATCAAGGTCGTCGCCAATGTTGAAAGCTCGCCCATGAAGGACGCCCAAGCCTTCGCGGTCAACTTCGTTGACAAGAACCCCGGAACGGTTATCGCCCTCGCTGGGAATAACTACCTAATCCTCGCTAAGAACAGGGGCCTTAAGGGCATTGATATGAGGGAAGTCCTTAAGGAGGTTCTCTCCAAGGTCGGCGGTGGCGGTGGGGGAAGCGAGGTTCTGGCGCGGGGAGGAGGGTTTAAAGAAACTCCCGAGAGAGTTTTAGATGTCGCTCTTGAGGCAATCAGGGGGTGTCTACGCCAAGCTTCTTCCTGACGAGATTCCACTGCCACTCCGGAACCTCCGGTCTCTCAAGCTCCTTCTCTGCCCTCTCCCTGCTCATCAGGCCGTACCTTACCAGCGCGGCTATTCTCCTCTGCTCGAAGCTGTGGCCGTGCTTATCCCAGTAGAGCTGGAGGGCCGGGCCGAGAACGAGGCAGTTGGTCGTGTAGCCGGGCAGCTCCGGGAACTCGAAGGGGAGCTTTCTTAGAATTTCAAAGCGCTCCCCCTCACTCATCATCGAGAGGAGCCTTACCTGGGTTACCCCACCGCTCATCAGCCTGTACGGGTGGTGCCCGAAGGGAAGCTCGTGGCCAGTTATGATGTAGGGGTAGCCCTTTCTGAGGGCGTACTTCCTCAGTTTCTCCATAGTCCTCTTTGAGCAGGCCCTGCATGGACTTTGAGCCTTCAAAAGGGCGTTCCTGAAGATGTCTGAGTAGTCGTAGCGTAAGATGGTAAAGGGCACCCCGAGGTGTTCCGCTATCCTCTCGGCGTTCTCTATCGCCTCCTTGGCCATAAGGCCGTGGTCTATCATAACGGCCTCAAGCTCCGGCACTTTGTAGACCTCTTTGCTTAGGTAGAGCGCAACGACGCTGTCCTTTCCGCCCGAGTAGGCAACGATTGCTCTGTCGACTTTCTCCATGAGCTCTTCGAGCTCCCTCCTGACGGCTTTCCCGTCTATCGGATGCCTCAGGTAGACCTGGCACTCCCTGCAGAGGGGTTTTCCGTCAACTATGTCTATCCTCGCAGTTCTCTCATCGTGGACGCAGAGGGAGCATTTGAGCATGCCCCCTGAAGGAAGAGAGGCCTTTAAAAAGTTACCTTTTGAGCTTGACTTTCCTCCCAAGTTCGTCCGCCTTCTCCCTGCCCTTCTTCCCGGCGAAGAAAGAAACCACCGCTATCTGGTTTTCGAGCAGGATTCCGCGGTTGTTCCTTGCTATGAGCCAGCCGAAGAACGCCCCGAAGCCGAGACCGGCCAGCCAGAGCTCGATTATAAAGGGGCCACGGGAGAGTCCACCGGGCCTGGCGGTTACCGATATGGCCTTGTACGCCAGTCCAAAGGCGAGGACGAAAACCCCCTCGAGAAGGAGGCTTGCCCTTGCGGCCTTCCCTATAAGGGAGAGAACCCTGCTGTCGCCGGTGTATCTCTCAAGTACCTTACCGTCGT
>WAKU01000027.1 GCA_015523195.1 Thermococcus sp.
CCGAAACCCCTAAACAGGCTTATCCAATAAACAAACCCCCCAGTTAGGCCCACAATTAAAGTGTGCGCGAAGCCCTTCCACGGTTCTCAGCGATAAAAAAATTTTGATGAAACTTTGCTTGGCAAAGTTTCTACCAGAGCTTTGGATACCACTCCCTCGGCATGAAGACCTTGTCAACATCTACGGCTATGCCCTTGCTCCTCTTCATCATGTCCGCACTGCTCATCTTGGCCTTTCCAAGGGCCACCAGCTCGTCCTTGAGGGTCATCACTGCAACCAGATCGCCGGGCTTTATGCCCTTGTTGAGCTTCACTATCCCCGGAACGGCTAAATCAGCACCGTAGGTGACAGCGGCAACGGCTGAATCTCTTATCCAGACCTTGGGGAGATGCTCCACCGCTTTCTCCATCGGCTGTATCGCCTTCCTGAAGTACTCCTCGATGCCGTCCTCCTTCCAGAAGTGGTAGTAGTCAACCAAATCGTGGAGCGTGACAAGGGTTTCGTCCTCCTTGAAGGGTCCGCTTCTGGTGCGGCGCAACTCGGCCATGTGCGCTCCAACCCCAAGGGCTAAGCCGATATGATGAATCAGCGAACGGATGTAGGTTCCTGCCTCAACCCCAACTCTGAAGAGCACATCCCTCCCTTCAATCTCAAGCACCTCGATGTAGTAGATCTTCCTCGTCCGCAATCTTCTCTTGACCGCGCTCCTGAGCGGAGGCCTCTGGATTATCTCGCCCTGGAACTCCATCATGACTGACCTGATCTTCTCCTCCGGAACGTCACCGTGGAGGTGCATTAAAGCTACGTACTCCTTTCCGGCCGGGAGGAGGGCCTGAACAACTCTGGTGGCCCTCTCAAGTGCGACAGGTAAAACACCGCTCACCTTGGGGTCAAGGGTTCCGCCGTGGCCGGCTTTGCTGAGGTTGAAGAGCCTTTTAATCCACGCGACCACCTCATGGCTTGTCGGCCCAGGAGGCTTGTCGAGGTTTATTATGCCGAACTGCATGTGCATCTCCATGGGCCTCTTCTCCGGTGGAAAACCCCACTTTGGATTGGTCTCGGCCTTATCGTCTTTAACCAAAACCTCGCGCTTTATATCAGCTGGTAGGATTCTCCTAACTTCATCCCTCGCCATGAGCATCACCGATGAGCGTTATCGCTCTAAATTCCTGACACGGCTTATAAACCTGAGCTTAATACTTGAACCTGTAAGTAAATGCCGGCCAACCCGGGAGATACTTCAGGAGTTTTAGGTAGCCCGGTACGAATACCTCGCTTTTTCCGGCCTCAAGACCTTTGACTATGGCCCTGGCAACTTTTTCTGGCTCTATTGAGCCTCTGGGAACTTTTCCACCCCAGAAATCGGTTTTGACCTGCTTTGGATAGACGCGCATTACGCTGATCCCCAGCTTCCCGAGTTCTCCAGCGAGGTTCAGGGCCATACTGTGGAGGGCAGCCTTGGAGGCGCAGTAGGAGGGTAGTTCGGGGGCGTTGACAAAGGCCACACCGCTTATAACGAAAACAACGGTGGAGCCTTGGCCCATAAAGGGAATGAGTTCCCTTGTGAGAATAACGGGAACGAGGGCATTGAGCTTGAAGACACCATCAAGTTCCTCCGCGGAGTGCTGGATGAGAGGCTTTCTAAGCCCATAGCCAGCGTTGTTCACGAGCACGTCGAGCCTCTCGATGCCGAGACCCCTCAACCCCTCGGCAACATTCTCTGAAGAACCTTGCCTGAGGAGGTCAGCAACCAAAAACTCAAACCTCTCGCCGAGCTTATCCTTTATTTCCTCAAGCTTTTCCAGATTCCTGGCAACGCCAACAACAAAGTAACCCTTTCTGAGGAGAGCCACAGCAAGTTCCCTGCCAATGCCACCGGTGACCCCCGTAACGAGAGCAATCTTCATGGAACCACCTAAGAAAAAGTCCCTTCAAAACATGGGATAAAAGAGGCCAAGGGGCCTCACTCAAGGCTGATTCCAGCCCCCTCAAGGGCCTGCTTTATCTCCTCGTCTGAGGCGCCCCTGGCGATGTTCACCTTCTCCGGGAGGGGCTCAAGGTGCTTGATGTTCATCCTCCTGCGCTTGACCTTGTTGAGGCCAGCGCCGGTAACGAGGACGAAGTTCCTGTCGATTACGTCGGCAACGACAACCTTCTGCCCCGCCCTCCTTCCTGCGATAATCACGGCAATCCTTCCAACCTCAATAGCCGGCATTCATTCCACCTCCTTTCTCTTTTTCCTACCCCGCGTCACCGACGGGGAAAGGTGGTCGATGGCGGCCTTCACTATCGCGAAGACCCCATCAGGGCCCCAGTGGGCCGTGTTTATTATCAAATCGTAGATTGATTTGTCCTCGATGTCGATCCCATAGAGGTTTAAATACCTTTTCCTGTTCCCCTTCTCGCGCTCCGCTATCCTCACGAAGGCCTCCTCAACCGAGATGCCCTCCCTCTTAGCGACCCTCTTAGCCCTCTCCATTATGGGGGCGTCGAGCCAGATCTTGAGGTCGGCGTGCTTAACCATCCAGCCGGCGAGGCGGCCCTCGATGACCACGTTGCACTCCTTGGCTGCCTCAACCTGTCTCCTGTCAACCTCTCTGTCTACTTCGGGGTGGAGCTCAGCGTACTTTTGAAACTCCTGGAGCGTCATGCCCATTTCCTTTGCCATCTGCCTGAATATCAGACCGGCGTAGATGTGCTTGAAGCCGTAGTGCCTGGCGAGGTTCCGGCAGAGGGTGGTCGTTCCGGAGCCAGCCAGGCCGCTGACGGTTATGACCAGGCAGCCCCTTGACATGGGAGCACCTCAGAGGGAGATGCCAGCCCGAACCTGGGCCTTTATGAGTTTTCTCATGCAGCTCGGGCAGAGGTTCGGATACGGCCGCTCTGGCCTCTTGGCGGTCTTTGGAAGCTTCCTGAGCTGGCTCGGCCTTCCGCGCGGAACGCCGTTGAGGGGCCTCCCGCACATTGCACAGTGAGCAACCTTTGGCTTTCTCCTCTCAAAGTGTATGACCGTCCTTCCGCCGGGGGTTCTGACGTATTTCCTCTTCCATGACCTTGACCTGTACATAGGTTTCATGTTCTCACCCCGCAACCCATTCAGTGGAGCGTTTTTAAATTTAACCCATGTCAAGGAACTTCCTGAGCACCATGCCAACGACGTAGCTCGTGAGGAAGTACCAGCCCAAGTAACCGAGCTCGTCCGGCCTGAGGGCCGAGTGATACCAGCTGTGGAACCAGTCGAAAAGGAAGAAGTTGAAGGGCAGTTTAACTATGGCAACTTCAACGTACCACCTCTTGAGCCAAGCGAAGAAGATCCAGAAGATGGGTAAAGTCAGGAGCATCGGCACGAGGGTGTCCTTCATCATCTCACTCTGCATCTTCATGAGCTGCATCTGCTTCTGCTGGGCCTTTTTGATGCGCTTTTCGTCGCCGCTTTTCTGGGCTTCCCTGAGCTCTTTCTGCACCTCCTTGGCGAGTTTCTGAACCTTCTTCGTCTTTTCTATGTCGGTCATGAAGTAATAGAGGAGGGTGTAGGACCCGCCGATTATGAATCCAGCCAAGGTTATCGCGAAGAGGGGGTGCTGGACGATGTAGCCCCCGAACAGACCATCAAGGAACTTGTAAACACCTTCAATCATACTCCCTCACCGCCAGGTTCAATACTTCAATCAATTCATTTACGGCCTCCTCAAGGCCCTTGTCTTCATGGTTTTCGATCACCTTTATAAGGGCATCGGAGTGCATGGCGTAGCTCACAGCGGCGGCCCTGTTGAGATCCTGGTGTCTCTGTATCTGCTCCTCGGTCTCAACATCCCTATCCCGTTTCAGGTCGCGGAGGCGCCTCCCCAAGATCTCGCTCGGAGTGGCCTCTATGATGACAATGTAGTTGGGCTTTATGGTCTCAATGACCTCACGGGGGAAACCGAGAAGGTAGCCCATTGGGGTACGTATCGTGGCGTGGGTGTCGAGGAGAACCGGTTCCCTCTCGGCCATCTCAACGACCCTTCTCGCGGCACCCAGCTGGAGTTTTTTCTGAACCATCGGATCGAGCTTTCTCATGCCGTCCCTGTGCTTTACAAGGCCGGCTTTGAGAGCCTCCTCAAACATCAGGTCACCGAAGTTAACGAGTCTGAACTTTATGGCCGTCCTCTGGAGGGCGAGCCGCGTAATGGTGCTCTTCCCAACCCCCGGAATGCCAGTTATCATGACCACAAACGGCATGAGCATCACCCTCGAGCTAACCCCGAGGGAGTAGGGCGGTTGGTTTAAAAAAGTTGGCAAAAGGAAAGGTCACTTGGCGAAGAACCTCCTCAATGCAGGGAACATCTCAGTCGCCTGCTCCCTTGCTATCTCCTCGTAGAACCTGTAGAGGATGCCAACGGTCAGGAGTATTCCCGTCCCTGTACCCAGCGCCCCAAGGAGGTCTGCGAGTATCGCGACTATAGCTAAAGTGAAGGAGCCCCAGAAGGTGACGTAGGGGATGTACCTGTTGAGAACCCTCTCCAGTATCCTCGGATCCCTTCTGAACCCCGGTATCTGGAGCCCTGCACTCTGGAGCTGTTTTGCTATGCTCTTTGCATCGAGGCCCGTCAGCTCAACCCACAGGAAACCGAATATTATAGACCAGATTATGGTCTGCACTGCATAGGCGAGCGCCTGGCCGGGGTGGGTTATTAAGAGGTAGATGTCCCTGGGCGGGTACGTGTACTTGGCGAGACCCGAGACGGGGATGTTTCCCTGGAAAGTGCCGAGCCAGTTTATGCCCCTGTTGCTCAGGAGTCTCGCCCAGAGCTGGACGTTGGAGTAGAGGGCCATCGTGAGTATGATCGGGATGTTGCTGACGTACATGAACTTTATCGGGTACCTGCCGCGGACGGTAACGCGGCCGTAGCTTAGCGGTATCTCCACGCGCATGGTCTCGAGGTAGACAACTATCAGGAACACGATTATGGTGGCGGTTAGCTTTGCTATGTCCGGAACCCCTGGGCCCCTGTAAAGCGCTCCGGTCAGATCCCCCCTTGCAAGGTGCTGAATGAAAGCGGGTATCGCACCGCTGAGCTCATTTGGGTTACTCGGAAGGGCAAGGGGGTTGAGGGATCCGACTATAACCCTCTGGGAAACTCCAGCGGCTATGAACAGGCTTATACCGCTCCCAATTCCCCATTTGCTAACCAGTTCATCCAGAGTTATGAGGAGGGTTGAACCGAGGCCCAGCTGGAGTACTAAGAGGCTCGCCATGCCCCAGCCCATCGTCTTGGCTGCCATGTCAACCTGAAAGGCACCCATCCCAGTGGAGACGATGCCGAAGGCCCCTGCGAAGACGTAGATGGCCGCCTCGAAGAAGGCCATGAACACGGAGAACAACCTCTGGAGGGCCTGGTAAAACCTCCTGTCCTCGGGATCAGATAGGTCAAGCCTGAGTATCTCCGAACCCACGAGCAGCTGAAGGATAATTCCAGCGGTGACGATTGGACCGATACCGAGGGTCAAGAGCGTCCCGTTCTTACCGGCCAAGACAAACCTCAAACTGGCGAAGTAATCCTGGGACACCGCCGTCTTGTAGAGGGGTATCTCCGCGAGAACGAAGTAGAGCAGGAGGACTATCCCGGTCCACATGAACTTCTCCTTCAGGGGAACCCTGCGCTTCGGCCTCTCAACCTCGGGGAACCACCGTTCCATGGCGTAGATTATCTCCCTGGCGCCCATCTCCAACACCCTGCGTCTTTGAAAATTGAAGGGAAATCAGGTGAGGATGACCTCGCCACCAGCGGCCTTGATCTTCTCCTCGGCCTTCGGGGTGACCTTCTTCCCCGGGGCCCGGGCGATTTTGACGACGAGGGGCCTGCTGAGCTTTCCCGCGCCGAGAACCTTGTCAATGCCGAGCTGTGCTGCATCAAAGATCAGCCTGCCCTCCTCCTCGTAGATTACGCCCTTGTTTTTGAAGAGCTCGAAGTTCTCGTCTATCTCACCGATGTTTATGACGGTCGGGTTATACTGAACGGCCTTGGGCCTGTGGAAACCCCTCTTCCCGAGCCTCTCTGGAGCGTACTTTATCGCCCATGTGAACTTCTGATCCTTCCTCTTTCCGGTTCCTGCCATTCCCCGGCCGCCCTTACTTCCACCGCCGCGGTGCTTCTTCTTGCAGCCCCAACCGTGAGTGTGACTTCCGCGGAGCTTTCTAACCTTCTTCCTCCTCCTAATCATCTCTCGCCACCTCAGAGCATCCTCTCAATGAGGTCGTTTATCTTCTCGCCGCGGTAACCTAAGGCGCCCCCCTCCTTGAAGGAGCGCTTCTTGGTGCCCTTGAGGCCACCCCGTGGGGGATGAAGCCTGAAGACAGGCTTGATGTTGGGCAGGTCGGTGAGCTTTGCCTCCCCACTCACAACCTTCTCGGCGAACTCGTCAACGCTCATCCCGAGCTTCTCCTGGATGTAGTCTTCAGTTACGGGCTTGTTGCCGATGAGCCTGCCGCGCTTCCTTATGAGCTTTGCCAGGGTTTCCTTGTCTATCTCTCCCCATGTGATGTAGTCCTTGACCCTCTGTATCATTCCGCGGTAGCTCGGTGTGTCGTCGACGAGGACGAGGTGGTTTATCCTGTGGAGGCGGAGCATCGCGAGGGTGTCCCTAACCTCGCCTCTCGCCCTTATTCCGCTCCTAAGCCTTATGAGAGCTAACTTGGCCATCTCCTCCCACCTCACAGCTCAAAGCTCTGCGGCATCGCCCTGCCTACCACAATGCCGTACTTCTCCTCCATACCGGGCTGGATGGCAACCTTGTTTGTGTTGTAGAGTGCGTTGAACACCGCTTTGGCAAAGTTGACGGTGGTCCTTGTCTCACCGAGGGTCTGGGACCAGACGTCCTGAACGCCCGCCAAGCTGAGTATCTTCTTGCCCACGTCGCCGATAACGAGGCCGAGACCGCGCGGCCCGGGCATGAGCTTGACCCGGACGCTTCCCTCCTTACCCTCAACCGCGAAGGGGATTGAGTGCGGTCTCCTGCAGCGGCACTCCCAGCTCCCACAGCCGCGCTTTATCTCAATGATGTTCATCTTGGCGTAGTTGATCGCCTTTCTGATGGCTATGCCGACTTCCCTTCCGTGACCTATCCCAAGGCCGACGTAGCCGTCCCTGTTTCCAACTGCCGCGAGAACCCTGAAGCGGATCCTCCTTCCGCTGTCCGTCATCCTGACCGTCAAAGCTATGTCGAGCACTTCCTGGTTCTCCCTGAGGTTGGTCTCAGGGAGGAGGATGTCAACTATCTCAGGCTCCTTTATCTGGTACCCCTTCCTGAATATCTCGTGTATATCGGTTATCTGCCCATCCTTGACAAGCTTGCCGAGCTTCGTCCTCGGCTCCCACTCCTCAAGAACCCTCTGGGCCATCTCTCTCGGGTCGCTCATTCTCCCGCCCCCTCAAACTTCTCAATTATCCTCGCCTTGACCTCATCGAAGTGCTCGGGGAGCCTCTCGGGCTCAAGACCCCTGATTAGATACCCCCCGAACTGTCTCCGGTAGACGGTCTCATCCTCCTCCCTCAGGGCCTTGGCATAGCCCGCAACGTGCTCGCCCCTTATCCTGTATTCCTCGGGGTAGATCTCCTCGCTGTGTGGGACTTCCAGCCCGGCGTCAAGCGCACCCTTCAGGACCGCGAATACGCTCGAACCCCTGGTCGGCGGGTGCAGCCCGATGTCGAGGATGGCCCCCTCGATGCCGGCCTTCTTGGCCTTGTAGCCTATGAGGAGGCCGAGCAGGTAAGCGCTCGGCGTGTTCCCGCCGTGGCCCTTCCAGCCGAAGTCCCTCATGAGCTCCCTCGTATGTGCGGAGACGATAGTCCTGTCGCCTTTAGGGTCGTAAACGACTATCTGGGCTATGTGATGGTTGAGGGTCTTTCTCACAACGAGCCTGGGCTTGCCAGACTTGAGGAGGGCGAGCCTCTTGTGATAGTTAGTCTTGCCCTCTCTCCTCCTCCTGAAGGGAACCCTATACCTCGGTCCTCTCGCCATTTATCTCACCTCACTCCTTCAAGATACCGTGCTCCTGCATGAACAGGTAGAGCTGCCTCTTGTTCTTGAACTGACCGCCCTTGGCCCTGATGTAGAGCCTCCTGTAGGTGTGGGCGTCGAGCTTTCCCTCGGCCTTGAGCTTTCTGAGTTCCTTCCTCAAAGCCCTTATGGTCATCATCCAGCGCTCTTTCTTGCCCATCCGAGCTGTCTTCTTGCCCTTCCTGCTTCCCGGACCCCGGTGGCGGCCCTTCTTTTTGGCCTCCTGATAGGCCCTCGCGCGAGCCCTGCTCTGTCCACTGACGGGCTTCTTCTTTATAACGCCGTCGTGAATGAGCCTCTTTATGTCCTCCCTCGTTATCGCGGAGGCCACGTCGTCGATCTTCTCGGGGTCTATCCACACCCTGTTCTCGCCGCACTTCAACAGCTCGGCGGCAATCCTCCTCTGCATCTTGAGCATGAGCATCACCTCGCGTTGAGAACCTTAATCCCGAGCTCCTTAGCCTTAGCAACGATGAGCTCCCTCTTCCTCCTTCCAACGGTCCCGGCTATCCTCGCCGCCTGCCTGCTCGGGTCTATTGCTTCCACTTCCTTAACGTTGTGGACGAGGACTTCCTCGTAGCCGCTCGGGTGAAGGCCGCGAACCGCCCTTGGGGAACCCCATCCTATGCTCGGTGATCTCGGTTTGCCCTTCTTCTTGAGCCTCATCTTGCTGTCTATTCCCTTCGGCCTTCTCCACTTGGGGTTGTTCTTGAACTTCGGGAACCTCCACCACTCCTGCCTCAGGAAGCGGGGCTTCTTCCTCTTGATCCTTGCCCTTATCGTCATGAGTCTCGCCTTTTCGTTCATCCCCCACACCTCACGTCAGAACTTAATGGGTTTACCCGCCTTTTCAACGATGTAGATCCCATCCTGGAAGACGCGCCTGTCCCATTTGGTTATCCTCGTGGCCTGCTCGATGTTCGCGGCGGTCTGACCAACGGCTTCTTTGTCTATTCCCTCCACGATGACCTCCTGCCCCATAACCTTGACCGTTACCCCGGGCAGGATCTTGGCCCTTCTCGGGTTCTTCTCGCCGAGGAAGTTCTCTATGACCACCTCGTCTCCCTGAACCTTGACGGTCATCGGGAAGTGGCTGTAAACGACCTTGAGCTTGTAGGTGAAGCCCTCGGTTACCCCTCTAATGAGGTTGGCTATGTGGGCTTTGAAAGTCCTCGCCATGGCCACGTCCTTCCTCCTCGGGAACTCCTTGTAGAGGACGACCTTTCCGTCCTCCATGAATATTCTCATCCCGGGGTACTTAAGCTCCCTCTCGAGCTCACCTTTGGGGCCCGCAACCCTTATCCTGCTGCCCTCAACGGTGACCTCAACCCCCTCCGGGACCTCAACTTCCTCACGGATCCACGCGTCTATAGGCATCTCTCTCCCCCCAGCCAGATCCTCAACACGTCTTTCCACTCCATACCCTTCAACTCTCCTTCGCGCATTCGCTCAGTAGACGTAGGCTATCAGCCTTCCACCGATGCCCTTCTCGATGGCCTCTTTGTGGGTCATGACACCCTGGGAGGTCGAGACTATCAGGATGCCGAACTCGAACGCCGGCAGGAACCTCTTCTCCCACTTCTCGTAGTCCCTCGCCTTGACCGGGAAGCGGGGTTTTATTGCCCCAGCCCTGTTTATCTTTCCTATCAGCTGAACCCTGTAGATTCCAGCCCTGTTGTCGTCTATGAGCTCAAACTCTCCTATGTACCCGTTCTCCTGCATAACCCTCAGGACCTCACCGATGAGCTTGGAGGCGGGTTTCAGGTAAACTTCCTTCTTGCCAACCCTCTCGCTGTTGGTCATGTGGGAGAGGGCGTTGGCTAACGGATCAAGCAGGGTCATCCTCCTCACCTCACTCGTACTTCTTGAACCCCAGCTTGGGGGCTATCTCCCTAAAGCAGTGCCTGCAGAGCATGAGGCCGTGTATCCTTATGACCGGACCGTACTGGCCGCAGCGCATGCATCTCCTCGCGCCCTTCCCAAACTTCCTCGGCTTTTTCTTGTTGTAATCGGCCTTCGCCATCTCACAATCCCTCCACGTTGGCCTTCAACTCCTCAACAGCGAAGACAATACCCTCTTCCTTGGTCAGCTTGTGCTTAGCTGGAAGCTTCCTCCTCTGCCTCTTTCTCTTGGCAACCCTGAAGCCCGGCCTCTCAAGAGTAACGCAAACGTCCATACCAAAGATGCCTATCTCCGGGTCGTACTCGACGCCCGGTATGTTGATGTGCTCCTGTATCCCGAAGCAGAAGTTGCCGTGCTCATCGAAGTTTCCGACTTTGAGCTTCCTGTCAACGGCCTCAAGAAGCCTGTCGAGCATATTGTAAGCCCTCTCGCCGCGAAGGGTGACCTTAACCGCTATCGGCTCTCCCCTCCTGATGCCGAAGTCCCTGTTGGTCTGCTTTGCGCGCCTCCTTATCGGCTTCTGGCCGACGAGTCTCTCAAGTAGGGTCTCGGCCTTGGTCAGGCGCTCACCGCTCTCGCCCACGCCTATGTTAATGGTGAGCTTTGCTATCCTCGGCTTCCTCATTGGGTGGGCCTCCCAGTCCGCCAAAATGGCCTCCCTGTTGAGCTCCATCTTCTCTCACCTCACGGAAGGGAAATCACCGGCTTGTCCTTTCCAATGACGAAGGCGTAGTCCTTCAGGGTGTCGAACTTCTCACCGCTCTCGTCCTCGATGGTGACCACGTCCGGCCAGCCCATGGGGAAGCCCCTGATCTCAACGACCCTGCCCTTCCTCGCGACGTTCTTACCCCTGGTAACGAAGACGTAGGAGCCTATCTCAAAGGGTATTACCTCCACTACCTCCCTCTCGGGGACGCTCATGAGGATCGTGTAGGCGGTTCTGTATGAATCCTTCTCCGCGAAGCTGACGATGCGGTTGCTGCCGTCGTGGAGGTTGAGCTGAACCTTGGCCCCCTTTACCATCCTCTTGTTGTTGATGCGGAAGGGCTTGAGCTTTGCCTCCTCCGCGCTTATTGGGTGGAGGATAAGCTTCCCTATTCTGTTCGGGAGGACCCTGTAGTGTTCACCGGTTTCAGGGATCGAGACAACGTCCATTATGCCCACCGGGAATTTGTAGTCCTTCCTGACCTTTCCGTCCACGAGAACCTTGCCCTCGTTGAGAATCTTCCTCGCCTCACGGGCCGTCTTGGCGTATCCGAGGTAGTCCCTCACTATGTAGAGGAGCGGCACCGACGTCTCCATCGCGTGCGGCCCGGGCCTCGGCCTGACGGCCCACTTGTACTTCTTCTTGGGAAGGTACCACGAGGATGGAGCTGCAAGCCTCTTTAGGTGCCTCTTAGCACCCTTTCTCGCCATCAGCCAGCCCTCCTTTCAATTATGTTCTTCCTCTCCTCGTCCTTGAGGTTCAGTTCGATGATCATAACGTTCGAGGGGTGGATCGGGTAGAAGACCTCTGTGCCGTCGGTCTTCGTCATAGTGACGCCCTCGACGTGTATCCTGTAGTTCTTGAGGTCAACTTCAACGACCTTGCCCTCCTTCTTGAACTCGCCCCTCATTATCCGCACCTTGTCCCCTTCCCTCACAGGGAGGTTCCTGATCCCGTACTTCTCCCTCAGCTCCCTGCTGAGCGGGGCCGCCATCATCTTGTGCCTCAGGTGAAGGGGAGCGTTGTAAAGGAACTTCCTCTGCTTTTTAGGCTGTTTTGACTTCAACCTCATCATCCTCACCTCACAGCACTATACTCGCTATACTACCGAGCCTGACCCAGCGCTCGGCGGCCTCCCTTGCTATGGCGCCCCTGATCTCGGTCCCCCTTGGGACGCCCTCCGGAGTGACTATAGCCGCCGCGTTGTCCTCGAACTTAACGCGCATACCGTCAAGTCTCCTGTACTCCTTTCTCTGCCTGACTATGACGGCCCTGACCACCTGGTGCCTCATGTCGGGCCTGCCCTTCTTGACCGTTGCAATGACCATGTCTCCAACGCCCGCGCTCGCAAGCCTTCTCCTCGTCCCCTTGTAGCCCACTACGCCGATTATCTGTATGACCTTGGCACCGCTGTTGTCCGCGACCTTGAGGTACGCACCAACTGGAAGGGCCCTCGTGGGCCTGACCGGGCTTATCCCCCTCGTTGCACCCGCACCCTTCTTGGCCATGATCACACCCCCTTGGCCCTCTCGGCTCTCTGGGTAACCGCGACGACCACGAAGCTCTTGGTCTTACTGATCGGCCGGGTCTCGACTATGAGAACCCTGTCCCCGACCTTGGCGTTCACGCACTCGGGGTTGTGGGCATGGATCTTGCTCCTCCTGAGCTCATAACGCTCGTACTTCTTGAGGTACTTGTAGTGCTGTCTCTCAACTATGACCGTTTTCTTGCCCTTGTCGCTAACCACGACGCCCTCAAAGTACCTGCCGTGGATCTTCAGGTGCCCGTGCCACGGGCAGTTTGGATCGTCACACTTCTCAGCGGGGGGCTGAACCTTCAACCCTATCTCACTCATCTTTGCCACCTCTTCTTCAATCTCATCTCGGGTCTTCCCACCAACACACCGCCCTCGACCACTATACGATCACCGGCGGCCGTCTCAAACTCGAGTTCCACCACATCCTTCGGAACCGTCCAGACCCTATCACCGACTATGGTTAGAGTGTTACGAGTCTCATCAAGGACATAGCCCTCGATGCCAACCAGCTCTGGATGGGATGCCCTTATAACCTTTGCTTTCAGCCCTATGAGCTCGTGCCAGATTACGTTCCTCCTCGTTACTCGACCTCGATGAGCTCCTCTGAGAACCCAAGGTCTCCGAGCAATTTCTTGACCCTTTCCCTGTGGTCGCCTTGAAGCTCTATCCTCCCCTTCTTCACGGTTCCGCCGCATGCCAACTTCGCCTTCAGTTTTTTTGCGATGTCCTCGAGGTCGAACTCCTTCTCGTCTATGCCCTCTATTATGGTCTTGAGCTTCCCGTACCGGGCCCTCTCTATGTAAACGCGTATCCTCTGCTGTTCCTTCAGTACTTCCTTAAAGAGCATCTCATCCAGAGGGTTTACGATCCTCGGCACCTTAACCTCACCCTTTCCCTTCCCTAAGCTTCTCCTTCCTTATGGTAAGCAGGCGCGCTATATCGCGCCTGAGATCCCGGATGACCATGGGGTTCTCGGTGGACGTCCCCATGGTGAGCATGCCCTTCTCCTTGGCGAGCTCAAGGCGCAGCTGCTTTATCTTCTCGTCTATCTCCTCAACGCTCATCTCCCTGATCTCACTCGGCTTCATTGGTGCTCACCTCTTCCTCGACGGGCTTCTCAATAACCTCTATCTCATCCGGGAGCTTGGCATCGGGTGGCATGATGGACACCCTTACACCTATGACGCCGAGCTTGAGCCTGGCCTGGGCATAGCCCCTGCTGACGAGGGTCTCCGCGGGGTTCCCAACCTTGGCAAGGTAGCCCTGGTAGAAGCGGACGCTTTTGGCCCTTTCACCGGTCAGCTTCCCGCTCAGGCGGATTTCGACACCCCTCGCTCCGTTCCTCATTATGGCCCTTATTGCCGAGTAGGCTGCCCTCCTGAAGTGTATACCCCTCTCAAGGGCCTGGGCCAAGCGAACCGCCTGGACTTTTGCGTTGAGGTAGGGATTCTTTATCTCCTCGACCTCAATCTGGGGGTTCTCAAGGCCGAACTGCCTTTCAAGGGTCCTCGTAAGCTCCCTTATCCTTCTACCCCCGCGCCCTATGACGTATCCCGGGCTGGCGGCAAAGATCACGACCTTGGCCCCGAGCGGGGTCTTCTTCACGTCGAGACCCCCGTAGCCGGCCCTCCTGAGCTCCTTCTCAAGGAACTCATCGATGAGCATCTCCTTGACGCCTTCCCTGATGAAGTACCTCTCGATAGCCAACGGACTCACCTCCTGATCTCCTCGACGATTATCTCTATGTGCGTGGTCTCCTCGTTGAACGGGGTGGCCCTGCCGAAGGCCCTTGGAATGTACCCGCGGAGCACGGGACCCCTGTGGGCCGCCGCGTGGATTATCTTGAGGCTGTCAGTGTCAAGGCCCTTCTGCTCGGCGTTGTTCCTTGCGTTTAGGAGCACCTTTCTCACGGCCTTTGCAACCTTGACCGGGTACCTGCCCGGACCGAAGCCCCTTCCCGGCTTGTGGCCCTGGCTGTCGTTGTGCCTCCTCATCGGAACCGGCCTCTTCTTGGCTATGACGTCGTCGAGGTATTTGAGGGCGTCGTTCAGCATCATGCCCCTTATCTCCCTGAGGAGCTCAACGCTGTGCTTCGGGGAGATCCTGAGATCCCTTCCACTGGCCCTCGCCATTCTGTCCGGGTCAAAATTTTGTATTGGAAACGAGTAGGAAAACCTGCCCCTGGTCATCCTCACCACCTCACTTCACGGCGACGAACATCGATGACCTCGTTGCACCGACACCCGGAGAGCCGTGCTGGACTATCTTCCTCGTCATGGCGAACTCGCCGAGGTAGTGGCCGATCATCTCCTCCCTCACCTCAATGGGAACGAACTCCTTGCCGTTGTGGACGTGTATCGTAATGCCCACCATCTCCGGGAGGATGACCATGTCCCTGCTGTGAGTCTTTATGGGCTTCTTGTACTTGCCCTTCTTGGCAAGCCTTATCTTTCTGAGCAGCTTCTTCTGCTCGGGGGATAGGCCGCGTTTAAGGCTCCTCCTCTGCCTGCTCGGCAGGAGCTTGGCGAAGTCCTCGAGTGACATGCTGAGCAGCTCATCGAGGGTGTACCCCCTGTACCTAAACTTCTTCTTTCTCGCCATCTTCATCACTTCCTCCTACCAGTTCTTCTCGCGGCTATGTGGCCGACCTTCCTTCCGGGCGGTGCCCTGCGGGATATGGTTGAGGGCCTGCCTATGTGGTGCTCCTTGCCCCCGTACGGATGGTTGACGGCGTTCATCTTGACGCCTCTCGGCTTCGGCCAGAACCTGTTTCTGGCTTTGGCTATGTAATAGGCCTTTCCAGCCTTGACTATCGGCTTCTCAAGCCTTCCTCCACCAGCGACTACGCCTATCGTAGCCCTGCAACCGGGTTTGAACTGCTTGAGCTCGCCGCTCGGGAGCTGGACTATAACCTTGTCCCTCTCCCTGCTGACCACGAGGGCGTAGGTTCCCCCGGCGCGGACGTACTTACCGCCATCGCCGGGAACCCCTTCTATATCGTAGACGTAGGTTCCCTCAGGTATCTTTGCAAGCGGGAGCGTGTTGCCTATGGCTATCGGAGCTTCCGGACCTATATAAAGCTCCTGGCCCACGAGGATCCCTTCCGGCGCTATTATGAGCTTTTCTGTACCGTCTTCGAACTTAACCCTGGCCACGGGGGCGGTTCTTCCAGGATCGTGCAGTATCTCAACGACTTTCCCAGCCACGGTCTTCTCCTTTGTAACATTAAGCGGAACATACCTCACGGCCCCCCTGTACCTGTGGGAGGGGGACCTGAAAGTGGGGCTTCCTTTGCCCCTCCTCTGCTGGATCAGACTCTTCCCCATCTCGCCTCACCCCGTCAGAACAATCCTATCCTGGCGGCAACCTCACTTGCGCTGTACTCAGGCTTGAGCTTAACGTAGGCCTTCTTTTCGCCTTTCATCGTGAAGAGGACGTTGACCTTCTCAACCTCGACCTCGAACATCTCTTCCACGGCCTTCTTGATATCGGCCTTTGTGGCCCGCTTGTCCACTATGAAGGTCAGCCTGTTCTCGCGCTCAATCAGTGAAACTGCCTTTTCAGTAACCACCGGCCTAACGATAACCTTGTACGGGTCCATCTCGATCACCTTTGAAGCTCCTTCAGCTTCTCCAAGGCGCCCTTCGTCCAGAGGGTAAGCCTCCCCGGGTGGGTCCCGGGGGCCAAGAGCTCAACGCTGAGGTTGTCAACCGTTACTACATCAACGCCCGGGTGGTTCCTCGCACCCTGGACGATGCCCTCGTTCTTTGCCACAACAACGAGAGGTCCCTTCGCCCTCTTGTAGCGCCTTCCACGCATCTTGCCCTTTCCGGCGCGGATCTTGGTGCTCCTTTTAGCCCTCTCGATGTCGTCCCAGAGGCCGAGCTTCCTGAATATCTCCCTGGTCTGGGCGGTCTTGAAGACCTTCTCAAGGTCATCGGTAACAACGAGCGGGAAGGACGGGACGTTGTCCACGATGTGCCCCCTACTCCTAACGAGGTCGGGGTTGGCGGTCGCCGCTATGGCGCTCATGAGGGCCAACTTCCGCTCCTTCTTGTTGATGCCCTCTCTGATCTTCTTCTCAACCTTCGGGGGATGGGTTCTCCTTCCTCCCCTCGCGAAGGGAACAAAAGCGGCGAACCTCGGGGAGGTCTTTATCCTCTCAACCCTGGCCATTCCGTGTCCCTTGCCTATGTTCTCCGTGACGCGTCTCTTGCCTGCGAAGGGACTCCTGCCCTGGGGCTGCACCCGATGAGTCCACGACGCTATAACGGCCCTCCTTATCAGGTCGGGCCTGAATGGAGTACTGAAGACCTCCGGGAGCTCAACTTCATCCACCGGCTCGCCTTCAAGGTTGAAGACCTTAACCTTCATCAATCTCACCTCACTGCTTGGACTCCCTACTGACGTAGGTTATCTGGGGCCTCTCAACGGGCGGCCTCTTCTTTGGAGGCCGTATAGCCGGCCTAACTCTTACAATCCTCTTAAAGGAGCCCGGAACAGTTCCCTCTATCATGAGAAAGTCGCTCCTTATGATACCGTAGTGTGGGAACCCTCCCTTCGGTGTTATCCCGATTTCCTCTGCTTTCTCCTCCTTTTCCTCTTTCTTGCCGAGCTTGAGCTTTCCGTTCTCCCCTATGGCTATGAGCCTCTTGTTGAACTCAGTCCTGTGGTGGAAGCCCATCTGACCGGCCAAGGGGACAGTCCACATAACCCTCGCCGGATGCCACGGCCCGAGGTTGCCTATGTGCCTCGCCTTTCCGGCCCTCTGAGCCTTGTGGAACTGAACCTTAACGCCCCACCTCTTGACCGGGCCCTGGGTCCCCTTGCCCTTGGTGACGGCTATGACGTCGAGGAGCTCGCCCTCGTGGAGAACCTCGCCCGCCCTTATCTCCTTTCCTATCTTCTCCTTGGCGTACTCGAACTTCGCTTTAACGTCGTCGCCACCGATGGCATACTCCATCACCTCAGGCTTCTTCTTGAGCTTGATGAGCCACGGCTGGGTGTGAACGAGGAGCCTTATGTCCACTATCTCGCCGTCGTTGACGAGATCCTCAAGCTGACCGAGCTTGGCTTTGAAGGCCTCCTCATTGTAGTCCTTGGGAAGGGTCTTCACACGCCTCCTGACGTTGGGGTGGAGATCGTGGAACCAGACCTCGGTCGCTGTTTCAAGCCCGAGATAGCCCTGCCTGTAGGCCCTAATGCCGTAGACGAAGAGCGGTGGAACCTCAACTATTGTCACGGGCGCAAAGATTTCCTTGCCCTTGGTCAGTCCGGGGCTGTCGTCTATCATGAGGACGTGGGTCATGCCAGCTTTATAGCCTGCAAAGCCCAGCATCCTGACCTCGCTGTCCTCTGGCCATGCTCTAATACGGGGAACTACTCTCTTAGCCCTCTTTCTGGGGCTGAAGGCGAGTGAACCTCTCCTTGGTCTGTGAACCTTTCCCATATCAATCCCTCCTCATGAGATTGAACACCGCGAGGGTTGCGAGCAACGCCTCCTCGGTACGGACGGTGGCCGTCCGCTGATTTGGAACCGTGTTGAGGACTGCATCGAAATCGAACTCCCCTCCGAGGAGTTCACCCACGCCCTTCTTTGGGGAGCCGAACACGAAGCCAACTTCCCCCCTTAAGGGCGGGATCTCAGCCTCCCTTACATCGCGACCCATCCTCGATGTCGCGATTGTCACATTCAGGCCGGCCTTTTTAAGTGTTTTCGCCAGCGGTTTCCTGCTGAGGTGAACCCTGTAACCCCAGTACTCTGTGGGTTTCGCTGGCACCACTCTTAGCGGCCTTACCGAGACGACCTTGAAGGTTGCGCGCCCTTCAACGCTCCCCTCCACCAGGGCGAGCTCGTCGAGCCCTATGTCCGCGTAGACCCTCTTCCCCCTTCTGAAGGCGAAGCCCTCCCGGATTTCTCCAACTCTGGGCTTCCCCTTGAGCTTGTGGTGCGGCGTCCTCAGCGGGGGGACAACACCGACGTATTTGAGCTCGGGCAGGAGGGGGAAGAGCCTCTTCCGCAGATACTGGGGCGTTTCCATGTACTCAAGGACGAGCTTGATGAACCTTCCATCCCTTCCGCCGGCCCTGTAAATCCAGATGTGCTCGACGCCGAAGATCGCGCAGGCCCTGGCAACCTGCCCAACCTTATACGTCCGTATCTTGGGGTCGTCGGTCTCCTCAAGGAGTGAATCGGGAATGAAGACGTGCCAGGCCATTTTCCTTCATCCTGTCCCCACTGTCTCCCCTAAGCTGAAGGGAGCTTATGGGGACTATTTAAAAGGCTTTCGAACCCTGCAACCTTTTTTAGGTCAGGAAGTGTGCAATTTTTTTGCAATCGGGCATTTGCTTTGCAAAGCGCTGGTGAAACGCTTTTGAGCGTGAGATTCGAAAGTTTGCACGTTGCATGTACTTTAATTTGAAGCCTCAAAGCCCTTGAAGGATGATGGAAATAATACCGCTTTCTCCAAGACACCATTCTTTCAGGCCCAATGGTTTTGCTCCCGGTCATTCCAACCAGGTTGCACTGAAGTGACCACTGCAAAACTTTTATACCTCGATGACCAATAGGCATCGGTGGTTCTCATGGGGAAGCTTGACTGGATTAGGGAGGAGCTCCAGGAGCTCAAGGAGAAGGGCCTTTACGTGACCATAAGGAAGCTTGAAAGCGCCCAGGGTCCGTGGGTTGTGGTTGATGGGAAGAGAGTTCTCAACATGTGCTCGAACAACTACCTCGGCCTCGCCGCGGCCCCTGAAATTAGGTACGCGGCGATAAGGGCCATCCTCGACTACGGTGTTGGAGCTGGAGCGGTTAGAACCATAGCCGGAACCATGGAGCTACACGTCGAGCTCGAAGAAAAACTTGCCAAGTTCAAGAAGAGGGAAGCCGCTATACTCTTCCAGAGCGGCTACAACGCCAACCTCGGTGCCCTGAGCGCCCTCCTGACCAAGAAGGACGACGGCGTGTTCATCAGTGAGGAGCTCAACCACGCGAGCATCATAGACGGAATGCGCCTCAGCGGCGCTCCCAAGGTGATCTACAAGCACCTCGATACGGAAGACCTTGAGAGGAAGCTGAAGGAGAACAAGGATAGGAAGAAGAAAATCATCGTCAGCGACGGCGTCTTCTCGATGGACGGTGACCTCGCGCCGGTTCCCGAAATGGCCGAGTTGGCGGAGCAGTACGACGCCATGCTCTACATAGACGACGCCCACGGCGAGGGCGTTTTGGGAGACAGCGGAAGGGGTATCGTGGATCACTTCAAGCTCCATGAGAAGGTCGACTTCGAGATGGGAACGCTGAGCAAAGCCTTCGGTGTCATAGGTGGCTACGTCGCCGGTCCTGAGGAGGCCATAGATTATTTGAGGCAGCGTGGAAGGCCGTTCCTCTTCTCAAGCGCCCCGAATCCGCCTGACGTCGCTGCCGCGATAGCAGCCGTAGAGATTCTCCAGAGGAGCGATGAGCTGGTCAGAAAGCTCTGGGACAACACCCACTTCCTCCAGAACGGATTAAAAGAGCTCGGCTACGACATAGGCCACACCAAGCACCCGATCACACCGGTCATGCTCTACGACGAGAAGCTTGCCCAGGAGTTCAGCAGGCGCTTATACGACGAGTACAACATCTTCGCGCAGGCTATAGTGTACCCGACAGTCCCGCTCGGAACCGCGAGGATAAGGCTCGAACCTTCGGCCGGCCACAGCAAGGAAGATCTCCAGTATGTCCTCGATGCCTTCGAGGATCTCGGGAAGAAGACGGGCTTTTTGAAGTGATTTCTACTTTCCTCGTTTTCACTTTTGGAAATACTTCTCTTTGGTTTGCCAAACCCATGAGGTGATACCATGAAGCGCTGGAGTCTGATAATCCCCCTCCTCTACTTTTTTTGTTCTCGTAGTGTTGGCGTGGTGAACTTGAAAGCAACTATTCCGCACTCCCTAGTCTCGTTACAGAGCTGCTGTTTTTGGCCTGATGCTCCAGAAATCGTTAGCAAGTTGATATGCGGTGGAAGGCTCACATTTTTATCCATTTATAATAAAACAACGTCGCCATCATTGTCTACAACGACCATCACCATCTCCTTTCATCGAGTAATAAAGAAGAATCACAAAAAAATTATCCACAATTCACAACTCGAATGTATTCCATTGGAGGAGCTGGGATAGCAATGCTCTCTCCACCAGCCGCGATAACAAGTTTTGGCTTGAAGTAAATGCCTTCAACATTAGACGGAACGCTCACAACCACCTTTAATAGAGCTGTTGAGTTTGGTGGGAGTTGATTAAGGGTCTCATCTGGGGTTGTGTTTATCAGATTAAAGTTCACCACCTTAATATCCGGTGGTTTTGGATAAACCTGGAGAGAGGCCAAGGGGAATGAAACGTTTTGAATTGTAATGGGCTTGCTGTAAAGGTTAGTTATGGTCGCGGTATATTCGAAAGTGTCCACGCCTTTTTTGAAGGAGGTGTAGAGTGATGAGTATCTGCCGAACTTCAGATGGATATCCTCAGGTTTTACGGAGGCAACCTGAAAGTAAAGCCACACAGGCATGCTACTTTCATTTACTATAGCCCGTCCCTTCCAGAGCTGAAGTAAGAGCGCATTTCCAG
>WAKU01000028.1 GCA_015523195.1 Thermococcus sp.
TATGGATGATAGGCCATACCAACAGGTGTACACTGCAACGGATATAAACCAGCTCCAAGGCAAATTAGTTAAATCTAAAAAACACGTAGACACGTCAGGTTCTAACGTAATCTTCCTTGCTTCGGACAATAACTGGAAGCTCCGGTATCTCGGCAAGATAACCGTAACGCCTGACACAGACAAGGTTCCCACTTATATGGAACTGGCAACTATCATATCATCGGATAACTGGGCAGCTAACTACGCCGACAACATGCTGGAAGATGGAGTTTACATCGTAGCAACGGCCGTTGCCAGCTACTACAAAACAACAACGCACTGGGGATGGGCCTGGACGCCGATACCCCACCCGTATCGTTACACCGTCGTCCACAAGCCCGCCAACATAATAACCTTCATACTCGGAGACAATGATGAGAGGATAGGAGACGACTGCTACATGTGGTTCTACAGGGCCGACAATTAGGGGGTGCAAAAGTGAAGTTCGTGCGGTGGTATCTCAGGGTTTTCTCGTCCTTTATCCTTCTCCTCCTGCTAACATCAATAATCCCTGCGGTAGCTGTAGCAACAATAAACCACCTGAACAGCCCTCCGGATGTGAACTACAAGGGAATGTACATTTATGTGGAATTTTACCAGCTGAAGCCACCCACGACTTCCATTGTAAACGTTACGAAACCCGGCCTCTACATCGGCTACGACGATCCCCATTCGTATCTGAGCGACAACTACACGTACTTTATGATGCCGTACTTTTTACTGGGAGATGCCGAGAAGGCACTCGCCAAAAGTGGATTTTCCGGGTCGATCTACGTCCCGGTCTGGATTGATACACTCGGCGGGCTCCTTCTGCCGGTCAATGGGAGTACTTCAGGTCCGGACTGCATCGTCCTGGGAAATCAGAGCATAAAAAAGGGAAACTACGAGTATTCGCCGGTCGTTTATTACTCTCCAACAAGATTGAGGGAGGTATTTCCCCAAACCCTAAGGGTAGAGGACGTTGAATACGCTTCAAACGTTTCTCCTTCACTCCTGCCCCTGAGGGCGTTTATGGAGGAGAATGAACTAAAGTGCATCGCCTCCGGAAAACTGTACGAGTCCATACTCCACCTTCAAAACCTGACGCCCAGTTTAAATCATCTCCTTGTGGAGGGCTTTCTCATAACGTCTCCGGGTGAAATAAACGTCTCCGCCCTGTACGATGCCCTCTACCAGGAGTTTGCGCCCCACTCTTACTACCCAAAGATCTACATCCTCAAGAAGGGCTACGTCAGGGGTGTGCTGTTCCCGAGAAAAAGAACGGAGTGGAAAGACGTCTGGGCCAGCTTGTTAGCCTTTCTGCCTTCAATTCCCCTGATATGGATTGTGATGAGCAAAGAGAGGCAGGAAGAGGAGAAGCTTAGAAAACTGCTCAAAGTTTCGGGCGGCAACCCCTCCATCGTGGATCTGCTAACTTTCCTCTTCGTGAGTACGGCCGTTTTGGCAGTTTTACTGTTCACAGAAACCTCGACCGGAGCGGCACTTTTGGCAATGTTAGCGGCTCTCTTCGTAATCAGGTACTACAGAGGACCCCTTAAGCTGGGCGCTAAGACCAGAAAAACCATGCTGGTAGCAGTGGTCTTAATAACCGCTTTCGTGTTTGCTGCCTCTTCAGTCTACTGGTTCCTCCCAGGGGAGCACACGTGGGCGGGAAAGATAACTGGGTACACTGCCTACGTCTCCGCCCTACCTTTCAGAGCGCTCAGCGATTACGTCTTCAACCTGGTCGGGGGCACGGTTTTTGGCTACTTGCCCTGGATTTCCGGCTCTGTCCTGGCCTCTCTCCTGATAATGGAAGCTTTCTCCCGCTTCGGCAGTGTGCCTTACAGGGTAACGTCCAGGAAAGTAGAGAGGGCTTTGGCCGCTATGGTGATCTTCACGGTCTTCACAGGCATAGCCCTATCATCGCCGGTAACGTACATGTACAAGAGCATCTCCGCAGGAAACCTCGGCGCAACTATCCTCGTTCAGTTTACCGGATCGCTGAACATGTCCTCCCCGGGAACCTTTGCCGAGCAGGAGTACAGAGAGATAGAAGCTTACAATGATCTAACGAAGGCAATAAAACTTCACGGCGGGGTTTACGGGACGGTGTGGGACGTAGGCCATGTCAGCAAGGGCGGTGGATCAGTAGACGTTGTTGCCGCATGGGTCTCAGCTTACGGCAGCTCACTGCTGGACTACCTCAGGTTTGCCAGGTCAAGGTCTAAAGAAGCCCAAAAGCTTTACACACTGTTCTACAACAACAGGGGAAAAGCCATGGTCTACTCCCAAATCCTCAAGGAACTCGACACAAGTGAGCAAAGGGCAAATCTAAGGCTGATTCCCACCTACGCCGGTTCCGAACCTGCCACGGTGAATATAGAGTACGTTACGCTCAAGGGGGATGTTCCCTTCGGCTCGGACATCTTCATTCCCTTCGAGGTCGTAAAGGCCCACAACATCACGCCCCTCCCAGATCTGATGTTCGTGTACGGGGGAAGAGACGTTCTCAGGGCCATCGAAGAAGTTCGCAAGGAGTATCCAGGGCAGTTCGTATACATCTCCGCCGAAGACGGCGTTCGCGATGCACTCTCAGTCTTTCTCAAGCGCGAAGTCGCGGTTCCACTGATCGCCTCGGCCATCTTAATCCCGATCGTTGGCCTGATCTTGGGGCTTAGGGATGCAGAGGAACTCAGGAAAAGGAAAAGACTCTTCACCATTTTGGGTATCAGTAGGGAGGAGTTAATGCCGCCCCTCCTGGCGTTTCTGCCGCTCTCTTTAATGGAAGTTCCAATGCTGATCGATGCCTACAGGTTCTACTCCTTAGGGTTCTTCGGCTCAGCCGGGCCCTTCCTTATACTCAGCGCCCCGCTTGTGGGGGCCCTGTTAAGTCCTGTAGTCTACATCGCAACAACCTGGAGGTGGGCGAGGTGATAGAAGTCAAAAACCTGAGGGTGGTCTACCACTCAAACGGGAGGAGCTTTGTAGGACTGGAGGAGTTCAACGGCTCATTTGAAAGTGGAAAGATAAGCGTGATCTTCGGGCCGAGCGGAAGCGGAAAGACGAGTCTCCTGCTGAGCGTGGCCACACTCCTACGGCCTTCGGAAGGGAGCGTTGTCTACGATGGCGTGGACGTGTACTCACTCCCAGAGGCAGAGATGCGGAAACTTAGGAGAAAGCTTGGGGTATCGTTTCAGGAGCCAACTTTTGTCAACGTTCTGAGCGTCTGGGAGAACGTAGAGCTGGCCCTGTATGGGGCAGGGAAGCTGAAGGCAGAGTTCAAGAGGAGGGCAGGGGAACTGGCGAAGGAGCTGGGCATAGGTCACACACTGCACAAGCGTCCAACTGAGATAAGCGGAGGCGAGGCCAGGAGGGCCTCGATAGTGAGGGCCCTGGCACACGACCCGGAGGTGATTCTCCTCGATGAGCCAACCGCTTACCTCGACAGGGAATCCGCGGAGCTGTTGCTGGCCCATCTGGAAAGAGAGAAGGAGCGAGGAAAAACAATAGTGGTAACGACTCACGACCCGATCTTTGAGGGAATCGCCGATGCAAAGTTCGTGCTCCAGTACGGCAGGCAGCTGACTTAGCATCAGAAAACGGGAGGGCTCAGCCCCTATCCCCCGCCTTTCTGTCCTTTATATACTCGTAGACCACTCCTCCATCGAGTATCGCGTAGACGTCATGGTCGCCTTCAACGTAGTGAACTATCGGCTTGTCCACGAGATCAAAGACCCTCCCCAAGTCCTCAACCGAACCGAGGGTCACTGAAGCCATCTCCGCCTCCGGAGGGATGCCTTCGACGATGAACTTCCTTAAGCCACCCATCTCCTCCCTCTTTCCGCCGCGCTTGTAGAGGAGCCCCAAGGGCGGCAGCATGAAGAGCAGGGCCATGAGCGGAAAGAGCTTTCTGCCGGTGGAAACACTAACACTCCCCCCGGCAAAGCCGAGCCTGTTATTTAGGGTCTTGGAATGTCGCTCCACCTTTTTGTAGTCCTTTGAGACGTCTTTCAGGCTCAGCATTCCAAGCCCGTTAGTGCTCAGGGAAACCCTGTGGGTGAAGGGTTCCCTCCCCGGGAGATCAACCTCGACGAGAAGGTACGTGTCGCCGCTGGCCCGGTAGAGGCCCGTCCCCTCCCTGACCGCCTTAAGGCCCTTATCAAGACTGGACACGTTGAAGCTGACGGGTAGGGAAAAGGAACCCGAGAAGCGCCCGCTCCACGAGCCCCAGGTACGGTTCATAAGGGAGATCCGCTTCTTTCCCGAAACAATGTAGTAGTCAGTTCTGAGAACTGCCTTATAAGACCCTGCCGTTCCCGGGTTTATGGAGTACCTGTAAACCCCCTCTATCCGCCGGGTTATCTTGCCCGGGTAGTTTTCCAGGCTCGTCCCGTTTCTGTAGACGGACTCATCCGAGAAGAAGCCCGCGTGACTCATCTCGCCCCTCTCTGTGTAGAGGGTTCTGTAGGTGACCTTTGCGGTCTTCGGTGACTTCCTGTAGGCGGCCATCGAATACGCACTGAAGAGAAGGGCCAGCACCAAAAACCCCGCTATCGTGGCCTTCAACGCCAACCTCCTATCCATGGAAAACTTTCTCATAGGACAGCACGCTCCATCAAAATTCCTTCAAAAGCCGGGCGAGGGGCGATCACGGTCCATTCCCCCCGCAGGCCGTCGAGACCCGTATTCCGTTGCTCACTATACCGTACCCTAATATAACTGCGCCATCGTTCAGGCTGTAGTTCCCGCAGGACGTGAACTCCCGCTGGTTGCCGTGGTTGAGCCTTGTGAATATTGTAACGTTCATCCGCTCGCTCCCGCCGGCCGGTAAGGTAACGTTCCATTCCATCTTGGTTGCCGAGCCGTTAGAACAGCCACAGTGGCGGCCGTGTCCCCCTGCGGGCCAGAAGGTGTAGTTTCCGGCACTTGCAGCGGTTCCTGAGGGGCTCACGTTGAACTCCGCAGGGATCGCGTCGACAACGGTAATGCTTACATCCCTAAGGGTGGGGTTTGTGACGATTATCTGGAAAACCCACTCCTGACGACTCTTCAGGGGTATCCCGCTGGTGTTGCCCGAGAGGAGTACCTTCTCGATCGTCGGCATCGTCGGCGGGCCTGTTACGACCAGCTTGATCGGGCAGACAGAGAGCGATGCCCCACCGTCATCCCAAGTGGCGTGCACCTCCAGCGGTACTGTGTACTCGCCGGGCTCTACATCCCCGACCGAAACGTGTCCCTCGAAGGCGTAAACCTCACCGGGGTACAAGGTGACTGGGTTTCCATCGTCGGTCTCTACAGAGACAGAAAACCCAGTCGGGAGCCAGGAATAGTCGGGGCTGAGGGCGACGTCCGCATCTCTGTTCCCGGGCAGTGAGTTGGTTATGTTGATGGCATCGAAGTCGGCCTCTGAGTTGGCCTGAAGGAAGACCAGCGCGGAGTAGCCCCCGCTACAGTCAAAGCCTAAATACCCCAAATCAGGGGAAACCACCCAAAAGGAGGCATCCCTCGTGGAGTTGTACCCCCCAAAAGTGCCGCTTGAACCCGCGATGAGGAGCACCCCCACGATGAAGGCCGACACAAAGAATACGCTTCTCATCACCAACCATCTCCTATTATCCTTCCCAAGATGCCCCTTCGTCTGATCCGGATTCTGATCAACTCACCGCTTCCAATGGCGGCCAAGCGATAGAACGCGAGCAGAACCGCCGCCAGTTCGAGGACGTAGAGAACGAGCGGGAGGTAGGGACTGACGCGATAAGAGGGGCCAATGACCCTTCCGGGGAGTATGGCCGGATAGGCATGAACCCTTACCTCCCCTCGGTACACCCGAGTCTCCTTAGGGACGAAAACCCTGAGGAGTACCCTCCGAGTCCCTCCACCTGGGACATCAAAGGCCTTGCCGTTGAGTATCTCGGCCCTTTCCCCGGCTTCGATGAAGTAGTGGAAGGGGTAAACCGCCCCGTTCCTCAGGCTGAGGTTCCTCTCGAAGGTGCTCCCTGGCAGGTACCAGCCCTCCCTCTGACCGCCGGCGAGGGTGGAGGAGTAGGTGAAGGTCAGCACCCCCCACGAGGCCACCGTAACGAAGAGAAAGCCCGCTATTATGAGCACAGATAGGGCCGCGTAGAGCGTCTTGGCACGAACCCTGATGTAGCGCCTTCTCCTGGCCCTCTTAACTGGCCTTCCCCTACCCCCACCGAGGAAAGTGAGAAACGAACCGACAACGAGGAAGATGACGACGGCGTAGACGTTGCTCAGTCTCGCACGGAGGGACTCTATGAAGGCCCCGCCTCCCCTTACGACGATGGGCCTGCCAGCCAGTTCCACGACCTTACCTATGACGTCGCCCCTCTCAACGATGGGGTTCTCGCCGTTCTGCTGGTCCGTGGCAACGTTGTTGTCCCCCTTGGTTATGTACCCTCCATCGGTAACCGCGAATATCCTGTGAACGGTCCAGCCGTCCCCTCTGTGAAAGACTATTATGTCCCCGGCTTCGCCTCCCCTTGAGAGCGGGTTTATGAAAAACAGATCCCCCTTGTTTATCGCCGGGGTCATGCTCTCCGAATAGGTGTAGGACATGAAAACGGGCCTGCCAATCAGGAAGCCCCCAGCGGATACTAAGAGGATAGAGAGCAGTAGTACGGTTGCAACGGCTCCAAGGACTCCTTTCAGGCTCATTCTCACATCCCCCTATACATAAAGGTGGAGCAAAGGCTCCGAAAGGAAATCACGGTCCGCATGCTCCCGCCGTGGCCTCAAAGCTCATCTGGAACTGGTCAAGGCCGAGGGTTGAGTTGGTGTTGTCGAAGATCATGCCCACCGGAATCGGGTCGCCGTGCTCAACCGTGAACTCTATGTTGTGGGCCGGGCCGGCTACCGGACTGCTGTAGTCACCCGCGAAGAGGAGGACGTTGTCCTGGTTGCTCTTTATGCTGACGCATATCGGGTAGTTGGTCCGGTTGTTTTCCCAGAGCTCGTTGCTGACATGGAAAAGCTCCTCAAAGACGTAGGTAGTGTTCGGGCTCATCCCGTCCCCTCCCCAATCGGGGTGGTGGGGGTTGTTGTCGCTTATGTCAACGTATATGTTGCCATTGTTGTACGTTACATAGGGCTGCAGGGCGGTTAGGTCGATGAGTTCGTTGTCATCCGAGACCACCGTGAAGGAGGCCGATCTGTCGGCTGAATAGTACCTGAAGTTGGCACCGGCACCGACGGCCAAGAGCATCCCAACCATCAGGAAGGCCAATCCAAACAGCTTGTTCATCCTTCATTCCCCCTTCACTGACCGCACTTTCCATCCAGATCGGCCGGCTCGGTGCCGAGTCTGTACGCCTGTATGTGTATTGGAGTGCTCTGAACTGTTCCCGGTGCATCGTTCCCAACGCTGAAGTCCATTCCAACGCTCACTGCCTCGCCGCTGTGTACCACAAAGCAGACGTCGTTTTCGGCCATGTCGCTGGCGTAGATTGCACTGCCGCTCGATGTGCTGTACACGTTCTCATCCGCGCCGTAGAACTGGATCGCGCTGTTGTCGCTTGTTATCCTGACGACTATGGTCATGTTCTCTTCCCAGAGATCGTTGCTGACGTTGAAGACCTCGTCAAAGTTGTACTCGGAGTTCGGGCTGAGGCCGTTTCCATAACCCGGCCAGTTCGGATTGTCCGGGCTTATGTCAACGACCAGGACTCCGCCATCGTTTATGTACGCGTAGGGCTGTACAGGGGTCAGATCAATGAGCTCCGTGTCGTCGCTCACTATCTTCCAGTGCACGCTCCTGTCCGCATGGTAGTCCCTGAAGTTGGCTCCCGCTCCCAATACGAGGCCAAAGGCCACCAGCAGGCCAAAAATTCCCAAGGCAAGGTTCTTTCTCAATTTTTCCGCCTCCTTTAATGGAGGCACCGTGGAATCGGGCAGGACACGCGGTGATGCCGCGTGACCATCGCAGGGCGCATCAACACAGTGCCCCTTTCATGGGCAACACGTGGTTGCTCCACTGTGGACTTATGGTTCGTGATATATATGAAGTTCCGGGTTACCACTTCGGTAACCACACGTTACCCTCAAGAAACGGACGAAATTCGAAGGAAATCCTGTTCTCCTCCAACCTTCCCCCTTCAGTGGCTTTAAATCAGTCCAAACCAACCTAAAAGTAAGTATGCTCGCCCTTAATCACAATCCTCTCCATGGGACTCACCTCAACTCGCTGAGGATCACCCTTCTCTTCTGCCGAACCTCTTCTCATACAACTCTTTCACTTCATGATAAAGCTCCCACAGGTAACCATAATCCTCAGGCTTTTCCCCGTGCTTAAGCCTGATTTTCTCGATAATCTGAGCGTACTCGTCCAAGAATTCCTTACTGATCTTCATAACGTCCTCAACGAACTCTTTAAGGGGAAGCTCAACAACACCCCTGTGCTTGCCCTTATATTCAGGACAGTCTGTAAACCTGAGAAAATCATTCTCATAGTAGATCCTCGCAAGATCTTTTGTAGAGCAGAAGTAGTATATCCCGGCCGCCTCTGAAATAAGTGTTGTTCTGTACACTACGGGCTCGTTCCCCAGCCGGAACTTATCCCACTCAGCGAGCTTTCTCTCAGACTGAGAGTACTTCTGAACTCTCGGATCATCCGACCTCAACATATGACTACCA
>WAKU01000029.1 GCA_015523195.1 Thermococcus sp.
AAACTCGACCAAAACCAAACCTATCTGTTCATGTACATTAGGGGCGACTCATTTTTGAAAAGGGGAATCCCGCCATGGGATCCCCTCAACGATTCAGAGATAGAGTACGCCGTGATTAATTTGCCCTATAACGAGACTCATTATAGGGAGTTTCACTACGAAGGAGGAAGATGGGTAGAGGACATTACGCACTTTGTCCCAGGAAGCCATTGGACACCAAAAGTACCGTTCAACCTTTCAGACTGGAATTTGTCAAAAGTTCTCAAGGAGTACCAGTGGGGTGTTGAGAACTACCTGCCGAACGTTAGTGGAGGGCACTGGTACAAGGGTTACTGGAACAGTACGATAACCAGATGGTATGCGGAGATTAACGCGACTACGTTCAAGATCGTGCTTTATGGTGGAGATTGCGGCGAGTGCGAGCAGTACATTACCTTCGAATGCCACAGGAACGGGACTAACGTAACCTGCCAGTGGGGGAAGCCAGTGCTTAAGGTGATAACTCCCCCGTGGACGCCAAAAGACACGACAAGCAGTACAAGCACTAAAACCACGACTACGAGCACAACGTCAAGAACCGTGACTACGTCAACAACGTCAAGAACTACAAGTACACCGTCGAGCACTCAGAGCACTACCGCCACCAAGGAGAGAAAGCTCTGCGGGCCGGCCTTGATAGTTGGGCTGGTTCTAATCCCAGCACTTGCAAAGAGAAAGTAACCAAATCGGGCCTTGCTTCTTTTGTTTTTCCCTACCTGTGTAACTCCAAGCCATGGAACTGAAGGGTTCAAATCCTCACATTCAAAACCCTTAAAACCCCACTCCCCTACCCCCCTGGGTGAAAGCAATGTACACCGAGGAGGGACTGCTTGAGGAGATAAAAGCTATTCTCGAAGACGATGAGCTCTTTGAGCTTTACGAGAGGGCCTTTCGCGAGTACCACTACTACTTCGAGACCACCAACTACATAGTCCTCAACGTCTACGGCTTCAACGACCACGGCCCGGTGCACGTTCTCCTGACGACGAGGAGGGCCCTTGAGCTCCTCAGGATCGTCAAGAATGCCGGGATGAGGACGACCGCTGAAAAGCTCGGAAAGCCCCTACGCTGGAGCAAGTTCATAGTGGCCTTTGGCGCGCTCTTCCACGACATCGGCAACATGATACACAGGAACATACACTACGAGTTCAGCGTCTTCCTTGCGGAGCCGATAGTTGAGAAGCTCGTGGGCGAATTTGAGGAGCGCGACCCACTCCTTCTCAAGGCCCTCACCTTAAACGCCATCTACACCCACGACGAGGCGGTTCCGTGCACGACCATCGAGGGCTCGCTGGTCACCATAGCCGACGGCTGCGACATGGAAGCCGGCAGGAGCAGGCTGGCCTACAAGAAGGACAAGGTTGACATCCACGCGGTCTCGGCACTCACCATAGAGAGGGTTGAGATCGGGGAGGGAGACGGGGAGCACCCGATACTCATAGAGATCTGGATGAAGCATCCGGCAGGGATCTTCCAGGTGGACGAGATACTGACGAAGAAGGTCAAGAGCTCGCTCCTCAGGGGGAGGGTTAAGCTGAGGATCCACACGGGGATGCAGGGGGAGGTCGTGGAGAAGGTCGTTTGAAATTTTTATCTTATATCCATCCGACTGGAACCAAAAGTAACAGTTTTAACCTATTGACTCGCATTTTATACTAATGGCCATGCCATAACGTTAGCCCCGAGAGGGGTGTGTGCTTAATGGTTGTGAAGGTTCCGCTCTGGGTGGTGGGAGAGGGGCTCTCTGTCCTGGCTCTCGATGCCCTCGCCTCTTTCGTTTTGATGAGGGTCTACCTGAAAAGCCGGCGATCATCGGCGCTTCTAACGGCCGCTGGATGGGCCTTTGATCTGATGGCTATGGTGGCGGCTTTCGTCGGGATGGACGTCGTGAACTCCATCCTCTTGGTAATCTTCGCAACCCTCCTTTTCAACGGGGCCGTAAGGATGATAGAGGAAGAGGGCGCTGAGTATGCGTTCAACCAGGGGCTCTGGTCAGTGCCTCCCTTCGTGATCTTAGCTTACATGGGTCTTTTTCTGTGGTACAGGGGCCCCTCAATAGCAGGTGATCCTGCGCTGATCCTCGATGAAGTGGTTTTAGCACTCGCCTGGGGAAGCGCGGGGGCCATGGCTGTGATAGCGGCGGCTTTCATAAAGAGGCTTGAAGTGGTCTACGAGAGGAAGGCCAGAAACATGTCCTGGGGTCTTCTACTATTTGGCCTTCACCTCTATCCATACCCCTTCTTCAAAGATGAGCCCTGGTACGCGCCGATCGGTCTGAGCGCCTCCCTTGTTCTGATAGCCTTCCTAACGCTCTGCTATATCTCCCTCTTGACATCCGAGAAGTTCATGGGGATTTCCGGGTACAGTGGGGAGAGTTCTCTCGAACCCGGTGTCATTATAGTAGGACCTGAGAAGTTTGAGGAGCTCAAAAAAGAGCTGGAAGACATTCCAGTCCTTCTCTTCACGAGGAAGCCGGAGGGAGTGCCGGAGAAATGGATGGTCTACTTCATAACGTCCGCGCTTCCCTGCGGTGGCAACGCCCTATCCTCAACCGATCTCCCGAGGATCGGGGAGCTGATTTACAACTACTACCATAGAATGAAGGAGATGGGCCTCAACGGCGTCGTCATCCTGAACGCCCTCGAATACCTCATCATGTACAACGGCTTTTCCCCGACCCTTAAACTCCTCGCAAAGCTCAGGGACTTTGCCCAGCTCCATGGGGGCACTCTCGTAATAGTCACGGAACGAGAGGCCTTTGAGGATAGGGAGTGGAACCTCCTGAAGAGGCTCCTCGAATGATCCCGGGTGATCTTGGGGAAAAGGTTATTTGATGGACTCCCAAGGTGATGCATGCTGCTGGAGGCGTACCTGGACCTGAAGTACCTCCTCAACAGGGGCTACCGGAAGAAAGGCGCCCTCGAATTCGTTGCCAATCACTACAGGCTGACGGGAAAGGAGAGGCACCTCCTCGCCAGGTGCGTTTTTCCAGACTCCTGGATAGAGGAGGTCGGGAGGAAACTGCTGAAACCCGGGGATCTAAGGGGCTTGGAGCTCGCCGTAGACGGCTTCAACGTTCTCATAACCACGGAGTCCCTCATTGAGGGAAGGGCCGTACTCTGCGAGGACGGTCTCCTCAGGGATCTCAAGTACCAGGGAAAGTACCGGGTAAGCGGGAGGACGGGTCAAGTTGTAGAGGCCGTTCTGAAAGGGTTGGCGGAGCTCGGGGTGGGGAGGGTGGTCTTCTTCTACGGGAAGAACGTGCCGAAGAGCGGACTCGTTAAAAAGCTCACCGGGGAGAAGATGGCAGAACTCGGACTGAACGGAGAGGTCGTTCTCGTGAGGAGCCCTGACTTCGAGCTGAAGTCCTTTGAGAACGTCGCCACAGCCGACGTTGGAATAATCTCGAAGGTCTCAGGGGTCTTTGATATCCCGCTCTACCTCAGCGGGAAGGTCGGTAAACCGGTGGACTTCAGGGAGTTCATCTCCACCCCCTGAAACCCGCCTCTCCCCGCTTATATGTTTTTCGAAATGCTGCAGATTCATCTGAAACTTAGGAAAGGTTTAAGAGGATGGGCTTCATAAATTGATTAGTAAAAACTACCTCAAAGGCCGGAGGGAATAATATGAAAAAAATTGGAGGTATAGTGCTGGTTTTGCTCTTGTTCGGTCTGGTCTTTGCCAGCGGTTGTCTCGGTGGCGGCTCTACCACCTCAACTTCCCCCTCGACTTCAAAAGGGGGAAGCTCAACGACTCCTTCATCCGTTTCAAGCACGGGAGCCGGCCAGACAACGAGCCCCACTCAGACGTCCACGGGAGCATCATCGGAAACTACCACCTCTTATACCACGACCACTACATCAGGAACTACTGGAACCAGCGGGGGCACTACCACAAGTCAATCCACAACGGGCACGGTAACGACCACGACAACTACGACAACTGCAACAACGACAACGAGCACGGCCCAGAAGGTCTACTGGAGCAGTCCCTGGGAGTACAGCCCAGTGCAGGTCGGAAGCAACGTTTACAACGTCACCTACTACAAGATCCGCTACAAAGTTCAGCCCAACCAGAGCGCCCCCGTCTACGAGTACATCGTGGAGAAGAGCTTTGGGAAGAGCAGGGTTCACGTGTACGGGATGGACATTTACGGCAGCAAGGTCGACTTGGGGGAGCACGAGGTCTACGAGTACAGGAGCGTTGTAACACCCGTGAAAGCGAAGACGATGAACGGAACGCTCGTCCTGAAGGTGTGGTACAAGAAGAGCGTTGAGGACGCCTTCATCTACCCCTGGGACGTTGAGTGGGCCTCTTATATAAGCCCCTCCGGGTCGCCGAACGCCAACAATTTCGTGGGGCTTGAGATCGACTACGGGGATAGGAACTTCACCCTTCTGAACGGGGCCGCCTTCCGGAGCGGTCTGTTCCCGTACTTTGAGGGCGATGGAAAGCTCATGAGCGACCTGGGCGGCGACCTCTCGAACCTCTACCTCGGTCTGTTTGCCGTTGTGCACCTCACGATATGGGATAGCTTCAAGTCCCGCAACGTCTTTGAGCCGCAGAGCGGTTCTGTGACCGACAACAGCGGCCACACCATAACCTGGAGCTCAGAGCCAGACGGGACGGTGACCTTCTCGGGCATACCCTTCGACCTCGTCCAGTTCGACTGGAAGTACAGCGGGGTTCCCGAGGGGACGAGCATAACCGGGGGCGGAAAGTTCTCGCCCTCCCTCTTCCTGCCCGTGGAAGTTTCGGGCCACGTGACCTACAGGGACAGCAAGACGGGCAAGAGCACAACCGTGTACGGCTACATCAAGCTCGAAGACCTTAAGCTCGAAAAATCCGGCTGAGTCTTTTTTTCTTCTTAATAACGCAAGGGGATGGAAATGAGGGTAGGGGCGGCTTTGGCCGTCCTGCTGCTCCTGTCGGCGGCTGTGGCGGCCGGCTGCTTGGGCGGTGGGGCGGGAGAAGGAAGGACAACCTCCCACGGGATGGTTCAGGGTACCGGCCCTTCGACATCAGCCTCCCCG
>WAKU01000030.1 GCA_015523195.1 Thermococcus sp.
ACTCCGGCGACGAGGGCTTTTTCAGGGACTACATACTTCCGGCTCTCCGCTATCTAAGTGATACAGGAATCGGGGGGAAGGCGACGTGGGGCTTCGGCCTCTTCGACTTCCGGCTTGATAAACTTGAGGTAAACGCTCCCAACAGCTTATGCAGGGCAACGCTCTCAAACGCCCTCCCGACGAGAACTCCGGTGCTCTGGAATCTAGTAAGGAAAGGCGGCTGGAGCTCTGACAGGAGAAAGCCCAAGGTGAACTTCATCTCAGAGGGCTCAATCGTGGCTAATGATCCCGGGAAGGTAATCTCCCTTGACCTTGGACTGGCATATCCGGTTTACCTCTACGGCCTGACCTTCCCGGTTCCGGCCGAAGTCCCGGAGGAGGCTTTGAGAGGGGTGGACTGCCAATGATGCTGAAGGTTCTCTCCCCGCTCCACATCGGCAACGGGAACAAGCTCACTCCAGTTGACATATATCCTTCCGGAGACAGGGTTTACGTCCTCGATGTCGAGAGGCTTTTCAGCGACCTCCAGAGGCTCGGCGTTGACCTTGAGGAAATCCTCGCGCTTCTCAGGAACCCTCCCGGGGAGCACTACGTGTGGAAGGGCTACATCGAGGAGTACCACCTCAACCCCTCGGACTACGCCCTCTACTCCCTTCCGGTCTTTGGCGAGCCCGGAAAAACCAGCATGCAGATAAACGAGTTCATAAAGTCCAACGGGAGGCCCTACATTCCCGGCTCCTCGGTGAAGGGTGCCATTAGAACGGCCGTGTTCTACAAGGCCCTGAGGGAGTGCGGGGATTCCGGAACGGCGATGAACCTCGTTTCGGGCCTTTCAGGCAACCTCGCGAGGGGGATAGGATACAGTGAAAGTCTGGTGGACTACTACCTCGCCTACCTCGACAGGGAAATAGCCAGGAACCGCAGGTTCGACAGAAAAAGGGCAGACGACCTTCTTGAAGCAATTGTCTTTGGAATAGAAGGCAGCAGGAGGTTTCCGGGAATTCAATACGAGCCCAAGCGCGACCCGATGAGGGCCTTAATCATCAGGGACAGCCAGAGCATAGGCAGGAAGCACCTTGCCGTTTACCACGTGAACATCATTGGAAACACCTCAGATGAAATGAAATCTTGGGTGGAGGCACTTCAGCCCGGGACGGAGACGGAGGTAGAGCTCAAGTTTGAGAGCGAGCTCCTAAGGATAAACGCCGGCCACTTCAACGGCCTCCTCTGGGAATGCCTGAAAGACAGGGGAAGGCCCTGGGAAGTTTTTGAGGACTTCGTCTGGGAGGCCGTTGAGGAGTTCTACAACGCCATAATAGAGCACGAGCTCAGAAACCTCTCAAAGTTCGGGGGGCATGGAAGCTCGGTTAGCTCGTTCTACGAAGGGCTGAAAGGAAAGGAAAGAATCCTGAGACTCGGCTGGGGAAGCGGATGGATAAGCACGACCGTCGGTCTTCTTCTGATCGAGAAGGGCTGGAAGTGGGAGCAGGTAAGGAGAAGGCTTGGACTGGGCAGGAACCCATCGGGGAGGGGCCTCTCAAGAGACTTTCCGAAGACGAGGCGTTTGGCCGATGGCAGGCCGATGGGCTGGGTGATGTTAGGATGAGAATCCTGATAGCCTCATGGGGGAACTTCGAGAACTGGAGGGAAGTCAAATACCGCTTCGGCGACGAGACCAGCGTTGGCCCTTCAACTTTACCAATCCTCCAGAAGGCCATAAAACCCGACTGGACGGTAATAGCTCTTCCGGAAACCCTGGGACGGGACTTTTCCTCTCTGGAAGCCCTGAGGGAGGATGTAAGTGGTAGAGTTCAGGGATTCCTCGAAAGGATAGGGGCCGGCAGGGAAGTTGACCTTCTCTTAGTTCCCGGCATAGGGAAGTTCGAGCACGGAACCTTTGAAGGGAGCGCCATGGACGTCTATTATCGCGCCCTCCACGGCCTCTCCCAGGTAATTCCGGTTGATGGAAAACTGGAGGTGCACTTCGACATAACCCACGGGCTGAACTACGTAACATTCCTCGTCCACCGGGCACTTAGAGAGCTCCTCGGGATGAGGACACTAACCAGCGAGACCCTCTTTAAAGCCTACAACTCCGACCCCCTCGTGCCAAAGCTCAGCTCTGAGCTCGGCATTAACGTCATCGAGGACGTCAAAGTTGAGCCGCATCCCTTAACCGAGGGGCTTCCAGCTCTCAACGAATACCTGGTTCCACACCTCATCGAGAAGAACGCCCTGGGAGAACTCAAAAGAGAGCTGAAGGCTTTCGGGCTTATAAAGTCTGAGAAGAGGAAGCTGGAGGCGTGGATAGGGTCGGTCCTCTTCGGCTTACCTCTCCTCTTCGCCGAGAACTTTCCCGAGACCGGGCCCATTGAGGAAGCGGTTGATGAG
>WAKU01000031.1 GCA_015523195.1 Thermococcus sp.
CCAGCGTCTCGGGTAAAACGAACTCCGGCCTTACCTCACTCGGGAAGGTGCCGTAAAACAGCCTCCTCCCCTCTTTCCTGAGGGGTTGAAGGGCCTTAAGGAGGGCTTCAAGCTTGTTCAGCTTGAGTACTGCCCCCGGCGAGCCGTAGGCGAAGGCGTTTGGGGTTATGTAGCGCATGTCCCTCATCCTCCTTGAATACCTCACTATCTGGTCTATCGGTCTGTGCCTCATGCGGAAGCCCTTAATGTAGGGCGTTTGACAGTAGTAACAGCGGAAGGGGCAGCCCCTGCTTATCTCTATCGGGGATATGAGTCTCACCGACTCCGGATACGGCGGAAAGCGCCAGAAGTCCTCGACCTTGGCAAAGCCTGTAAAGGTGAACTCACCGTTGAGGTAGAATGCAAGGCCTCTTATGCTCGCCAGCTCCCTTGTTATCCTGTAGTCCCTTCTCTTGAGCGCGGTTAGAAGCTGGTAGAGAACCTCCTCGCCCTCGCCGATGACGGCTATATCGAAGCCGAGCTTTAGTGTGTGCTTTGGCATGGCCATCGCGTGGTAGCCGCCCGCTATTAAGAGCGCTCCCATGTCCTTGAGCAACCTAACCTCCTTGGGCAGGTCCCCCCATATCTCCTCGGTGAAGAATGAGTAGAGGACAACCTTTGGCCTCGCCTTCACTATCTCCTCAAAGTTTTTCGTTATTAGGAGCTCTCCAAGGTCAAAGCCCTGACTCTCCAGCGCACCGAGGAGGTGGACGAAGGCGTTGTGGTTGCGCTTTGTCATCCTGACTGCTATCCCGGGCATGGTCGGCACTTGAGAAGAGGCTTTAAAACCGTAACGGGCAAAAACTGGGAGAAAAACTAAAGGCCTTCAGGCCTTGATGGCGAGCTTTATGTCCTCGGCCTTGACGGTCTTCCTGCCGGCGTGCCTGGCGTACATGGTGGCCTTCTTGCCGATCTCGATGGCGTACTCCTCGAGGTGCTCGGCAAGAATCTTAGCGGCCTCCTCACTGACCCTCTCTGCGCCGGCCTTCCTTATCAACCTGTCTATTGGGGCAATTGGCAACTCAGCCATTCACAACACCTCCCTAAAGGGATTCTCAGTATCCTTTCTGATGCAGGGAGTATATAAAGCTTTCGGTAAATTGGCCGGTTTACGTTGGTGCTATCAATTATTGGCCGGACTGAAGGGGGGAGAATCATGAAATGGGGGAGAGGTGGGACTGTGCCCTCAATTAATCTTGGAGGAGGGGAGTATGAAACCCAGTCATAAAAGTCTGGTCTGGCTATCGGAGGCAGCAGTTAGCTCGTTCTTATTCCATTCTCTTATTCTCCAATTTAACGGGATTTCTTGCAGAATCTCCCGGTGGGGTTGAGCTGATTCCTCCATTCTAAAAACTCCGACTTGGGGGTGTGATAGGGACGCAGAAGTTGGGATTCCTTGTGGTGGGCCCGCGGGGCTTCGAACCCCGGACCTCCCGCTTATCAGGCGGGCGCTCTGACCAGGCTGAGCCACGGGCCCATAGAATGGTGCCCGGGCCGGGATTTGAACCCGGGTCGCGGGATCGAGAGTCCCGCATGATTGACCGGGCTACACCACCCGGGCGCTTCCGGGATTAGGAGTGATGGAGGGTTTAAAAAGTTTTCGGGTGTCTCATGGCCATTAGCGTGAAAACCACGCCAGAGGAGAGTATCCAGGCACTCACAGTTCCCCTAAGTCCCTCGCTCTCAATCAGGGGGTATAATGAGAGCAGAAGAGTGAGGGCTCCTGCCACGCTGAACACCGCTATCTCCCTTCCCCTCTTCATGATCGTCATGGAGGCCGTGAGGAGCTGGTTCACCGTGCCGAAGAGCAGACCGGGGCTGCTGATCAGGAGGAGATCAGCGCTCTCAACGTAGTCCTTCCCGAAGAGCAGGGGAACCCAAAGCTTGGAAGAAAGCACCAGGGGGAGGATCAGAAGCCAGTAGGCGAACCCAAGGAGTAGCAGCTTTCCCATGGCGACCTCTTTGTGCTCCCTCACGAGTAGAACGCCGAGGGCTCCCGGGGGCACGAGGAGGAGGTTTATGATGATGAAGGCGAGGTAGTAGTACGCCCCGGCCTCGCTTCCGAGGAGTGAGACTACCAGAGTGGGGACGAGGTAAACTGGGAACAGCGAGGTGAGCCCGACCAGGTAGTTGCCAATTGAAACCCCGAGTGCCGTTTCTAAGAACTCCCTATCCACCCTCGGGCGGGCCAGCCGGCCAACCCTGAGCGCCCCGTAGGCACTTCCTGCAATGAACCCCGTTAGGTACGCCGTTGCGAGGCCTAAACTACCCATCCCTGAGAGAACCGGGGGGAGGACAACCCTGATCCCAGAGGCAAGGCTCTGAAGCAGGTATGCCCTCGTTGAGACCACGATCTCTATGTAGGCGAAGATGTTGTAGATCGTCCCGAAGATGGCTATCAATGTTAGCGCCCACATCTCCTTTGTGCTCAGGCCGAGGGGGTTTACCAGGGAGTAGATTAGGGTGAGAAAACCAGCCGTGAGGCTCATGACAGTTGAGAGAGTCCCCGTTGCCCGCTCCCCAAAGGAATCGTGGAACCTCAGCAAGCCAACGTTGAGACCGAGGGTGGATGCGAAGAATATCAGGTTCAGTGCCGCTACCATTGAGGATACCTTACCCACCTCCGCCGGTCCGTACCACCTCGTCGAGATGCTCCAGAAGAAGAAGCCGAAGAGGGCTGAGAGCATCGTTGCGGACGAGAGGTGAAGGGTCTGGGTCAGGAGCCCCCTCAGTTCCAACCCCCGTACCTCCTGAAGATACCCCTGTCGAGTATCTCGCTCCCCCTGAGGTAGGTGTACCTTATCACCGCCCCCTTCACGTCCGCCGGGATCTCGAACTCCCCGAGGTTGGAGACGTTGTATTCCCTGAAGAAGACCCTCCTTCCAGAGTCTGTGTAGCCGTAAACCCTCAGCCTGTTGCCGGTTGCATTTTCAAAGACCAAAACGTCCCCCCCTTCCCTTTTCAGTGCCACGTTGGGGTGCACCAGCCTGAAGATCTTCACCATGCCGCCGTCTGAATAGACCAGCCTGTAGTCCTCGGGATAATCGGAGGTGAACATGAGCCTCGCAAAGGGGGTTGAGTAGGTCTTTCCGTCCATGAGGACGGCGTAGCCGAAGTTAAGGTTAACGTAGAGGTAGGAGTTGCCCGCCCTCCTCCCAGGCGGCACGACTTTTACAACCTCCTTCCCCTTCTCAACCCACAGCAGCTCCGGGATGAAGGCCTGGCTTCCAGCGTAAACAACAGCCGCCCAGCTGCCGTTGACCCTTCCGAAGAGCACCCTGTAGGGGCCGGAGGAGAACACAACTGCCGCACCAGATGTCCCGGCAGGGAAGAGCGGGATGAGGACGTACTTGCCCTTCAAGCCCGAGGTCTCAACCACTGAACCCCACTTCATCATGGTGTCGTAGGAAACCGTTACGTAGTCAACCCCGAGTTCGAGGAGCTCCTTCATTGAAACGTTGCCGAGGTAGTACCTCGCCACCAACTGGCTCGGCGTTCCCTGCGCAACGGCCGCCCTGTGCGAGAAGTAGGTCACCCAGTGACCGTGATCCCACCAGGTGAGGACGATATCGTTCTCGTTCGAGACCCCCCTAAGGTAGGTGAGGGCGTTCGCCCAGTGATCGTTCACTATCGGTCTGATCTTTAACGTCTCCTCCACGCACTGGTAGCCTGAGAACAAGAAGAGCCCTGCCAGCGTAAGGGCCGCAAGCTTTTTCCAATCTCCTCCCTTCAACCTTCTGAGGAGCTCTGATGCCCCCACTGAACCAGCCACAGCGACTCCAAAGGAGCCAATAAAGAGGAAGCGGGTCCAGTACAGGGGCATGAAGAGCAATGGGGCGACGACCCAGAGAACGAGAATGTCCTTCGCCCTCGGTCTGAGGAAGCGGAGGAGAAAGAGGGGCGGGAGAATCAGGAAGGCGGAGTACGCCATGCGTAAATCCCAGAAGCCCGATCTGGACATCTCCGCCACAGTGGGCCCTCCAAAGGAGCCCAATCCGGCCGCGGCCACTTTAATGAAGCCCCCGTACTTGAGGGGAACGAGCAGGAGCACCAGGGCTGTAAGGACCGTTGCAAGGACGACGGCTTTTTCCCTGTTTCTCTCCGGGATCCTCTCCCCAAGCCACGTCCATATTAAGATCGCGGCCACCAGCAGGGAAACGAGGATTAGGTGGAGCGAGAGGTACGCGTCTTCAAGGGGCCCCGCTGGGATCCCGGTTAGGGCCATCAGCTTCTTACCCTGCCAGTTGTAAACCCAGAACATTCCGAACCCAAAAACGCGTCCGAGGGCAGACGCTATAACGGCTCCAAAGCCGGAGGCGAGAGCGATCCCGAGTGCGTCTATCTTCCTGTCTTCGAGGGGGCTGTAGAGGGCAATACCGAGTGAGACCAGCAGGGGGAGTGCTAAAACGATGTAGTATGCGCTCCAGAAAGCGGAAGAAAACCCCATCGAGATGGATGCACCCGCGTAGTAGAGGCCCTTCCTCCGAAGGTCCCTTGACCTGAAGGCCTCCACGATGAGGAGGAGGGTGAGGGTGTAGAACAGGAGGGCGTAGTTGTCACCGCGGTAGTAATCGGCCATCGATCTGAAGACGTTTCCGAAGGAGAGGGTTAATATCAGAGACCCCATAAGGGCTTCGTTGTCGCTGTAAAGCCGCCTGAGGAGGACGTAGGTTAGGAAGATCGTTGTCGAGCCAACTATCGCTGGCGTCAGCTTGAACGCCCCCTCAACGGAGAGGCCGGCCGGATGGCCGATGAGGTAGACTATGTAAGGGAAGCCCCAAAGCCCCCGGGGGTGGAAATGGTTTATGAGGATCCCCCATGGGCCGAGGGCGTAGGGAAAGTAGTTGACCCAGCCGTTCTTCACAACGTACTGGAGG
>WAKU01000032.1 GCA_015523195.1 Thermococcus sp.
AGTGTTTATAGCCATGGTTTTAGTGGCGGCAGTGGCGGCAGCGGTACTCATAAACACGAGTGGCTTCCTCCAGCAGAAGGCTTCAAGTACCGGCAGGGCAAGCACTGAACAGGTAGCCAGCGGCATACAGGTCATGCAAGTCACCGGATACACTCCCGACAAAACGGACATAACTCGCCTCGCCATCTACGTAACACCCAACGCAGGCTCAGCAGGCATTGACATAAAGAACACCAAGGTCATACTCAGTAACGACAATATCCAGGCCATGCTGAGCTATGCCTCCGGGCACAACTACACGGGCCTGAGCGTCGATTATGTTACCAACAACTCATACATCTATGCTAATGCCAGCCAGCTCTTTAGCGCCCTCGGTATTAACCCGGACAAGGTCTTCGGCACATCAATAAACTGGAACGAGTACTTCGTTAACATGAGCGGCCTGAAAGCGGCGGGAGTCATTGACTTCACCTATGACTCCACCACCTACAAAATAACCTCCGTCTACGTCAGCTACTATCAGTACGTCAAGGGACCAGTTGACGACATCTTTCTCGATGCCCTCGGGAAGGAGGCTACCGCCACCCTCGTTAATGGCACGATCAGCGCGAACACAATCCTCATTGACACGGCTAACACAAAACAGATCGACTGGCCCAGTTACATCTGGAGTGCCCTTGATAAGGACAAGTACGGAATAATCGTTGTTCAGGACTACGATGGCAGTGTTATCTCCAACGCTCCAACGCTTAACAAGGGAGACATAATCATACTCGGCGTTGATGCCAAAGCACTCTTTGGAGGCATAGCTGTCAGGACTCACATCACCGGTCAGGTTGTTCCGGAGTTTGGCGCGCCGGGCGTCATTGACTTCACAACCCCAAGCACCTACACCACCAACGTCATCAACCTTCAGTGACCTCACGCTTCTCCAGCTTTCCCTTTCGTTCTTTGAAGATTTTCAGGAGGTGATGCTATGCGTAGGGGAGCGATAGGCATTGGCACGCTGATAGTCTTCATTTCATTGGTCCTGGTAGCTGCAATAGCGGCAGGAGTCATCATAGGAACAGCCGGCTACCTTCAGCAGAAGGCCCAGGCCACCGGGAGGCAGACGACCCAGGAAGTGGCGAGCGGGCTGAAGATCGTCAACGTCTACGGCTACACCAACGCAACTCCGCCGAGCAGCGGGGCGATCCAGAGGCTGGCGATCTTCGTGACCCCGAACGCCGGTAGCGAGGGGATCGATCTCAGCAACGTTAAGATAGTCCTCACTGACGGCAAGAGGCTGGTGGTGTACAACTACTCCGAGCAGTTCCAGAACGCCCAGAGCATCACGGACCTGTTCAACACGAGCGATGTAACAGTGTGGAATGCAATAAAGGGCAACGCCAGCTTCGGGATAGCGGTGATAAACGACATCGGAAGCAAAATGCAGGACACCCACCCAACGCTGGAGTTCGGGGACATGGTGGCGCTCTGCGTCTGGACGACTATGTTCAGGTACGAGGATAAGTCTGGCATCGGGCCGAGCACAAAGCTTGTGGGTAAGGTGATTCCCGAGAGGGGAGCGGCAGGGGTCATAGACTTCACAACGCCCGCAACCTTCAGCGACAATGTGATACAGCTGCAGTGAGGTGAGAGAACAATGAGGAGAGGTGCGATAGGCATTGGAACCCTCATCGTCTTCATCGCAATGGTACTCGTTGCGGCGGTAGCTGCCGGAGTGCTCATAGCCACCAGCGGCTACCTCCAGCAGAAGGCCATGAGCACGGGCAGGCAGACAACCCAGGAAGTTGCGAGTGGGATAGGCGTCATGGGTGTCTACGGCTTCATAAACAGCAGCACCCCAACGGCCGCCAACATAACGGAGATGGCCATCTACGTAACTCCAAACGCCGGGAGCAGTGGAATTGACCTCAGCAACGTCAAGGTCGTCCTAACTGATGGGGAGAGGATGACGGTCTTCAACTACAACCCGGATGCATTCTACACCGGCAACATCCAGAACGTCTTTACCATCCAAACCTGGGTGAACGTGAGTGAAACGGTCTTCGGGGTAGCCGTCGTCAGGGATTCGGACAGGAGCATGATAGACAGCCGCGATCACCCGGTCCTCAACTGGGGGGACATAGCGGCCATCCTGATAAACACTACGGGGTTCGGAAAGGGCAAGGGCCTGCCGCCGGCCACGCACGTGACCGGTAAGGTCATCCCTGAGAACGGTGCCGCGGGAGTAATAGACTTCACAACACCGCACGCATACACACAGCAGATCCTTGAGCTCCAGTGAGGGGGTGGTTGAGATGTCGCTGGCGTTCCTTTCATCTTTATTCGGGAAGAAAAAAGAGGAAGCCGCCCCCTCAGAAGCGGAAGAAGTGAGCGTCGAGGAGCTTGAGGAGAAAGTGGAGACGAGGGAGGAGAACGAGCAGCTGGCCCAGCTGATGGACAGGGTCAACGAGATAGAAAACGACATCCCGAGGATAAAGATCAGCGTGGACACACTGAAGAAGAACATCCAGGAGCTCAGGGACGACATAGAGAGGCTCGACAAAACCATCAAGGACGTCATGATGCTCTACGAGGTCATAAGCCAGGAGATCAACCCCTTCAAGGAGCAGATGGGCCAGGAGAACCCCCTCAGCAATGAGATACAGGAGCTCAGGAAGGAGATAGAGGACCTCAAGATGGAGCTCGCACAGGTCAAGAACGACATCAAGGTGCTCGCTGGCTACGGTGTTGACCTCGACTCTATAATCTACGAGGTGCTCGCGGAGGTGTGAAGCATGGAGATGCCGCGGTTCGTTACGGAGGCCGACATAAACGCCAAGCTATCAGAACTCAAGGGAAAGGTTCCGACGGTTGTCATCAACGAGCTCAGGGAGAGGCTGATAGCGAGGAAAGACCAGCTCACGTACGAACAGCTCGAAAAGATAGTCCAGAGGGTCCTTGAGACCTACGGCAACCAGGCTACGAAGTACGAACAGCTCAACAAGAGGGTGGACGAGCTCGGGAAGAGGCTGAGTGAGCTCGGGATGCAGCTGAGCAGGCTGGTCGAGAGCCTCGAAGAGGCGAAGTTCAAAGTTCATGAGAAGAGGGCCGAAAAAGTGTCCGAGCAGGTCGAGGAGGTTCAGGAAAAGATAGGAAAGCTTGAGGAGATCTTGGAGGAGAAGAAAACTGAAAAGGAGATTCCAAAGGAGACGAAGGAGAAGCTTGAGGAGCTCCACAGGAAGGTTGAAGAGCTTGAGGAAAAGCTCACGGGAAAGGTCACGGGCAAGGTGATCGAGGAGGCCAAGGCGAAGATCGAGGAGCTTGAGAAGAAGCTCGAAAGCGGCGAGGAGATCACCGCGGAGGAGATCGAGGAGGCGAAGGAGCACATCGAGGAGGTTGAAGAGGAGGCCAAGGCCGCAGAGGAGGCAGAGGAGAAGGGGAAAGAAGTCAAAGAGAGAGAGGCCAGGAAAGCCGAAGAAGAGAAAATCGAGGAGGAGGCCGAGAAGGAAGTCGTGGCACCCGTTTCGGAGGAGGCCGGAGAGGTTCCGGCTGAGGCGGCAGAAGAGGAGAAAGGCCCCGAGGTGGCCGAGGAAGTTGAGGTTGTTGGGGAAGCCCCCGCTCCTTCCGAAGTTGAGGTTACCCCCGTGAAAGAAGAAAAAGTTGAAGGTGGTGTTGAGATGGCCGAAAAGATGCAGATCCCTGAGGATATCGCCAACCTGCTCTTCGAGGAAGAGCCCAAGAAGGCAAGGCTTGAAAGGCTTCCCGAGGACGTCATATCCACTATGATAGCCCTGAAGTGGCTTGGATTCCTCATCGACAGGGTGGGTATACAGAACCTCGAACGCGTTCTAGAGTTCTACTACGAGATCGGCTGGATAAGCGAGGAAGTTCTCAACCAGCTGCTTCGCTACGCCAAGGGAACCAGACCCCACCACAGGGATCCCGAGTGGAAGCCAGCCGACAAGCTGACCGTGCAGGACCACCTCATAAGCCTGCTCTTCATAGAAAGGCTCAGGGGACTGAAGATAAACAGGGACGTCCTTGACAAGCTCGAAAGGGAAATCAAAATGTTAGAGAAGACTCTCGATGAGTTCTACGGCATCTGACCAGCAGAAGTAACCGGGGGAGCGGGCCATGGGGTTCAGTGTCTCAGCGAGTGCAGCGATCATCTTTATCTCATTTTTAGTGGCCTTCAGCACCCTTTACACAGCCTGGGACAGCACGTACAGCAACGTCCAGGGCGCAAGGGAGGAGTGGTACGATCTGAGGATAAGTCAGCTGAACACCCTTATTGACCTGAACGGTACCTTGGGCCAGGCGACCATAGATACGGTGAACAACGTTTACAACGTAACCTGGTACATCCAGGATTACGGCCCCACGATGTACGTGAAGGGGTGGAGCTGCATCTACGATGGTCTCTACAAGACGATATACAACGTTTCCGATGATAACGTTGGTTTCCTCGAGGATTATACCTACGCCCTTCCGGGAGAGACCCTGCTCCTGAACGTCACCAACATACCCCTCGATCAGACGGAGCACAACCTAACTGTGGTGTTTGACAACGGCTGTTGGCTCAGGATCAGCTGGCATTACAACGGAAATACCGTTGTGATCGACGAAAGGGCGAGGGGATGCCCGACGGAGGTGAGCTGATGGCAGCGGGAGGGCCGGCGAGCGAGCTAATAATGTTCATAGTGGCGGTTATCATCGCGGGAAGCGTTGCTGGTGCGCTGGCATACGTTACCAACGACATAGCCCACGGGATAAACGACAGGGGGTCACTGCTGGCGGATCAGCTCAGGACGGATTTCGCGATAATCAACGACCCAAACAGCATACCCGTCAGCGGGAGTGGCCCGTACAACTACACGTTCTACATCAAGAACATAGGTAAGATAGCGTTCCCCTTCAGCAACAGTTCGGTCCAGGTGTTCCTCGACGGCACGCTCGTGCCCCCATCTAACCTGACCTTTACCGACACCTCTGGAAACGAGATAAACTCCCTTGGCCCCTACGAGGTTGGGGAGATAATAGTGACACGGGGGAGTCAGCTCTCAAGTGGAACGCACACGATAACTGTTGTACTTGAGAACGGAAAGAAGAAATCCCTGATATTCAGGGTGTAAGCTGTTCACAACTGAAATCAGTGCCAAGCGGTGGTGATCATCATGGTAGAGGAGCTCCTGAAGATAGAACTCAAGGGCGACGAGCTTCACAGGCGCCTCGGCGGCGGCATTCCAGCGGGAAGCATCATGCTCCTCGAAGGGGACAGGGGTACTGGAAAGTCCATATTCGTCCAGAGGCTCCTCTACGGCTTTCTGATGAACGGATACAGGGCCAGCTACGTATCAAGCCAGTACACCACTGTGGAGTACATAAAACAGATGGAATCAATAGGTTATGATATAATCCCTTTTCTGATACGGAAGAAGCTCATATTCGTCTCCCTGTACCCCCTTCTGACAGGGGTAAGTGAGAGGAGAAAATTTCTGAGCCGACTCCTTGGAGAACCGAGGATATGGGAGCCCGATATAGTCATAATAGACGCATTCTCATCGCTCTTATCCAGGGAACAGGAACCCAGTGCAATAAGGGATTTTTTACTGTACGTAAAGAAGCTCGCCTCCCTGGACAAGGTCATCATAATGACCGCCAACACGGAGGAGATAGACAGGGACTCGTTGTTCGCACTTGAAGAGGCCGCTACCATGCTGCTCAGGCTCAACGTCAAGGTGTTCGGCGGCGATTTGAAGAACTCGGCAACGATAGTGAAGTACAACAACGCCAAGGGTGTCTTTCAGAAGATAATCCCCTTCCGCGTCGAGCCGAAGGTGGGGCTGATAGTGGAGATCGCGGCGGTGGTGTGAGATGGCGCAGGTGATAAAGAGCGACACACTGGAAGACGCGATGGCGAGGAACCCCCACCTTCGCAGGTACATAGATGAGTTCAGGAGAAAGTACGGTAGGATACCAGAGTTTCACGCCCAGCTCAGCAGGGACATGAAGGACATTCCCTACCCAAACATACTCTACCCGGTCGGCGACCCGATATTCGTCCACATCTTCACCGACGTCAAGACAGGGGACAAGAAGTACATCGTGATAGAGCCGAGGATAGAGACGCCGCTGGAGGAACTCAAGTATGGCATGATAAAGGACAAGATCCTTGAGCTGGCCCCTACCAAGGAGATTCCCGAGGATCCAGAGGAGTTCGAGAGGTTCCTCGATGCTATGTTCGACGAGGCCGTACTGGCGCTCGTCAAGGGCAAGAAGAAGATAGGGAAGAAGGGCGAGAGGTTCACCCTCACCAAGGACGAGATGGAGAAGTTCCGCTACCTGATAAAGAGGGATATCATAGGAATCGGCCCCCTCGAACCGCTCGCGAGGGATCCCTACATTGAGGATATACACATCATAGGCGCGAACTACGTTGCCCTCGTCCACAAGATATTCGAGTCAATGCCCACCAACATAACCTTCGGGGACAACATCAAGTTGGCGGACTACTTGAAGAACATCTCGGAGCGCATAGGCAGACCTGTGAGCGACAGGAACCCCATAGTTGACGGCGCACTCCCAGACGGCTCCCGTATAAACATCATCTACTCCCCGGACATCTCTATCAACGGCCCCTCCGCAACCATCCGAAAGTTCGCCGCGACACCGATAAGCATAGTGCAGCTCATATCCTGGGGGACTCTGAGTGCAGAAGTGGCGGCCTACCTCTGGATAGCGCTTGAGTACGGTATGAGCGTCTTCGTCTGCGGTGAGACGGCCTCCGGTAAGACCACCCTGCTGAACTCGATAATCCCGTTCATAAAGCCGGGATCCAAGGTATACACCGCTGAGGACACGCCCGAGGTTCACGTTCCGCACCCAACCTGGCAGAGGCTCATAACCCGTGAGCGCGGGCCGGAGGAAAGCAGGGTTACACTGTTCGACCTCCTCAAGGCGGCGCTGCGTTCAAGGCCCAACTACATCATAGTCGGTGAGATCCGCGGTGCCGAGGGCTCGATCGCGTTCCAGGCAATGCAGACGGGTCACCCGGTCATGTCCACCTTCCACGCGGGCGACATAAAGAAGATGATACAGCGCTTCACCGGGCACCCCATAAACGTCCCGATAACCTTCATAGACAACCTCAACATAGCGGTTTTCCAGCAGGCCGTTTACCTGAAGGGCAAGTTCCTCAGGAGGACGGTCAGCGTGGTGGAGATAGAGGGCTACTACGAGGAGCTCGGGGGAGTGGCCACGAGGAACGTCTTCGAGTGGGATCCAGTGACGGACAAGCACATCTTCCGCGGCTTCAACAACTCCTACATCCTCGAAAGGAAGATAGCCGAGATAGCCGGTTACGAGGATCCAAAGGACATCTACAACGAGCTCTTCCTCAGGGCAAGGATCCTCCAGAGGATGGTCGAGCTCGGCATAACGAACTACTGGGACGTCTACCGCGAGGTCAAGGCGTTCTACAAGAGGGGCATCGAGGGGCTGAGCTTCAGGCTCTGAGGGGGTGTGAGCATGCCGGGCGCCAAAATCAGCATTTTCACAAGGGCAGACCTCGACATGAAGACCTACATCAACAAAGTCCTCCTTCCCTACACAGCTGCCTCAGTGATCCTCTTCGTTTCCGCCGCCGTCTTCGCCCGGCTCTTCGGCCTCTCAGGCCCCCTGGCTCTCCTCATGTACTCCATTCCCGCGATCCTTCTCATCTACGCCGCGGTCTACCCCTACGTGACCGCCGACTCCAAGAAGATATCGATAAACTCGCGCATTCCCTACTTCATCACCTACTTCGCCGTCCTCTCCACGAGCGAGATGGGCCGCTCCGACCTCATCAAGGTCCTTTCCCACGATCCGAAGCTCGGTGCAATAGCGACGGAGCTGAAGAAGGTTTACATCATAGTGAGCAAGCTCCACAGGGCTCTTCCAGAGGCCTTCCGCTTTTTGGCAAGGAGGACACCGAGCAAGGTCTTCGCCGACTTTTTGGACAGGCTCGCTTACTCCCTCGACAGCGGCGTTGACCTGAAGGACTACCTCTTTCAGGAGCAGAAAACCGTCATGGACGACTACGAGACGTTTTACGAAGGCGCACTCTACGACCTCGACGTCTTCAAGGAGATATACGAGTCCATAATCATATCCGTCGTCTTCATGGCCAGCTTCATCATCATCGGCCCCCTGATAACAGGTCAGGACATAGGCCGGCTTGCCCTCTACACCCTGGCGATAGTCCTCGCAGCCGAGGTCGGCGTGTTCTTCGTCATAAAGTTCAGGATGCCCGATGATCCGATATGGGCCGAGGGCAGGGGACTGGTAACGGAGAGGGACAGGAAGCTGAGGAGGGCGAGGAACTACTCCCTTCTCGGCATCGTAATAGTGGCCCTCCTCTACTACGCCGTGATATCCAAGCGCTTTCCTCTCCCTCAGCCCTTTGTAGTCGCCCTGATCCTCAGCCCCCTCTATTACCTCGGTCGGCTCGCGGCCAGGGAGGAGGAGTCCATAATGAGGAAGGACGAAAACTTCGCGGCCTTCATAAGGAGCCTGAGCTCGTCCCTGGCCGCGAGCGGCACGTCTCTCCTTCTCGTCCTGAAGTACCTCAGCGCCCACGACTTCGGTTCCCTGACCGAGGACATAAAAGCCCTCTACAGGAGGCTGGCCCTCAGGGTTGACAGGGAACGGGCCTGGGACTTCTTCATAGCCGGAACCGGGAGCTGGCTCGTCGGTATATTCTCGGAGATATTCAGGGAGGCCATAAGGATGGGAGCCGAGCCCGACTACGTTGGACTCGTGATAAGCAGGAACTTTGAGAGACTCGTCAGGCTCAGGAGGAAGAGACAGCAGAGCATGTCCAGCTTCATTGGGATCATCTACGGCCTCACCGCGGCCTTTGCCTTCTCCCTCGCGGCGTCGTTTCAGGTGGCGGCGTCGATAAACACCCTCTTCGGGCAGCTGAAGGTGCCGACTGAGTACATAGGAGATATAATACACGTGATCCCGCCCTCCGGGATGCAGTTCGTCATGTACGTAATGCTCACGATAATGATCATCCACTCCCTCCTCTCAGCTGTCGCCATCAAAACCGCCGATGGCGGCCACATGATGGTCTCGCTGAAGTATTTCGTGATACTCCTCTGGATATTCGCGGTCAGCATGTACGTTGGTCAGGTCATGATGGAGAGGATGATGGGACTCGGCAGCGCCTCAAAGCTCCTCCTGCCCATTCTGCCGTGAGAAAAAGGTTAAATCCACCTTCTCCCAACCCTTAACCATGGGGCGTCTTGATGAACTCTGGCGCAGAACGGTCGAGAACCTCGTCAGGGAAGGCCTAATAAAGAGCGACGCCGTCAGGAGGGCCTTCCTGAAGTACCCGCGTTATCTCTTCGTCGAGAAGCGGTACAGGGCGTACGCCCACGTAGACGAGCCGCTCCCCATTCCCGCAGGACAGACCGTCAGCGCCCCCCACATGGTGGCCATAATGCTCGAACTGGCTGGTCTTGAGAGGGGCATGAACGTCCTCGAAGTGGGAACCGGCAGCGGCTGGAACGCCGCGTTGGTGACGGAGCTCGTGAAGACCGACGTCTACACTATCGAGAGGATCCCAGAGCTCGTCGAGTTCGCGAGGAGAAACCTTGAGAGGGCTGGTGTGGAGTCGGTCCACGTCATCCTCGGGGACGGGAGCAGGGGCTTTCCTCCGAAGGCCCCCTACGACAGGATTCTCGTAACCGCTGGCGCGCCCGAGGTTCCGAGGCCCCTCGTGGAGCAGCTCAAGCCGGGGGGAAAGCTTATAATCCCGGTTGGAGGCTATCACCTCTGGCAGGAGCTGTTGGAGGTCATTAAAAGGCCCGATGGCTCCGTCGAGGTCAAAAACCGCGGCGGAGTGGCCTTCGTCCCCCTCATAGGGGAGTACGGGTGGAGGCAATGATGAGATTGACCTTTGGGGTACCGATGCCCGGGATCGACGGTCTGAGCCGCCCATCAAATTTTTAAGGGGAGCCTTTTAGTAACTACCGGAAAGATTAAGGGGGTGGTTCTATGCCTCTGGTCGAGGAGGTGACCAAGAGGAGCATCGAGCGGATAAGCATGCACTCCCACATAAAGGGACTCGGCCTCGACGAGAATGGAAGGGCGAAGTTCATGGGGGACGGTATGGTCGGGCAGGTGAAGGCGCGGGAAGCCGCCGGGATAGCCGTGGAGCTCATAAAACGCGGGAAGCTCGCGGGGAAGGGTATCCTCCTCGTCGGGCCGACAGGAAGCGGTAAGACGGCAATAGCAATGGGAATAGCCAGGGAGCTTGGCGAGGACGTGCCCTTCGTCCAGATAGCGGGGAGCGAGATATACTCCGCCGAGGTGAACAAGACGGAGTTCCTCAAGCAGGCCATGAGGCGGGCCATAGGGGTCAGGATAAGCGAGGAGAGGAAGGTGTACGAGGGCGAAGTGCGGAAGATCGACGTACACCGCTCGAAGCACCCCCTAAACCCCTACGTTGAGATCCCGGATAGCGTGGTCATAGACCTCCGCACGAAGGACGACGAGAGAACTATACGCGCCGGCAGGGAGATAGCGTACCAGCTGATCGAGATGGGGGTTGAAGAGGGGGACGTCATACAGATAGACGCCGAGACGGGCAGGGTGTCAAAGGTTGGGACCACGAGGGAGGAAGAGGGCATATTCCTGAAGAGGAAGGTGAACCTTCCGAGCGGCCCCGTCCTCAAGATAAAGGAGTTCACCTACACCGTAACGCTGCACGACCTCGACGTTGCGAACGCCCGCGGGAACATCTTCGGCCTCCTCTTCAGCACAGGGGCAGAGATAAGCGACGAGGTGAGGCAGAGGGTAGACGAGACCGTTAAAAAATGGATAGAGGACGGAAGGGCCGTTCTCGTCCCGGGCGTTCTCTTCATCGACGAGTGCCACATGCTCGACATAGAGGCCTTCTCCTTCCTGGCCCGGGCCATGGAGGGTGAGCTCGCCCCGATACTGATCTTGGCAACGAACAGGGGGAGGACGACGATAAGGGGAACCGACATCGAGGCCCCGCACGGGATCCCAATAGACATGCTTGACAGGCTTCTGATAATCAACACCGAACCCTACGGAAAGGACGAGATCAGGGAGATAGTGAAGATCAGGGCAAGGGAGGAGAGGATCGAGATAAGCGATGAGGCCGTGGAGAGGCTCGCGGAGCTCGGCGAGAAAACGAGCCTGCGCTACGCCGTCCAGCTCCTCGCGCCTGCAAGCGTCTTGGCGAGGGGCGGCCGGGTTGAGGAGGAGCACGTTGAAAAGGCCCGGGAGTACTTCGCCGACCTAAAAAGGAGCATAGAGCTCGTTGAAAAGCTTGAAGGAATGCTCCGCTGATTTTCCCTTCTCTTTCTCCATCTTCCCGGGCTCAGACAGAGAGGACGCCGGTCTTAACGAGGACGCAGAGGACGTCGAAGACAACCGAGCCCGTCCAGTGGAGAACAAAGCTCGGGATGAAGCTCCTCCCCCTGACGTCGAGCCAGCCGAAGACAATGCCGGCTAAGAAGGAGTAGGGAACCTCAAGGCCGGGTTTTCCGAGGTGAGCGAGGGCGTAGGGGATGTCCTGGAGTAGAACGGCGGCCTTCCAGTTCCACTTAACCAGCGGAAACATCATGAAGCCCCTGAAGAAGAGCTCGTGGGTCAGCATAATGAGCCCCATGACGAGCTCGCCCGCGATGAAGCCCGGAACGCCTGAGAATGAGAAGCGGGGGTAGTAGGACACCATGGACGGCACCCTCGTGCCCGCGATGGAGAGCAGGAAGGCGAGGAGAAGGAGGAGCAACAGGGGCCCGAGGACATCCCCCCTGGGCATTGAGAGACCGACGTCCTCCTTAGAAAAGCCAAAGGCCCGCGCGAGGAGCAGTGGAAGGACTGTGTAGATCAGGAGCAGCCAGAGCGACCAGCGGAAGAGGGAGTGCCCGAAGGGCGAGAACCTCGCTATGTAAACGAGGGGAAGCAGAAGGGTGTAGAAGAGGAGCCCCTTCCTCATGGACTACACCGTGAAGCTTATGGTGACTGTGCTTGGATACCTTTTGACAGCGATGCCCCTGTTGGTGAAGGCTATGCCTATCTCAAGCGGCCTGTTCGGGTTGGCCCTCCTGATGACCCTGATACCCACTTCGTCCCCAAGCCGGTCCTTGTTGAGCCTTCTGACGTAGCTGTAGAGCAGGGATATGAAGTTCCTGTAGTCCTGCATGTCCTCAAGGAAGTCCCTCTGCTCCGGGTTTAGACCGGGCATCACGTACCTGTGAAAGAACCAGTCAAAGGTGCCGGCGGTCTCGGAGGAGTAGACGAAGAGGAGCTTGTAGAACTCAACGTTCTTGTTTCCGAAGGTGGAGTCCATGTACGGTATGGCCTTCCCAAGGATCCTGCTGGCTTCAGTGTATTTGAGGTTGACGAGGCTGATCTGAAGGTCGCTCCCGCGGAGGAGGAGGTTGATGAACCTGCCCCCAAAGTCCATGTAGACGTGGTTGTAGAAGAGGACGAACCTTTCCGGCCTCAGGTTCATGCGCTGGAGGATCCTCGCGAAGGCGTCGCGGAGGCGCGCAAGAGAAGCGGGCTCACCTATCAGAAGGGCCCTCACGCCGTAGACGTTCTCCTCAGCAACGACGTCCCTGTCGAGGCGGAACTCCACCTCCCTCCTCCAGCCCGGCATGTTGTAGCGGTTGAGGAGCCTCATGTCGGGGAGGGACACCATTGCGCTCTTCTCGATCCCCCCAAACCTCTTTTTGAAGACCACCACCGGGTGATACCGAGAGGATGGGTTCAGGTAGGAAACCGGCAGCTCCATAACCTTGAGGAAGGCACTTAGAGCCGCCCTTATCTTGGCCTCATCCGCCGAGGAGAACCTGTTCGTGAGATCGCGGACGAGAGCCTCAAACCTCTGATCGGACACAGCGGGCATACCCCTCACCTTGAATGCGGGAACGGAGCTAACTTCCCCGCTCCCCCCCTGAGGGAGCTTCCCCTTCCTCCTCCACCTTTTCCTCGGCCTTCTCCTCTTCACCGCCTTCCTCGCCCTCGGCCTCAGGGGGCTTTAAAAGCTCCTCCATCGTCGGCTTGAAGGTCACGTTCTCGTAGCCTATGAACCTGAGGTCGCTCTCGAGCAGAACCTCGCCCAAGATGAGGGTGTTCTTGTCGACCCCGTCGAGAACGGGCTTGAAGTCTATCGTAACGTCCTTCTCCCCCACCTCGATTATGATCTTGCTCGTGTCCACCATCGGCAGGCGGAGCTCAACGAGGGCCTTCACCTTCTCTATCGGGTCATCCACCTTCTCAACGATCTCCACCTCGTAGAGGAGGTACCTGCCGGCGTAGGGGTTGTTGAAGTCAACCCTGACGCGGCCGCCGCTGACCGTGAGAACCCTCCCCTTTATCTTCCTGCCCCCCTCACCTTCGAGGGTTATGGGCATCCCGGGGAAGGGCACTATTCCCCTTCTCCTGAACTGGCCGAGGGTGAAGGTCTTTACGAGCTTGGGATCGCGCTTTCCAAAGCCCTTTTCGGGGGGGACAGCGATCTCGTACTTCTTCCCGACTTCGAGCCCCTCAAGCTGCTCATCGAGACCCTTGATGACGTGCCCCGCTCCAACGGCTACCGGGACGGGCCCGTAGACACCTTTCTCGTTGTAGATCCCGGCCTCCTTCGCCACCTCCTCGTAGGTTGTGTCGAATACCTCCCCGGTCTCCTTGACCTTCCCGGTGTAGTGGATCCTGATAACGTCTCCCCTCTGAACCTTGACCATCATCATCACCCCGTGCTGGTTCCCCTTGGGCGGGCCCATTTTTAAGCTTGCCGGGGCCGATAACCTAATAAAAATACCCCTCCAAAATCGGCAGGTGGTGGGAGAATGGGAATCAAAGTGTACAACACCCTGACGCGGCAGAAGGAGGAGTTTAAACCCCTCAGGGATGGCGAGGTCAGGATGTACGTCTGCGGGCCGACGGTCTACGATTACACTCACCTCGGTCACGCGAGGACTTATATAGCCTTCGACGTTATACGGCGCTACCTGGAGCACCGCGGTTACACCGTTCTGATGGTCATGAACTTCACCGACATCGACGACAAGATCATAAAGAGGGCCAACGAAACCGGCGAAGACCCCAAGGAGCTTGCCGAGAGGTTCCTCCGCTACTTCTTGGAGGACATGGCCTCTCTGAAGGTCAAGCCGGCCGACGTCTACCCGCGCGTTACCGAGCACATCGGGGACATCATCGACTTCGTGAAGAAGCTTCAGGAGAAGGGCTACGCCTACGAGGGCAGCGATGGGGTTTACTTCGAGGTTCGCAAGTTCAGGGACTACGGCAAGCTGAGCAAGGTAAAGCTGGAGGATCTGGTCAAAGGCGCGCGCGTTGAGCCTGGTGAGGGCAAAAAGAACCCCGAAGACTTTGCCCTCTGGAAGAAGGCAAAGCCCGGGGAACCCAAGTGGCCTTCACCCTGGGGGGAAGGAAGGCCCGGCTGGCACATAGAGTGCTCCACGATGAGCACGAAGTACCTCGGCGAGAGCTTCGACATCCACGGAGGGGGCAGCGACCTCATATTCCCGCACCACGAGAACGAGATAGCGCAGAGCGAGGCATGCACAGGCCACGAGTGGGTACACTACTGGCTCCACACCGGCTTCCTCATGGTCAACGGCGAGAAGATGAGCAAGAGCTTGGGCAACTTCATCACCATAAGGGAGATGCTCAAACGCTACAACCCGGAGGTCATAAGGCTCTTCGTGCTCCAGAGGCACTACCGCTCGCCCCTCGACTACACGGAGGAGGGGATAGAGCACGCAAAGAACAACTTAGAGAGGCTCTACAACACCCTCGAAAACATCCGCGTGGCAATGGAGAAAGCGGAGATATCCTTCAGGTGGGGGAACGAGGAGTTCGAGGCGTACGAGGCCGTAAGGAACGCCAGGGAGAAGTTCTACCGGGCGATGGACGACGACTTCAACACCGCTGAGGCCTTGAAGGCCGTCTTTGAGGTCAGCAACGCGGTTAACCGCTACCTGACAAGGGTCGAGGCCCCGAAGGAGAGCATCCTAAGAAAGGCATGGGAGTTCTTCAGGGCTGTAAGTGATGTCTTCGGCATCTTCGAGGACTACTTCCGCGAGGAAAAGGCCGGGGAAGCAGAGGCCCTGATAAAACTCCTCATAGAGGTGCGCGCCCAGCTCAGGAAGGAGAGGAACTTCGCCTTAGCTGACAGGATAAGGGCGGAGCTAAGACAGCTCGGAATACAGCTCGAGGACACGCCCCAGGGCACCGTGTGGAAGAAGCTCAAGGTTTGAGCTGAATTTTTGGGATTCTTTTCCTCTTCGAAAGGGATAGGGAAAATCACGGGATCTGGAAGATCCTCACGGTGTTCGTTCCGGCGGTCTTCCCGACCGGTGCCCCCTTTGTGAGGAGCACAGTGTCATCTTCCTTAGCTAGGCCGAGGCCCTTTATAAGCTGGATTATCCCGTTCTCATCGTGGCTCTCGATGACGAAGGGGTAGACGCCGTAGCTGAACATCAGTGCATTTGCAACCCTCTCGTCGCCCGTGAAAGCCAGAACCCACTGCCTCGGCTTGAAGCGGGAGATCAAGCGAGCTGTGTAGCCGCTCTTCGTCGGCGTGAGTATGTACTTGGCATCGACAACCTGAAGGGCCTCTATTATGCTCCTCGTAATGGCGTCCTTTATGGTTCCCCTCTTTGGAATCTTCTCCTTCCACTCAAGCATCCTCACGTTCCCGAAGCCCTCCCTGTACGCCTCGGTTGCCCTCGCTATCTTCGCCATCATCCTAACGGCATCCACTGGGTACTTGCCAACGGCGGTCTCCTCGGAGAGCATAACGGCATCCGCCCCGTCGAGTATGGCGTTCGCCACATCCGTGACCTCCGCCCTCGTTGGGAGCTTCTCGTTCGTCATGCTTTCGAGCATCTGGGTAGCAACTATCACGGGCTTCCCCGCCATCATTGCCTTGCCTATCAGCTTCTTCTGGAGTATGGGGAGCTTTTCAATCGGCATCTCAACCCCGAGATCCCCCCTCGCTATCATGACGCCGTCTGAGGCGGCGAGAATGTCGTCGAAGTTCCTGACTGCATCTGGCCGCTCTATCTTGGAAATGATGAACATCCGAACTCCCTTTTTTTCAAGGAAGTGCCTGACCTTGAGGACATCGTAGGCGGAGCCCACGAAGCTGATGCCAACCGCGTCCACGCCTTTCTCGATCATGAACTCAAGGATCTCAAGATCCCTCTTGGTCACGGCCTCCAGCGGGATCCTCGCGTTGGGTATGTTGATCCCCTTGTGGGAGTAGAGCGTTCCCCCAACCACGACCTTGCAGACCACTTCAGTCCCCTCGACCTTCACCACCTTGAGAACGATGAAGCCGTCGCTGAGGTAGATCACGTCCCCAGGGGAGACCAGCCTCGAAAACTCCTTGAACTCGACTGGAATCAGGCCTTCCATCCCCTCAACGTCCCTCACCGTCAGGGTCACCGTCTGGTTTCGGTGAAGCTCCACCTTCCCGCCGATGATCCTGCCCACCCGTATTTTGACGCCAGGGAGATCGCCCAAGATGGCCACCCTGCGGCCGATCCTCTTAGAGATCCTTCTTACCCTCTCTATCCTCTTTCCCTGATCTTCAAAGGTGCCGTGTGAGAAATTTATCCTCGCAACGCTCATTCCGGCTTTGATTAGGGACTCAAGGATCTTTGAATCATCGGAAGCGGGGCCTATTGTGGCAACGATCTTGGTCTTGTGGGATGGCAGTCTCATGACGTTTTCACCAGGGCCTTTTTGTCCAACTTTGATTTAACCTTTTCCCGGTATATATTGTAAAATTCCCTGGAAATCGGAGACTTTCCAATTAGGTTTTCCTAACTTTATCCCCTGTTCAAATCTCAAAAAATACTGAGGGTTTTCACTTAAGTTAAGAGTATAATAAATCTAAAATTTTAAATTATATTTTTTATTATTAAATTACGTCTAAAATATTAATAATATTCAATCTTAAACTTTACTATTAAAAATTTTATATTTATAACATTTTTACATTTTATAAAATTGGAATTTTCCAATACTTCAAGTAGTATAAAGGTCATAAATGTACATAGCAATAGCCGGTAGATGAACCCGCATTAGACCGATCGGAAGGAAAAATCATAAAGTAGGGGGGCATTTTTGTTACAAAATTTGGTTACAATTAAAGGTGGTTAAAATGCCGCTGGAGGGTCGGCGGGCCCCGGTAGCCCCCTCAAGACAGGTTATGTCGGGACGCTTGCGTCAGTACCTACTCCAAGGCTCTAAGAATTCAGCGTATAACAGTTTTTTTGCTCTCTGCTTACCCCGACACTGAAAGATTGCATCCTGTTTAAATAGCCGGGTAGCTGTCGTTTGCTGATTTAAAGCCCTCGCGATTGCTCGGAATCAACGCCCCTGTCGTCAGCCTTGAGTGTACTTTTGTGTTCACAAAATTTGGATATAATATACCTTATATCTAATTTACATGAACATGAAAGTACATCAAAGAGAATTTGTAAGGGGTCACAATCCCCGGCAGGTTAAAGAGAACGCACCCATCACCTCCCGTATAATGCACCATACTCACAACTAAAACCCCGCCCAATATCGTCGAGACCAATGGTTGCCAATCTTCACAGGTCGTTGGGAATCCACTGGGCTTAACTCTGTCGTGATTGAAATCTGCCCGATGAGAGACTCTGGCAAGAAAGGCCTAACCCAACGGAGGTGCTTCCTGGTATGTATGGCCATGAGAAAAGCCCACGTCGCCAAACTCAGGAGCTTGAGTATCTTGAGAGGCATCAGAAAATCACATATTAGGTGCGTCATAGGCTTTCAAATACGGCACGTGTCAACTCATTGTAACCACCTTTAGGCGTAACCCGATTTTGGTATAAAGATGCCCGGCCTCACAATTCATAAGGCCGGTTTTTTGATAAGGCCTGTGTGTATGGGAGTACGTTTTTCCTCGGAGGGCTCTATATATGAAGTTGTGCTAATTTTACTTTATAATCAAGTTAAAAATTCAAAATTTTTAATACTTATATTTGTGAAAAATATACAAATTTATCAAATTTACAAATACAATTTCAAATTTTAATAATAGTGTAAAATTAAAATACACTAAAA
>WAKU01000033.1 GCA_015523195.1 Thermococcus sp.
CGCGCTCCCATATCGAGGAAACGCCCTTGTCCTGGAGCTTGAGCTTGGAAACGCGGAGCACTCTTCCCAAAACCTCAACGCGCGTGGAGTACATGAAGGTGCCGTGCTGCAAAATCACGCCCTTCCTCCTCGTCTGGGCCGAGCCGCTGATCTTCTTTCCGTTGGCAACGATGTCGTTCAGGCCTGAGAAGCCCGCCTCAAGGCCGAGCTCCTTGAGGGCGTCAACGAGGGGGCCTGCCAGATAGCGGTAGCTGGTCTCAACGTTTCTGAGCATCGGATGGAGGTTTTCGCCCACTATAACCGAGTAGGTTATCTCCCCGAACTCGTCGTGGAAGACGGAGCCACCGCCGGTTATTCTCCTCACAACGGGGATGCCGAGCTTCCTCGCCTCGTCGAGGTTGACGTCGTGGACGACGCTCTGGAAGCGGCCTATGGTTACCGAGCTTGGGCTGAAGGCGTATAAGCGAACAGTGTCGGGTACCTTATCCTCTATCCTCGCGCGCATTATGGCCTCATCTATGGCCATCTGGACCTCCGGTCGGGCGACTATGAGCGGAATGAATCTCATGGTACCACCAGGGGTAGAAGGGGTTCCAGGTTTTTAAGCCCAGCGATGGTGACGCCCAACCCTTCCTGAGGCATGAATCTTTCCTCCATCCATCAAGGACGCTTGAACAATAGGGGAAATGGTGTTGAAGTTTTTCCAGAGGTTTCACCAAAAGTTCGTAGCTCGCTTCAGAATGATTAATCTCAAGCGGAAACCCCTGTGGGCTACACTCAAAGAAGGAGCTACAACCTTTGATGAAACTTTGAACTGAAAAGTTTCGATGGTGCGGTGGCCGGGATTCGAACCCGGGTTACCGGCTTGGGAGGCCGGTGTCCTAGACCAGGCTAGACTACCACCGCTCCGTCCAGCCCGTAATATAGGAAACCCGGGGACTTTAAAAGTTTTATCCCTTCTTCCTCGCCACCACCAAGCGTACTATCCCATGGAAGTGACTCTCTTCATGTTCAACCTTGAAGTATCTCCTCACGAGAAGGTGAGTCTCCCTGAGAGGATCATCGTCGAGGAGGGGTTTGAGGACAAACTTCATTGGCCGGAGAAACAGGTAGTCCACCAGCCTCGAGTCGCTCTGTGTATGCTCGAGGAAGACGGCCCTCCCACCGGGCTTTAGGGCTCGTTTTATCTCCTCCATGCCCTTCTCGGGATCGGGAACGGTGCAGAAGACGAAGGAAGAAACAACGGTATCAAAACTTCCGTCCGGAAAAGGCAGGCTCTCGACGTTGGCTTCCCTAAAGCAGGCCCTTAAGCCGAGCTCTTGGGCTTTCCTCTCCGCTATCTCCAGGGCCTCAGGAACCGCGTCAATACCGCAGAGCTCCACATCCCCAGGATAGTACTTCAGCGTCTTGCCCACTCCAACTCCAACCTCTAGAACCTCATTTCCCTCGATGAAGGAGATCGCCTTCCTCCTAAGCGGGCAGAAGAACCTGTCGAGGGGCCTTTCCAGTCTCTCGTAGTGTTTAGCGATCCTCGCGTATTTCTCCCGGAACGACATGGAGAAACTACCGCAGGGCTTTTAAAAATCTCACCCAACGTCCACCGGTGATGCTCATGCCGTATCTGATTATCGAGCACCTTGAGGGGATAAGTGACTGGCTCTGGCTGGAGTACAGCCACGTGAGTGAATGGTGGGCTAACAAGCTGATCTTCACAAACGTTTTGCCTGAGGAAAGGGAGAGGTTGGCCAAGCTCGGGAGCGTGATAAGTGAGAGCGTAATCCGCTTTCCATTCGACCGCTCTAAGATAATAGTCCTCGACCTCCAGGCCGAGGAGGAGCTCAAGCCCGAGGACATAGATGAGGACACGATGATAGTCGTCGGTGGAATACTCGGGGATGCCGTTCCGAGGGGCAGGACGAGGGAGTTCATAACGTCGAGGATGGAGGGCGTTAAAGTGAGACACATAGGGAAGCCCCAGTACTCGATAGACGGTGCCTCAATAGTGGCGAAGCTCATAGCGGACGGGAAGAGGCTGGACGAGATAGATTACGAGGAGAACCCGACGATAAAGCTGGATGAGTTCAGCGAGATAACGCTCCACTACGCGGTTCCGAAGCTGGACGGGAGGCTTCTCCTCACGCCAGGGCTGATAGAGCTCCAGAAACGGGAGCTGGGGTACACGGAAGGAAGGGAGGTAAGCGACGAGGAGCTGGTGGAGTTTTTTGAGGGGAAGGGGGAGCTTTAGTGCAATGAGACTAATTTTGCACGAATTCACATAAACTTTATTAATTTTGTGATTGTATAGCCCATATGATGTAACGTATTCAGGGGGTACTATTAAGATGACTAAAACATCCCCCCCTAAAGACCTCCATTATCTTGTTACAAGGATTATTAATCCATACCTAAATACCATAATCGCCCTCCTCCGCAAAGCCGATACATCTGTGGTATATTACAGGGATGGTACTCTTGACGTCAGGGGATTCTCCCTTCCGAGTGTTATGGCTGGGGAGTTAGAGGATTGGAGAGACAACCTCTGGTACAATTATCATGATGAAGACGTAAACAGAAATCCGGACGAAATTTTGATTGATTATCTCTCTATTGCTAGGTATGTGTATAGTAGACTGTATAGAACCAAAAATTGGAAAGGCTTGGCAGAAAACATAAAATATGATCTGATTTTCATTGGACAAGAGATGGAAAAATACCTAAAAGGAAATGTTGAGATTTTTAATGATTCCAGTTTTAAGCTTAATGAAAGTCTAAAAACTAATAAAAAACCTGTTTTGAAAGATATTGCAAAAAACAAAGGATTCAAGAGAATAACAGAAAAAAGCAATATCTCGAAGGAAAATATGGAACAAGAGAAAAAGAGCTCAGAGAGATTTGGAATATGTCCGAGATGTTCCAGTTATGAGGGAGATAAAAGCGAGAAAAAGCTTTATCAGTGCCCTTACTGTGGAGAATGGTTTTGTGAGAAGCATGTCACTCCCACGTTAGTCTTAACTTTTGCCAAATATAAGGAATTGTGGCTCAAGCACGTAGAGTTGAGGGAGTTCTTAGAAAAAGAGTGGCACAGGAAAGATGGCCATCCATGTTATTCGTACACAAGAAAGTTCTGGGATGAATACAGCAATAAATCTTCAGATGTGGGGAAAATAATCTCGCGTGGTATTAAAGAAGAGGCGCATACAAGTCAAAAAATACCAAAATCGCTTACAAATCAAGTTCTCTCTGTCGAGCGTTATCATCCAAGAGAATTTTCGATTTCCCCCTCCACAGGAACGTGGTCACCTAAGGAGTATACTCAATATGACAATGTCATAATAAACGTGAAAAAACGACTCAAAGAGAAGGGAAGCGTTTATGTGACTCCACAAGAGATTTATGTGGAAACCTCACGCATAAAACGAGTCTTTCCTCGTTTGTCATCAATTGAATTTGTTGTTAAAGACGGAAAACGTTGGCTCATTATTCCTGAGGAAGTATACGTACGTTCAAAAGTTTTTACATCATTGCCGGAAAATCCAAAGACCAAATACAAGCACATTATCGTTATACTGGCGACTGTGGTGCTTTTGATTTTTGCGCTTTTCATCTTAGAGACAGGCTTATAGTGGGGAGATTAAGAATTTTATGAAATTGTCAATATTCCACCAGAGATCAATTCTTCTTCCATTCCTCAGATAGGACCTCAATCCACTCTCTAACCCTCTCCCTATCGGCCCTATCCACGACCAGAAAAACCTCCTGGACCGAACCGTCGCTCTTCGCTATGAGCTTTAATCCCGTCTTCGTCTCGCGTGAAACCTTTATCTCGAAGCCCCTTGAATCGCTCGCGTATATCCTGCCGGGGATTACCTTCTTAACCCCCTGAATCTGGGCTATCTCCTCGAGCGGCTTTTCAAGGCCCCTGAGAAAGTGGTGCTCCCGCTTGACGCCTTTTCGGAAGTGCTTCGGCATGGTGGAAAAATGGGAGGGAGGTTTTTAGGCGTTACGCTCTCTTCCTCACCTTGACGGCAACACCTTTCTTGGCGTTAACCATCTCCTCACCGCTCAGAACGGCCTTCCCAACGCCGACGACCCTTTCATCGCGGACTATGCCGACGATATCGTCAGGCCTTATCCTCTCGTCCGCCTCATCAACGCCGACTGCAAAGACGTCTCCCCTAAGCTCGAAGTCAACCTTGACCCAGTATGACTTGAGGGAGTCGTATATCCTCTGCATGCCGAAGGGCGTGACACTTACCACGCCGTCCTTGAAGGTCCCGGTCTGCTGATCTTCGACGAAGAGGCGGAGCATCTTTGAGCCTTTGACCATCCCGTTCTCCGGGAGGACGGCCTCTCCAGCTCCTGCTCCGAAGTAGAAGTCGAAGACCTTTCTTATGCCATTGAAGTAGCGGTACGTCCTGTCCTCCTTTGTTCCCTCGAGCTGGAACTCCCTGAGAGTTTCAGTTAGCGATTCGAGGCTCTCCCTGCTCGTCGTACCGTTCTTTATCTCGGTGAAGATTATCTCCCTCCTACTCATCTCAGAGGCGAGCTTCGCTATCTCAACGTAGGCCTCGTCGAGGTGGGCTATGATGGGGACATCCTTCGGATACTTCTCCAGGGTCTTGGCAAGCAGTTCAGCCGCTGGCTTTATCTCCTCCTCGCCCCAGTGGCCGGTGACGACTATGTCGTATTTGGCCAACCACTCCCACTCGCGCGGGACGACGCCGAAGGGCGAGGTTAAGATCAGCTCGTGGACTCTGAAAACGCCGGATCCGAGGGCGTCTTTAACCGCCTTCCGGTAGAGCGTATGCGAGCGGGAGAAAGAGTAGGGCTTCTTGGCGGAGCAGGGGAAGAGAAGCACTAACTCGGTGTTCTCCGGCGGCACAAAGCGCTCCTCAACGCGTGAGTGCCAGCGTTTAACTTCGGGCCTCCTTATCGAGGCGTCGCTTACGAAGTAGACGGTCTCCTTCTGTATCGGGATGTACTTTTCGAGGTAATCGGAATGCTCAATGTCCGCTATGCGGAGTATTCCGGCGTGATACTGGGTGTGGAAGAAGTTCTCAACAAGGTAGCGGAGCTTCCCGCTTTCGAGGGCCTTCCGGACTTCAAGGCTGGTTCTCCTCGCGAAGTCGAGGGAGTTTGGTTCATCGCTCCAGATGAAGGGGCTAAATTGAGTGAAGCCCCTCCCCTCGAAGTCGTAGAGCTTGAGAGAGCGGGTGTCGAAGGCATCAACGCCGAGGTAGACAGCTAACGGATAGAAGAAAGGCTCAAAGTCGGCTATTATCATGACGTTGGGAAACCTCTCGCGCAGCTCGCGCAGGATTCTAACGAAGTAGCGGTACTCCTTGATTAAAATCTTCGAGTTGCCGAGGTAGACGGCGTCGAAGTTGTACCTCTCGATTATCTTGAAGAACTCCCCTAAATATTCGGTTCTCCTCAAAGCCGGGAGGTAAAAGGCGTTGAATCCCTCGTAGTCCACGCTCCAGAGCCTTCCGAGGGTCTTCTCCACCACCTCACCCGGCGTGTAGAAGCTCAGAGGGATTGAGGGGGCGAGGTTGAAGTCGTAGCTACCCGGTTCATCCGGGTGGAAGAAGGAGTTGAACGGGGAGAGGGTGAAGTCTACCCCAGCCAACGCGGGGGTTCTAAAGGAGTGCTCCCCTAACCTAACCAAGCCCAGTCTTCCCGGCCCCTCGTGCCTAAGGACTTCCATAGCGAGACCTCAGACGAGGTTATACCTCTGGAGGAGCAGCAGCTCGTCGAGGGTGAG
>WAKU01000034.1 GCA_015523195.1 Thermococcus sp.
GCTCGGGTGGATGTTCTGGTCGAGTAGCTCCTCGGCCTTCCTGAGGAGTTCTCCGGCGATAACGACAGCGGTAGTCGTTCCATCGCCAGCTTCCTTGTCCTGAGTCTTAGCAACCTCAACCATCATCTTAGCAGCAGGGTGCTGTATGTCCATCTCGTCAAGGATTGTGGCGCCGTCGTTGGTGATGACTATGTCCCCGAGGCTGTCAACGAGCATCTTGTCCATTCCCTTCGGCCCGAGGGTTGTTCTGACGGTTTCGGCTATTATTCTCGCAGCTAAGATGTTGAGCCTCTGCGCGTCCTTTCCAACGTACCTCTGCGTCCCCTCAGGCAGAATAACAACCGGCTGACCTGCGAGCTGGGCCATCTCCCCCCACCTCCTCTCTTTTGTAAACTGAAAGGACATCGGGAGCAATCGAGGTTCCGCATTATCCTTCCTTTGGGTTATTTATAAAATTTTCGCTGCCCGCCCCAAGGGTTATAACCTCTTATACAGAACAACCTGTGTCCGGGGGCATGGTGATGGACTACGAGTGGAGTAGAATAGCGGCCCTTTCCATGCTGCTCTTGCTCATCTCGGCCGGGGCCCAGCTCGTCAACTTTCCGGCAGGTTCGGCGGGGCAAGCGGTTAGGTGGGAGAATGTCGTTGCGTGCGCCAACTCCACGAGGAATTTCATACTGAACGTCTATTCTGGAAACGGGACTGGGGGGCCGGTTTTCTCGGAGTTCTTCAACGGTTCATCCCTGAGATACATTAGTGAGGTTCAAGCCCAGGGGATAAGCCGTACCCTTCTTGTGAACTGGAGCGGGGCTTATCTATCCTACTGTGTTCTTTACCCCGACGGCAGCCGTTCCAAGGGAACCAACGGTGTCGGCAGAACCCCCAACAACCTCAGCCTCGCCGCCCTTCTCTCCTTCATCTTCAACCCCCCATCCCCCTACAACGTGAGTGTTGTCAAGATAGGGGGTACTTTTCACCTGCGGTTGAACGCAGTTTCCAACGCCTCTTTCCTGGTTGGTCCTGTTGAGCTTGAGGCCAACGTTACCCTCAGGGACTGCAGACCCCACGAGATAAGCATCTTGGTGACCTATGAAACCATTAAAGGACCGAGAAGTGAGGAACTGAGCTACGTCATCCTCTACCCCGGTGACTGGGACTACGCTTCTGAGAAGCGGGACTTTCTACTTAATTATTCGAGACTCTGGACCGAGTGCAGTACCCGTTGATGCGGTGCCATTGGGCTTGCGTTGGCGGGCGTTTGTTTATCCCTACTCAGCTCGATTTTTATTTATCTGAGAAACTATCAGCGGCAGCTTCGACCATTCTAACTCCCCGCCTGTCCTCGGAGGGAGATGTGAGGCGCTGACCTTCTATTTTATCTTTGGGCCTTGTGGCATTCATATGGTGTGCAACCTTTTTCAATTAACTTTTTAACCGCTTCCCCAAATCAGGCCCCGGTGGTTGAGATGACCGACGTAAAGGCCGACTGGGAGAAGGCTCTGGCTGAAAGGGACTGCGAGAAGTTGCTTGAACTCTTTGACGATTATATCGAGTCAATCGAAGACGAGGAGGAGCTTAGGAAGGAACTGGAGCGCCTGAAAGACGTTGCAATCGAGTGCGAGGACCCCTATGATTTAGCCCACGAGATAGGGCACGTCTACGCCCACCTCGATGATGTTGAAGGCGGAATAGACCTCTATAAGAGACTCGTCGAGCTCAAGAAGGATGATCCAGAGGAGTACGCGACGGCGCTCTACTACTTGGCGGATGCATACGAGCACTTCGGGATGCCTGAGAAGGCGATTGAGGTCTACCAAAAGCTCCTAAAGCACGAGGAAGAGGTGCTGAAGAACGAGAAGGAGATAGCCCTTACCTTGGCGAACCTCGCGGTCAACTACGATGACGTTGGGGAGACGGAGAAGGCGATAGAGCTGATGGAGCGCGCGAGGGAGATATTCGAGAAGCTCAAAGACGAGAAGAACCACATGATAAGCCTCCTCGATTTGGCACACTTCAGGTACGAGCTCAGCGACTACGATGCCGCGGAAGCGCTCATAAAGGAAGTCCTGAGGAACCCGAGGGACGACGAGGTTGAGATAAACGCGAAGCTGATAGAGGCCGAGATATGGGCGGGGAGAGAGGAATATGACAAAGCCTTCAAAGCCCTTCGCGAGGCTTTACTGAAGGCCATAAACGTGAGCGACGACGTCTTCGGCCTCGTCTTTGACACGCTCGTTGACTTCATCGAGGGGCTCTTCAACGAGGGTGCCTACGAGGTAATCGCGAAGAACATGGATGCCTTTGCCGAGCTCTTTGAGGACGACACGGCCTACTTCTTCAAGGCTATCGGCGAGCTCGCCCGCTGGAAAGCTGGAGAGGAGGGAGCAAAGGCCCGCTTCGACGAGCTCTACTCCAAGGTCGAGAACGAGGAGCTTCGCTCGATCCTCGACGAGTGGAAGAGGCCGAAGCTGAGTTTAAGCATAGGGCTTTAGTAGCTCTTAAGCCCAATTTTTCTCGCCTGTTTTTCACTCCATTTGTAGGTTAGGTAGCCGAAGAAGGCGTAGGCCAGAGAGATTACCGCGAGGTAAGCTATGCCGGAAACCGCTCCGGAGAAACCCGAGATGACGACCTTCCTTAAAGTCTCGGTCGTCGGGGCGTAGGGAAGGGCCTTTGCCAGCCACTGGAGGGGTTTTGGTAGGATTGAGATCGGGTACATCGCCCCGCTGAGGGCAAAGACGAGCATCTCAAGGATGCTTATGAAGGGCCCCGGGTCGCGGAGGTAGAGGACGATTCCAGCGGCAGCTAAGCCGAGGCCAACCATCCCCGGCGTTCCGAGGAGGAGAACGGCAAGCCCCTTGAGGAAGGGAACCACTTCTATTCTCAGGTCGAAGAGCACGACGAAGAGGGGGACGTATATCAGGAGGAAGAGCCCGTTGAGGGCTAACCTTACGAGGACGTTTCCGAGGAAGAAGGTTATCCTCCTCATCGGCGAGGCGAAGGAGTACTCAAGGGTTCCCGCGTAGAGCTCGTCAACCACACTCCAGACGAACCCGCTGAGAAAGGTCAATCCAAAGCCCAGAACCATGAAGCCGAGGACTGCGAAGAGGAGGTAATCGGAGTAGCCGGTGAGTTGAGCGAGGGATTCCGAGTGCCTTTTGCCGGTAAGCCCTATCCCGATGAGGAGGGCGTTGCCGGCGAAGAAAAAGCCCATCAGTAGGTCGCTGACGAACCAGAGCTTGTAGCTCAGGAAGACCTTCCAGCTCTTCCTCGCGACCCCAATGAGGGCCCCAAGCTCTTCAGTAACCGCCATAGCCCATCACCCTGGCCGTTCTTTCGGCCCATTTGAAGAGGGCGTAGCTCGCGAGCCAGTAGAGGGGTGTAAGGAGGAGTAGCCAGGCGACCTCGCCGGTGACGGAGGAGTAGGGAAAACCGACGAAGAGCTTCCTGACCGCGTTGGCTGAGTGGGTGAGGGGGATTAGCTTTGAGAGCGAGACAACCCAAGCCGGGAGGGTTGAGAGGGGGAAGAAGACGCCCGAGATGAAGAGAACCAGGAACTCGAATATCTGGGCGAAGGGCCCTATGTTCTTGAAGATCATCACAAGACCGGCAAAGATTAAACCCGAGCCGAGGAAGGCCAGAAAAGCTAAGCCCACGATTGGGAGGGCCTTCAGGAGGGCAAACCACGAGAGGCTCACTCCGAATGCAATCACTCCGGTGAGAAAGACCACAGCCATGATAACCGAGTCCATGAGCATCCAGCTTAAGGCTAAGCTGACCACCATCTCAAGGAGACCCATAGGAGAGGCCACGTTGCTTTCTAAGGTCCCCCTCTGGAGCTCCCTCCGGATTCCCCACACCGAGGCCTCCATGGGCGAAACCGAGACCCACCAGAGGACATAGCCTATTAGGGCGTAGGTGGGGTAGTCTCCAACTCCCGTGGAAGCCTGAAGGATTGACGAATACCTCCCGCCGAGGACTGCCTGTCCGAAGTAGACGAACTGAACGAGGAAGACGAGGCCAACTAAGACAGAGCTCACGACCCTGAGCGGATAGCGGAAGAACATCCTGAACTCCTTTTCCATAACGGCCAGAAAGGCCATTTCAATCCCTCAGCGCCCTTCCCGTGAGCTTTATAAACACATCCTCCAGCGTTGGTTCGACCCTCTCCACCGAGAGAACCTTTGCCCCCGCCCTTATAAGCCCCTCAACGACCCTTGGTAGGTCTTCCTCGTCAAGGTTTCCCCTGAGGAGGGTTCCACGTGTGGGATCCTCTTCGGAAACTGCCAGCCTCCCGTCAACCTCTTTCACCTTCTCCGGTCTCAGGTTCCTGACCCTTATCTCCACGGTTTCGCCCTCGCTGACGAGCCTCTTGAGATTCTCCGGCGTGTTGAGCGCTATTATCCTCCCGTGGTCGATTATCGCTATCCTGTCGCAGAGCCTCTCAGCCTCGGCCATGTGGTGGGTCGTCAGGAGAACCGTTTTCCTCTTCTCCTTCACGAGCCTCTCCACGAATTCCCGAACGAAGAGGGCGCTCTGAACGTCGAGGCCGAGGGTAGGTTCGTCGAGGAAGAGAACCTCGGGGTCGTTTATGAGGGCCTTGGCTATAGCCAATCTCTGCTTCATTCCGCGAGAGAAGCCCATAACTAAGTCGTTCCTCCTTTCCCAGAGGCCGACGAGCTGGAGAAGCTCCCTTATCCTCTTCTCGGCTTCATCTTTTGGAACGTAGTAGATGTTAGAGAAGTAGCGGAGGTTCTCGTAGGCGCTCAGCCGCCAGTAGAGGGTTCTCTCGCCTTCGGCAACGAGGTTTATCCTTCTTCTTACTTCCCTCGCCTGGGAAACGACGTCGTAGCCGAGAACCTTCGCGCTCCCCCCGCTCGGTTCGAGAAGTGTCGTGAGAATCTTTATCGTGGTCGTTTTTCCGGCGCCGTTGGGCCCGAGGAGGCCGAAGAGCTCGCCTTTCCTGACTTTGAAGGAGATTCCCTTGAGGGCCTCAACCCACTCGACCCTCCGGAAGGGAAGGGGTATCCTCTTCGGGTAGCTCTTCCTTAGGTCTTTTACCTTAATCGTCGGCATCATCCCGGAATCAAAGCGGGCTTAGAAAAAGGTTTCGGAATTTAAAGGGGGCAAGGCCCCTCAAATCCTTGAGACGGTCTCGACTTCAGCGCTCTCGACGTTCTCAACCTGCCTGAAGGCATCGAGAACCTGGTCGAGGTCGTAGCCTTCCTCGTCCTTAGCCAAAACGTAGAACTTGAGGGCAACTAAGCCAAAGGCTATAGGCTCGCGCTCGACCTTGGCAAGGCCGAACTTCTCAGGGAGTACCTCCTTGAGCTTCGCCTCAAGCTCGTCGAGGTTTACCTCCGGGTCAGTCGGCATGACCCTAACGACGGCAACCATGTTGTAGTCGGCCATTTTTCTTCACCTCCAAATTCACGGCCCCTCCCAGCCGCACTTGGGGCACTTGTATGGAACCCCTAAGACTCTGCAGGATTCGCAGCGCCAGATGATTGCCTCGCCGCAGTTAGGGCATACGAAGTGGGTGGCGTGCTCCCTCGGGCTTATCTCCTTTCCACATGATGTGCATACGGGTATCTCGAACTTCATTTCCACTGCTAACACCCCCAAGAAAGGCGTTTTTTGCCACTGGAGAGCGTTTTAGGCTTTGGTTTATAAATCTTTCGAATGGGGCTCATCTTCCCTCGCGTCATCACCGGTCAGGAAGGAGAACGAAAATCATCGCCCCTAAAGCTCCTCCTTGACCGAAACGAAGGACACCATGGTCACGGTCTGGCCTATGCCCTTTATCTCCCTGAGCCTGTCGATTACTATCTTCCCTATCTCCTCGGAGTTCGGGGCGCGGACTTTTATAAGGAGGTCCCATTCTCCGGTGATTATGTGAACCTCGTAGACACCGTCGAGCATCGCGACCCTCTTCGCGACTTCCCTCTGGTTTACCCCAGACTCCGGGTCGTACCTCGCGAGTATGAAGGCCGTCGTTCCGAGGTTGAGCTTTTTGTAGTTTGGCTTAACCGTGAACTTCTCTATAACCCCCTCCTCGAGGAGCTTCTTTATCCTGTAGTGAACCGTCGTCCTCGGTATTCCGATCTTTTTGCTGAGGGAGGCTATGTTCTCCCTCGCGTTCTCCCTGAGCTCCCTCAACAGCTTCATATCGATATCATCGAGCTGTCCCACCATCCGCACCGCCCCGCTGCTTTGTCAGTTCTTCAAATAACTGCCCTACGTTTTTGCTCTTTTAACCTTATTTAAGGTTTTCTTTTAGCCACTCGGCAAAGGCCTTCAGGGCCCGCCCCCTGTGTGAGATCCGGTTCTTCTCCTCGGTTGTCATTTCGGCAAAGGTACGGTCGAAGCCATCGGGCATGAAGACGGGATCGAAGCCGAAGCCGCCGGCACCGCGCGGTTCTTCGGTTATCATCCCCTCCACCTTCCCGGTGAAGAGGTGGACTTCACCGTCCCAGTAGGCTACGACGCTCCTGAAGTGTGCCCTCCTGTTCGCTTCCCCTTTGAGGAGCTTCAGGATGCCCCCGATGCCGAGGGTTTTGTAGACGTACGCTGAATAAACGCCGGGGAAGCCGTTTAGGGCCTCAATGAACAGGCCGGAATCGTCGAGGAAGAAGGGCCCTTCAAACCTCTCCGCAAGCCATTCAAGCCCGTATTCTGCCACCTCCTCCAAGGTGTCGGCCTGGATCTCGGGGTACTCAATGTGGAGCTGGTGGACCTCGACCCCGAGGGGTTTGAAGTACTTCCGCGCCTCCTCCACCTTCCCTGGATTGGACGTAACGAAGGTCAGCCTCATGGGATCACTCTTCCTCAGTCTATGGTGTAGCCGATCTTCTCGACCAGCTCCCTCCTCTCCTTCCTCTGCTCTTCGCTTTCAATCCTGTTGGCGGCCTTCCCATCCACTATGCCGAGAACCCCCTTTCCGAGCTCCGTCTCGGCGACTATGACCTGGAACGGGTTCTCACTTGCCCCGTAGACCATCGCAACGGCGGGGTGGTTCTTAACGGTGTTGAGGACGTTTATCGGGAAGGCGTTCCTCATCACTATCACGAAGACATGGCCTGCCCCGATCCTCACCGCGTTCTTGGCCGCAAACTCCTCAAGCTCCCTGTCGTTGCCCGTGAAGCGGGTGAGCTGCGGTTTGGCCTCGTTCATGGCTATTCCGAACTTTATCCCGGGAACCGCGGTCAGCAGGGCCCTCGCAAGGTCATCAACTGTGAATATGGAGAAGTTCCCCTGGCCGATTATGACCTCACTTCCCTCGGGTTTCTCGATGTCTATGACCTCTATCTTCACCATCCCGTTCACCGATAAGGATTTAACGGTGGAACGATTTAACCTTTATGGATGAACAATGGCCGATGCGAATAGGGAGGAGCTGGAATTCCTTGCAGATCTCCTTGAGAAGCACCCCATTGACAGTCTCAGGAAAATATCCGAGGAGGAGGGGGTGGATTATTACCGCCTGAAGAGGCTCTACGACAAGTATTATGGAAAGTACTTCTACGTTAACACTGTTTTCAACATCGACGTGATCGGGCTCAAGAGTTTCGTGGCTTTTCTCTCCGTTCCCAGGGATGAAATCAGGAGTGTAGCCGAGAAAATGCTCAGGAACCCCTTCGTTGCCTATCTGAACCCAATTTTCGGCTTCAAAAACGGTCTCTCCGGTATTCTTTACGTTCCCAAAGATCAGGTGGATCTAATTGGTGAGTACCTCAGCAGGTACAGCGACGATTACGAGTACTACGAGGCCAGGAGCTATCCCCTCACGGAGGGCATCACATACGGGGACTGGAACCTCAGCTACGATTACGCAGTCCTCATGGACATACTCAGGGTGGACGCGAGGACGCCCATCTCAAAGATCTCCCAGCGCCTCGGGAAGAGCAGGACGACGGTTAAGTACATGATCAACCGCCTCAAGAACCTCGACCTCATCAGGACTTACATCGTCAGCTACGATGTCCCGGGTTACGACAGGGGAATACTCGGCCTGGCCAAGGAGCTCAAAGAGGAGATTTTCAACGTCTTCAAGGAGAGGGAGCTCCTCATCGGCGTCCTCGTGGGCTACGGCTACTCCGTCGAGTGCTTCTTCTCGTCCACCGAGGATCTTGCCGACAAGATACTCGAGTTCAGCAAGTACGTGGACAAGTTCGTCGTCGAGTATTTCGACGTCATAGACGATTTGGTTGACAAGTACACGAAGACCATATACAGCAGGATGGTAAAAAAGGACGGGAGCGGCTACCACTCAATCCTCGACTTTTAATCGGCTATGGGGCAGTACTCGATCCCCTCTATCTCCCCCGTTGCCTGGTACTCGAGGGCCCTGCAGTCGTGGCAGACGTACCTGAAGGGGCATCCGGAGCAGGTTTCTATCTTGTCCTTGGTGAGCGTCCAGAAGGACTTGAGCCTCTTCTTCCTCAGGACGCCCTTCAGGCCATTCTCCCTTGCATCCTGGACCACGTAGTTCCTCAGCAGGGGACAGGGGGTTACGTAGCCGTCGCCGCTGACCGCTATCGTCCCGGCGAGGCAGTCGTTGTACCTCTCAACTGTTGGGTTCATGATCCTCCTCAGCTCTATGACGTTGAAGGACAGGAAGCGGGCGGATTTGGGATAGAGGACGTCAATGTATACCTCAACGTCTCCCCCAACCCTCGGGAGGAACTCCATGGCATCGTTGAGGTTCTCCTGGTTCACCATGACGAGGATCCCAGAGACCCATTCGATTCCAACCGTTCTCACGACATCCTCCCTGCTGTACTCAAGTTCCGCTATGAACCTGACGCCCGGGACTGGCTTCACCTTTTCAAGGTCTTCCCTCAGGACGACCGCGTTCACCCTCTCAAACCCGATCTCGACGGCCCTCTTGGCAGCCCACAGGAGCTCATCAACGTCATCGTAGTTGGTAAGCCACAGCTCCTCCCCCTTCATCCTCTTGAAGTCAAGGAGGATCCTTTCGATCTCATCCCTGCTGAGCTTCTCCCTCCTGAGCACGAACCTGTTGTTGCCTATGCAGCCGATTGACCTCGGAATCCCCTGGGTTTCACTGAACTTTCCCTTCCCTGCCCCGAGCTGAAGGATAAGCCTCTCCGCCTTCCCTGTATGGGGAACGCTGCTCCAGGGGGGCTTCCCTATCGCGAACCTTGTTCCCCAGTTTACTCCCTCGATTGCCCTGTCTCCTATCCTAACAACCTCTGCCATTACGACCACCGTATCTGGTCGGAAAGGGAGGTATATATACTTTTTCTATTCCGATTTTGCATACTATTGAGAAAAGTTAGCAAAAAATGACGAACATTCAGCCGTGGTAATCTGGAACGCTCCTCTTCCCCTCTATCCAGAAGGTGCCCTCGTCCGTTACCTCCCTCTTCCACACGGGTACGCGCCTCTTGACCTCGTCCACTGCCCAAGAACAGGCATCGAAGGCCTCTCTCCTGTGCACCCCGCTGGCCACCACGAGTATCGTGTCCTCACCCACCCCAAGCTCCCCCACCCTGTGTTCTATCACCATGTCAAGTATCGGGAACCTCTCGAGGGCTTCCTCCCTGATCCGCTCCATCTCCCTCAGGGCCATCTCCTCGTAGGCCTCATAAACGAGCTTTCGCACCTTCTTTCCCCTGCTCTCCCCCCGGACTCTACCCAAGAAGACCACGTAGGCGCCGGCCTTTGGGTTTGAGAGCCTCTCTATGGCCGCCTGGACGTCAAAGCTTCCCCTTGAGATCCCAACCTTCTTCCCGTTATTCCCCATACCACCACCGTATCCCCTTCTCGGCCCCCCTCTTATCTCTTCCGGAAGGTTTTTAGAGTATCCAGCGAACTAAGGCAGGTGGTTGAATGAGGATCGTCCCCCTGATTCTGATAGCCCTCGTGCTGCTCTCATTTGGGGCCGGCTGTTTGGGAGGGGGCGGCAAGGGGGTCCCCTCCACCGGGACTTCCCCAACTTCCTCCCAGCCATTATCTACGTCCTCTTCCGGCCAGGAGGCCTCCCATCCCACCTCCCTCACGACTCACACAACCTCGTCTGTTTACGAGACCGGGACGGGGCCAAGCGACACCAGAACATCGTCCCCGCGGCCCTCCATAGGGGTCTCCTCCTACACTGCCAACATCTCGACGGTCGTCAACTTCTCCACGGAGGTCACCTCCGGTGGTGTAACACGGGTTCAGAACGTCTCCATACTCACGTCATCGAGGGGGTATTTCGACTTGAACAACGGCGTGATGGCCATCAACATGACCGTAAGGGCTTACCCCGAGGGGGCGAGGTACGTGACCCGAGCCATTCTCACAGGTGGTGATGCCTACCTGTTCTCGGACGGCCGCTGGCTTCACCTGAGGGAGGGGGAGAAGGGCTACGAGGGAGTCCTCGACCTCTACCGCTACAACCCGCTTTCGATTTTCATCGAGGAGGTTAATGCTGGGAGATGCAGGGCCTCGGGTGAAGGGGATGAACTCATGATCAGCTGCAGGCCCGATGGAAAAGACCTGAAGGGCCTTGTCTCCCTCCTCGTCGGCTCCCCCAACGGCTCCACGATCTCGGTCTCTTCTCCCTCGATGGAACTCAGGATCCTCGGCGGAACTCCAGTAAACGGGACGATATCCCTGCTCTTTGAGGTCTCCTACGGCTACACGGATCCCTACGGTGGAAGGGGGAAGGTCGTCGAGAGGGGCCTCCTCCTGAGGCGCTTCAATGTGCTCAGCGTTAACAGGACAGTGGGCGTTCGCCCTCCCGGCTAAAGCTCGACGACTTCAAAGCCGTTGTGGGCGAGGTCCACTATGAGGAGGCGGTTCAGGAGGGGCTCCCCTATGCCAGTCAGAAGCTTTATTACCTCCATGGCCTGTATCGAGCCGATAACGCCTGCAGTGGCCCCGATTATCGGGAACTTGCCCCTTCTCCTGACGTTTTTGAAAATCTCCCGGAGCCTCCGCGTTTTTCCCGGGAATATCGTCGTGACCTGCCCGTAGGTTCCCTCAACCGCGCCGTGGACGAGGGGTATCCCCCTCTCCGCGGTGAAGTCGTCCAGGAGGAACCTCGTCTCGAAGTTGTCGAGGCAGTCTACCACGACGTCAGCATCCCCAACGACGCGCCCAACGTTCTCGGCGGTCAGTCTCTCCGCCCTTGCTATAACCTCAACGTCCGAGTTAAAGCGCTTCAGCTTCCAGGCCGCGGACTCGGACTTTGCCTTCTTCCCAAGATCCTCCTCCCAGTGCAGTATCTGCCTGTTCAGGTTACTGAGCTCAGGTTTCTCGGGGTCAATGAGGATGATCCTCCCGATTCCAGCGGCGGTCAGGTAGTAGGCGACCGGAGAGCCGAGCCCCCCGACTCCCGCGATGGCAACGGTGGCCGCCTTGAGCTTCTCCTGTCCCTCCTCTCCTATGAGCATTATCTGCCTGTCGTACCTCTCAAGCTCCGCACCGCTCAGCATGCGATCACCCCTAAAGCCTCGATCCAAAGGGTTTTATTCGTTCCTGTTTACCCCGTTGTGATGGAGATGAGATGGGAGGAGGCCAAGGAGGTACTGCTTAGGGAGGGCTTCATAGAGTTCGCTGATTTCAGGATCGAGCTCACGCTCGACAACACCTTCCTCGACATCGACTACATACCCAGGGTGGCAGTTTACTACGAGGGCGACGGTCACTGGCACGTCCTCAGGAACCCTATTCCAAAGGGAAAGACCCTGGAGGAAGGCTGGAGAAACGCCGTTGAAGTCCTTGAGAGAGTGCTCCGGGGTGAGCTTCGGCCCGATCTCGGGAGCGAGGACGTTAGCGCTGAGTTCCTCAGACAGTTCAGGGAGACCTTCGGTGGGCAAAACCCCTATATACACCATCGGTGAACTAACTTGGGTGATGACGGTGAAACCCGAGGAGTTGGCCAGGTACATCGACCACACGAACCTCAGGCCGTACGCCACGAGGGAGGACATAATGAAGCTCTGCGATGAAGCGATAGAGTACAACTTCTACGCCGTCTGCGTCAATCCCTACCGCGTTAAACTCGCCAAGGACTACCTGAGGGAGAAGAAGGCAGACGTCAAGGTGGTGAGCGTCATCGGCTTCCCGCTTGGTGCAACGCCAACCGAGGTCAAAGTCTTTGAGGCCGAGAGGGCCTTGGAGGATGGGGCCGACGAGCTTGACATGGTCATAAACATCGGTGCGCTGAAGGACAAGGACTACGACTACATGAAGAGGGACATCGAGGAGGTCGTTAAAGTCGCCCACGAGAGGGGAGCGAAGGTCAAGGTTATAATCGAGACCTGCTACCTCACAGAAGAGGAGAAGGTCAAGGCCTGCGAACTCGCTAAGGAAGCTGGAGCAGACTTCGTGAAGACCTCCACAGGCTTCGGAACCGGCGGTGCAACGGTCGAGGACGTTAGGCTGATGAGGAGGGTAGTTGGGCCGGACATGGGGGTTAAGGCCGCCGGGGGTATAAGGACGTTCCAGAAGGCCGTTGAGATGATAGAGGCCGGTGCGAACAGGATAGGCGCCTCAAGCAGTGTTAAGATAATGGAGAGCGCGAGGGGTTCGTGATGGGGCTGAAGGAGGAGATCCTTGAAATAATTGAGAAGGCCGTGGAGGACCTGAAGACCGAGGGACTCCAGCCGGACATCCTCCTGGCTGGCGAGGGCTTCCTGAAGTACGCCGGCGAGGTTGTGGACGTCCTCGACCTCTCAGTCTACACCGTTAAGGAGCTCGACTACGACGCTGTGATAGCGGATTCGAGGTACCTCGGCCAGATAAGGAGGGCCTCAAAGAGGGTCTCAATAGAGCCGCTTATAGTGGAGGACGAGATGTGGAACGAGATAAAGAGCATTTAGTCCCTTTTTTCTATTGGCTCCCCTATTATGTTCTCCCTCCTGAGCCAGAGGACGAGGGCGGAAGCGGCTACCACACCGGTTGATACAGACGCAGAGAGGGGGGACATCAGGAAGATCGTTCTTGAAACCGATTGGGCAGTTCCCCAGAACCATGGAACCCAGAGGATCAGGGCCGTCAGGCCGCCCAGCACCGCGGCCGAGAGGAGCACCGAGAACTCGGGGCTGATCTTTGAAGTTTTGCCGGTAACTATAGCCGCGGCGGACGCCGCGAGGAGGGAGAGGAACCCGTAATGAACGTCGGAGGTGGAGAGGTAGTCAGCGAAGGCCACCCCCATCGCCGAGGCCACGCCAACCGTCTCGCCGAAGGCCGCCGAGAAGAAAAAGAGTCCGAGGTAGCCGAGCGTCATCTCACCGGCCTCTGTTCTTAGCCCCACCCCGTATTCGAGGAGCAGAGAAATCAGCGTCGCGGTGAGGAGGACCGGGAGCAGTTCCTTTCCGCTCATGCTGAACTTTCCCCTGTTCCGCAGGAGGTAGAGCACGTAGGCCGTGAAGAGCATTAGCGTCAGTGCCTCTATCTCCCCCGATGAAAGCAAGGGCATCCCCTGGGGGAGTGCTTTAATGGCCTTTAAAGGTTTTGTGCAGAAGGGAAGAAGTTGAAATCAGGAGAGCGCCTTCTTCAGTGCCTCCTCAAAAATCTCCATGGCCACGTCTATCTCTTCCTTCGTCACGATGAGCGGTGGGATGAAGCGTATGCTGCTGTCACCGCAGCCGAGAAGGATCAGACCGCGCTTGGCGGACTCCTTCACGATCCTGCTCCTCAGCTCGGGGTAGCGCTCCCTGCCTTCCTTGCTCTTGACTATCTCGATGGCCTGGGCAAGCCCGATGCCCCTCGCGTCGCCTATGACCTCATAGCGCTCCTTGAACTCCTCAAGGTACTTGTGGAGGTAGTTCCCCACTTCCCTGACGTGCGGGAGGAGCTCCTTCACTATCTCGACGACCTCTATCCCAGCGGCTATGGCAACGGGGTTGCCTCCGAAGGTCGTTGCGTGCCTTCCGGGCTTGTCGAAGCTTATCTCCTTCCTGTGGACGACCCCAGCTAAAGGAAGTCCACCGCCTATGGCCTTTCCGAACTGGATCAGATCGGGGGCAACTCCGAAGTTCTCGATCGCCCAGAACCTTCCGGTCCTTCCGATGCCCATCTGAACCTCATCATCAGCGAGGAGAATTCCGTACTCGTCGGCGAACTTCTTGAGCTCTTTGAAGAAGTTCTTCGGCGGGACTACGTAGCCGCCCTCACCCTGTATCGGCTCGAAGAATATCGCACCCACTTCGTGCGGCGGAACGTGCCTGAAGACGTACTCCTCGATGAAGTCGAGAACCCTGTTTATAAGCTCGTCCGGCTCGTCGTAGCCGTCTATCCCCCAGAGGTTTCTGTAGGGGTTCGGGTACGGGATGTGCTCAACCCCGGGCATCGTAGGGAAGAAGCTCTCCTGCTGAACCCACTTGCTCGCCGTTAAGCTCAGTACCGCCTGGGTTCTCCCGTGGAACGCGTGGTAAAACGCGAGGAACCTCTTCCTTCCGGTTCCGTACTTCACGAGCTTCATAGCGGCTTCGTTGGCCTCGGCACCGCTGTTCCCGTAGACCACCTTCTTCTCGAAGTCTCCGGGGGAGAGTTCGATGAGCTTTTCAGCTAAGACGACGGCGTTCTCGTAGAAGAAGTCGGTGAGGGAGTAGTGGGTGAACCTCTCAGCCTGTTTCTTTATCGCCTCAACGACCTTCGGGTGCGCGTGTCCGACGTTTATCACCGCAACGCCGCTCGCGAAGTCGTAGAAGACGTTCCCGTCAACGTCGTATACCCTTATGCCCTCCCCGCGGTCTATGACTATCGGGAGGTTCTCCGGATCCTGCGTTGTCGTCGCGAGGTACTTGAAGTTTCTCTCAATGACTTCCCTCGCCTTCGGTCCGGGGAGCTCTTTGACGTTTGGCCTGATCACCATTCGAATCACCCGCTCCTCCATCGCGCTACTCCTATATAACCTTATGTTCATCAATGAACATTTTTGGGTGAAAATTTTTCGAAAAAGTCCCTTCCGTTTTAGCGATGTTAACGTTATTCAGGAATCAAGGTCTCGTTTTGGGCGATGGGCTTTTAAAATCTAATAGTGAGACTCTGTGGGTGTCAGAAGTGGGAGGGATTAGCAAAAGACTCCTCCAGGATTATCTTGATGACTTGAGGGTTCTCTCATCGCTTGGGGCCGTTGAACTAACGCCTGCTTTTGTTCAGGAGATCTCAGAGCGATTGAAGACCCAAAACGCTCGCAAGTACATTGAGAGCATTGGTTTTGCAAAACCCGAGGTCCTGCTCTCCGAGTTTCTGTTCAGCCCAATACTTGGACACTTGGGCCTTGAGTGGGTGCCAGAAATAAAGCTTGGTAAGGGATGGGTGGATTTTCTGGTAAAGAGTGAAACGACCAATCCGGTAGCTATTGAGCTCAAGGCTATGCACAGGGCCTACAAAGTCAAGAACGGCGTAAAGATAAGACCTGTTTCTCTTGAGGACATCTATAATCAAATGAAAAGTGAGAAGAATAACCAGATAGTTCGTTACCTCAAGGAGGCCCAGGTGGATTACGTCATCCTCACGAACCTCGTTGACGTTTATTACTTTAGCGGGGAGGCTATCTATGACTTCAGGCCCTTCCACAGGGAGTCTTTTGCCGAGTTTGTAGCCGAGCTCGGGGAGATTCGTGACATCTGGGAGCTCGTGAGGAGGAAGGAAGATAAACTTCCCCAGTATGACCTCGACGAAAGGTTCTTTAACGACCTTAAGGGCTGGTACACAACGCTTGAAAAGGTGAAATGGAGGATTAGAAACCCGAGCGAGAGCATCGTGCACCTGCTCAACAAGTTCATGTTTATAAAAACGCTCGAAGACCACAGTCTAATTCCCTTCCGCTTCCTTCATGATACCTTCACGTCCGTTGAAAGAAGGTGGAGTCCACGTGGTCCGAGGAAAGTCCTTGAAGAGTTTTTCGGGGAGATAGATGACTGGTTCTACGCTTACTACGATACGGAGCTTTTCAAAAGCTCTCCGCTGGATGCCCTTGAGGGTAGCGATGAGAACATAACGAGCTTTATGAAGAGGGTCAAGCTTATCCTCGGAGTTGAGGGGGGGAGGGGGGCATTTCAACGGGGTCTCCTCTACTACAATTTCAGGAAGATCGACGAGGACGTTTTTGGAAAGGCCTACGAGATGTTTTTGGCTGAAAGGAGGAAGCAGATGGGAATATATTACACCCCCAGCGAGATAACCCGTTACATGGCCAAAAGGCTCGTTGAGGAGCTTTTTGAACCCGTCAAGAACGAACTCCTTGAGGTTCTTAACTCGAAGGAAATAGACGAGGAAAGGGCATGGGAGCTGGCGAGGAAGCTCACTTCGATTGCAATCGTTGACCCCGCCTGCGGCTCCGGCTCTTTTCTGATCAAAGTTCTAAGGGAAATCTATGCCGTTTATGTTGAGATAGAGGAAAAAACGAGGTGGGCTGAGAGCTACAAGAACGCCGTGAAAGAGCTTGCAGAGCCGGAGCACATAAGAAAACAGAAAGCCCTCGTTAGGGAGATAAGGAAGTTCCTCGGTTTTGGCCTTCATAGAAGAAAGCTGCTCTCCCTCATAATCCTGCGCCACGTCTACGGCGTTGACCTCGACGAGAGAGCCATAGACGTCGCCAAGGTCAACATATGGA
>WAKU01000035.1 GCA_015523195.1 Thermococcus sp.
ACCCGGAAAAGCACACCGGAATAGTCTTCGTCCAGCTCATAGGGGCAAAGCCTGAGTTCATCCTCTACGACGGAGTTGCATACTTCAACTTGAAGAGAGAAGACGTTGACGCCGAAGCCCTTGGGGGCTCCGAGCTACTCCACTTCGGCTCGGTTCTCTTCGCCAGAGAACCCTCGCGCTCGACCCTGTTTAGTGTCCTCGGCGGGCTTAAGGGGGAGCTCACCCTCAGCTACGACGTCAACATAAGGCCGGACCTGTGGCGCGGAAGGGAGGAGGAAATGCTTAAGGACATCGAGCGGGCGCTTAAGCTTGCGGACATCGTCAAGCTCGGGGATGGAGAGCTGGCCTACCTTGAGGGGAATGGGGTAGACCTTGAGAGCTTCGACTTCAGGCTCGTGGCGATAACGAAGGGTGCAGAAGGAAGCGAGCTGAGGAGCGGGGGAATTAGAGTTCACGTTCCCGCCTATAAAGTGGAGCCCCTCGACACCACAGGCGCTGGAGACGCCTTCATGTCGGCTTTGTTAGCTGGACTGCACTACTCGGGCCTTTTAGCGAAGGAAGGGCTTGAAAGAGAAGAGCTGGAAACCATCGGGCGCTTCGCGAACCTCGTCGCTTCCCTCTCAACGACTAAAAGAGGAGCCTGGAGCGTTCCGCGGATTGAAGAAATCCGGGAAAGGGAAGAGGTTCTTGGCCTTCACCATCTCTCAAGGAGGTAGTCCTTCTCCTCAAGGAAGACCTTCGCCCTCTCCTCTATCAGTTTCTCCGCCTCAAGGGTGCTCATGTCCATGGTTCTCTTCACGAAGTCGGCCGTTTTCGCGAAGTAGAGCGGGACGAGCGGTTCCGCTTCGCCAAGCACTCCTTTCCTGTAGGCCACCGCTCCCTCGTAGAGGACGTGGCTCCAGAGTCTATCGTCGAACTCGAAGGTTTTGAGCGCTTCCCTAACCCCCTCAAGGGTCTCGGGCGAGAGTGCCCTCTTGAGCACTTCCTCGTACTCGGAGAAGAGCTCTCTGGCTTTCTTTTCGAGCAGTTCGAGGGTGACCTTCACAGGCTCGGGCTCGCCCTTCTCAAGCCCCCCGAAGACGGGAACCTCTTCAATTGCCCTTACACCTTTCCAGACATCCTCATAGCGCTTCATGAGAGTGAAGAGCGTCCCGACGACCTGGTTGAACATCGGGCCGAGCGACGCCGCTGGGTCTTTTGGGTCGTGTATCTTCATCCCTAAGGCCGCTTGGATGACCTTGAAGCCCCTCGCGAGTGCCGTTGTGGTCAGGAAGATGTCCACGCCGAAGCGAGCCACGTGGGTCTTCCAGACCTCTTCGTCCTCAAGGTAGACCTCCATGAGTTTCCTGCTCACCCCGAAGTCCCCGCCAATCGGCTGTCTTACGTTCTCCCCGTAGAGCGATGCCGTCATGGGATAGGCTATGTTGTTGGTTATCGTGCCGTCCCACTTGTGCCTTATGTAGAGCGGGGCGACGAAGTGATAGCCCTCTTCAATCGGTTTGGCGAGGTGGTGTATCCATTCCGGCGTTATGCTTCTCAAATCGCTGTCAACGAAGACTATCGCATCGGCGTCTCTCTCAATAGCGAACTCCATAAGTTCTTTCATCGCGCTCCCCTTTCCGGGTATCGGCCACTTGTAAACGAAGCTGTGAGCCTCAACTCCATCGGGAACAGGCGTCTTGAGAACGGCATCCCTCGTCCCGTCGGTGCTCCCGCCGTCGGCGTTCACAACTATTCCGCCACCGAAGTACTTTTTGAGCCCCTCGGCGGCCTGCTTGACGACGAAGGAGATCGTTTCCACGTTGTTGTAGCTCGGAATCCCAACGACGACTTTCACGTGACCACCTCCAATATACAACCATCTAAAGTGGTTTATTCTTGAAAAGGGTTATATAGTTTTTCGTTGCAACCCCTCTGGGGATGCCCATGGAGCTGAAGGTAGGTTTGGTGGGCTGTGGCAACATCTTCAACCTGGCCCACAGGAACGCCCTCAGGGCCATAGAGGGAATAAGGGTAGTTGCCTGCATGGACGTGGACGGGGGGAGGGCCAGGGAAGGGGCCAAGGCCTTCAAAGCTAAGGCCTTTACTAACCTCGACGAGTTCCTCGACCTCGACACCGACGTCGTGGAGGTTTTAACCCCCACCTACACCCACGTTAAGATAGCAGTCGAGGCCCTCAAGGCAGGAAAGCACGTTATCGTGGAAAAGCCGATAGCCCTGACCGTTGAGGAAGGGCAGAGGATGATAAAAACGGCCGAAAAAGAAGGTCTCCACCTCCTCGTCGGCCACGTGAGGCGCTTCGACAAGAGATGGGTTCAGATGAAGGAGATAATAAGGAAGCGCAACATCCTCCCTATGCACATAAGGAAGAGCGAGGTTCAGTACCTCCCGTTTCCGGCCGACTACTGGTACTGGGACGAGAGGAGAAGCGGCGGCGTAGCGGTTGACCTCGGGGTTCACGTCACCGACTTCCTGAGGTGGTTCTTCGAAAGCGAGCCGGTGAGCGTCTACGCCGTGGGGAAGGCCATACGGGAGGAAGCGAGGGCCAACGGCACCTTCGACCACTTCGTGATGATGATTTCCTTTGAGGGCGGAAAGACGGGAATAACAGAGGTGAGCTGGGCATACCCGTATCCTGCCAGATACGGCGTCTTCTACCACCAGGTTGACGTAATGGGCAAAAACGGGAGGATACGCTACACCCCGCTCGACACGCCGGTTGTAGGCGTTGCAAAGGCAAACTTCGAGATGCCCCGCTTCTCCCCGCTCCTCTCGACCTTCCCGGACGCGTTCGAGAGGGAGCTCAGGCACTTCTTCAACGTCATAAGGGGAAGGGAGGGACCCCTGGTCACCGCCGAGGACGCCCTGATAGCGCTGAAGATTGCCGAAAAGGCCAAGGAGAGCGCCCGGAGTGGGGAGGTGGTCGAGGTATGAGGAAGCTCAACTTTGGAATAATCAGCTACGCCCACCCGCATGCCCTCCGCTTCGCTTCCCAGATAGCGGGAGGAAAGAACACCAAGCTGGTTGCGGTTTCTGGAGACGGCTCCAACGCTGACGTTGCCCGGGCTGAAGCGAGGAGGTATGGGGCGCGCTTCTACAAGAGCTATGAAGAGCTTTTGAGGGACGAGAACGTTGAGGCGGTTTACATAGCCATCGAGACCTACAGGCACAGGGAAGTTGCCGTCAGGGCGGCGGAAGAGGGCAAGCACATCCTCCTTGAGAAACCGATAGCCCTCAACCTGAATGATGCCGACGAGGTCATAAAGAGCGCGAAGAAAGCCGGCGTAAAGCTCATGCTCCCCTTCAACCCGCGCTTCACAGATCCGCTCAGGAAGGCGAAGGAAATGCTCGATGCGGGTGAGATAGGTGCCCTTGAGTACGTGAACGCAATCTCCGAGAACGTAAAGCCGCCGATATTTCTCCAGGGCCTCGACATGAGCTGGTTCCTTGACGTTAAGAAATCCGGTGGCGGTGGCTTCATGGACACCGCTCCGCACGGCGTTGACTCCCTCCTCTGGCTGACTGGAGACGTCCCTAAGAAGGTCTGCGCCGACATAGGGGCGAAGATATACGGCTTCCCTGTTGACGACATCGGAACAGCGGTTCTGGAGTTCAGGAAGGGCGTCTTTGCCGTCCTAACCGCGGGCTGGGGAAATCCAAAGGGCTACTCCTACGGTGTGGAGATGAAGTACTACCTCGTCGGGAGCGAGGGCTTCCTCGACGTCAGAACGGCCTACCCGGACTTCACCGTCTACCAGGACAGGGCCGAGAAGGTCTACTGGGACAGGCCCGACGTGAGGGGAATCGTTGAGTCCTTTGCAAGGGCTGTCCTCAGGGATGGTGAGGTTCCCATCAGCGGTGAGCTCGCCAAGAAGAACCTGGCCATAGTCCTCGCCGCCTACGGGTCATCCAGGGAAGGAAAGCCGGTTAAACTCGACCTCTGACTAAACTTTTACTTTTTTGTAATACAACCACTTGAAGTGGTTCTAAACGCAAGACTTATATACTCCCACCGCTTAAATCCACTGAAGACTAACCTGTACATGGCAGTACCAAGGTGATGGAGAATGAAGAAGTTTTGGGGTCTGTTGTTGATAGGCCTTATGGCCTTTGCAGTCGTGGCGAGCGGCTGCATTGGTGGGGGAGGAACATCGAGCAGCTCCAGCTCCAGCAGCAGTTCGGCGAGCAGCTCAAGCACCACACAGGAGAAGGTAACGCTGAACTTCCTCTCGACCCAGCTCAACCCGCCTGAAGAGAGGGCCTTCGTGAAGGATCAACTGCTCAAGGGCTTTACATCGGAGACCGGCATAAAGGTCAACTTCGTCCCGATCTCGTACAGCGACATGGTGACGAGGCTTGAGGGCGAAGAGAAGACCGGAAAGGTTACCATTGACGTTATAGGCGACCTCCACGGCGGCATGGATTATATGGCCTCCAAGGGCTGGCTGATGGACTTGAGCAACATGCCCAAGCTTCAGGGCAGGACGTTCATAAGCACCTTCGAGAAGTACTCCGTCATAAACGGGAAGAAGGTCTACGTCCCCTGGATGAGCGCCACCTACGTAATGGTCGTCAACAAGGAGGCCTTCAACTACCTGCCCGAGGGCCTCACCAAGGAAGACGTCATGAAGGGAACCGACAAGTGGACCTACGATGCTCTCCTCGCGTGGGCCAAGAAGCTTAAGGAAGCTAAGGGACAGCCCGAGCTCGGCTTCCCGGCCGGGCCAAAGGGACTCTTCGTGAGGTTCCTCCACGGCTACCTCTACCCGAGCTTCACCGGCTACCAAGCCAAGGAGTTCGACAGCCAGGACGCCATCCAGATGTGGAACTACCTTAAGAACCTCTGGCAGTACGTGAACCCGTCGAGCACGACCTGGGATGCCATGTCTGACCCGCTGCTCAAGGGCGAAGTCCTCATCGCCTGGGACCACACAGCGAGGATCAAGGACGCCATAGAGACCAAGCCCGACCAGTTCGTCGTCGTTCCGGTTCCGAGGGGACCGAAGGGAAGGGGCTTCATAGTGGTTTTGGCGGGCCTCGCGATACCGAAGGGTGCGCCTCACCCCGACCAGGCCTGGAAGCTCATAGACTACCTCACCAAGCCCGACACCCAGATAAAGGTTCTCCAGAAGGTCGGGTTCTTCCCGACAGTTAAGGAAGCGAGCGGAAAGCTCCCTGAGGGGCCGCTCAAGATACTCGCCGAGGGCGTCACGGCCCAGTCGAGCACCCCCGATGCCCTCGTGGCGATGATACCCAACCTCGGAGACAAGGGCGGACAGTTCAAGCAGTACTACATCGAGGCCTTCCAGAGGATAGTCCTCAACGGCGAGGATCCGGCGAAGGTCACCAAGGAAATCAAGCCGAAGCTCGTCGGCCTCTTCCAGCAGGTCGGCATTGAAGTTCCGTGATAAGGAGGAGAGCCGATGGAGAGGAAGTCTCTCCTTCCTTACCTTTTAATTTTGCCGGCGTTTGCGTACCTGCTCTTCTTCGTTGGGTATCCCCTTCTTCAGGCCCTTTATCTGGCCTTCACCCAGAACGGAGCTTTTTCACTCGATACCGTCAGGAGAACGATCAACGATTACTACTTCTGGAGTGCCTTTAAGGATACCCTCGCCTTTGCTGCAGTTATAATCCCCATACAGCTCTTCCTGGCCATTGTATTCGCCCTCCTTCTGAACAAGGCATTTAAAGGCAAGGACCTTGCAATATACGCCCTCGTTATACCCCTGACAATAAGCGACGTCGCCGGAGGCCTCATATGGTACTCAATGCTCTCCCCCTACGGCTTCGTTAACAAAGTCCTCATGAACATCGGGCTGATCTCTCATCCTATATACTTCTTCGGCTACCAGTTCAGAAGCAGGGAGTTCCTCGCCATAGTCATGGCCGAGGTCTGGAGGGCGACCTCGATAGTCTTCATCATAATCTTGGCCGGCCTCCAGATGATAAGCAAGGAGTACATAGAGGCAGCCGAGGTCTTCGGGGCGAGCTACTGGACGAGGCTTAGGAGGATAGTCTTTCCGATGCTCAAGCCCAGCATACAGAGTGCCCTCATAATAAGGACACTCTTCGCGATGCAGATCTTCGGTGTCGTCTGGATTTTAGCGGGCAGGGACCTCCCTGTTCTGGCCGGCGAGGGCTTCTACCAGCTGACGGTCATCAAGGACTACGGCGTGGCATCGATCTACGCACTGATCATAGCTGGCCTCTCGATACTCTTCGGGGCGGTCTACGTTAAGTTCCTGAAGGCGGAGTACCTGGAGGTGATGAGATGAAGGACGAGACGGTCTACACCCTCAAGAAGATAGGCTTCTACACTGTGATATTCACCGCCGTCGCCTGGATACTCATCCCGATAATCGTCTCGTTCCTCTACGGCTTCACGAGCAAGGCCGACTACTACGATCCCCACATGGTAATCCCCCACCACTACACGACCGAGTACGTGAGGGTCATCCTCTTCACCCTCGGGGCCTGGGACGGCATAAAGAACAGCACTATCGTCGCCACGCTCACAATAATCATAAGCTTCATCCTCGGCATTCCGGCGGGCTACTCCATAGCGAAGTTCGTGTTTCCGGGTAAGGACACGATAAAGCTCTCCATAATAGCCCTCAGGATGTTTCCAATCCCGGTCATGGCCATACCGCTCATAATCCTTTACATCCGGCTCCACTTGGCGGACACGCTCCTCGGCGTTGCGCTGGCGCACACTGCGATGGCCCTGCCCTTCGTTGTCCTGATAACTTCGAGCATATTCTCGGGCGTCTCGAAGGAGTACGAGGAAGCTGCGATGGTCTTTGGCCTGACGAGGCTCGGCTCTTTCCTGAAGATAACCCTCCCACTGGCCCTGCCAGGACTTGCAGCCGCTGCTATGTTCACCTTCGTCATGAGCTGGAACGAGGTGTTCGTCGCCTCGGTCTTAACCCTGACCCACAGGACGCTGCCGGCCCAGATACTCTCAATAATGGCGGGCTCCAGCGGTGGTGCTGCACCGGACTACTACAAGTTCGCGGCCGCGTTCATAATGACCCTGCCGGCGATGCTGTTCATCTTCTTCGCAAGGAAGTACCTCGTGACGATGTGGGGTATAACACTCAAGTGAGGTGTTTGTATGGTTGAAGTTAAGCTTGAAAACGTCACTAAAAGGTTTGGAAATTTCGAGGCCGTTAAGGGTCTGAACCTTAACGTCAAAAACGGGGAGTTCCTCGTCCTCCTCGGGCCGAGCGGGTGCGGAAAAACCACAACGCTGAGGATGATCTCCGGATTGGAGACGCCGACGGAGGGGAAGATCTACTTCGGGGAAAGAGACGTCACCTACCTGCCCCCAAGGGACAGGAACATCTCGATGGTCTTCCAGAGCTATGCAGTATGGCCCCACATGACCGTCTACGAGAACATAGCCTTCCCGCTGAGGGTGAAGAAGTACCCGAAGGACGAGATAGAGAAGCGCGTCAGGTGGGCGGCGGAGCTTCTCCAGATAGAGGGCCTCCTCGACCGCTACCCCGGACAGCTCTCCGGCGGTCAGAGACAGCGCGTTGCCGTTGCGAGGGCAATAGTAGTGGAACCCGACGTTCTGCTCATGGACGAGCCGTTGAGCAACCTCGATGCAAAGCTCCGCGTGATGATGCGCGCTGAACTAAAGAAGCTCCAGACGAAGCTGAAGGTTACCACGATATACGTCACCCACGACCAGGTCGAGGCAATGACGATGGGCGACAGGATAGCGGTCATGAACCAGGGCAGGCTCCTTCAGGTCGGCCCCCCGACTGAGGTCTATCTCAAGCCCAACTCCCTCTTTGTAGCAACTTTTATAGGCGCCCCGGAGATGAACATAGTTGATGCAACAGTGGTCGAGAAGGAGGACGGCCTCTACCTCGAAGGGAGCGGCTTCAGGCTGAGGCTTCCCGAGGACTTCAGGGGGATCCTCAAAGACTACATGGGGAAGGAGGTTTACCTCGGTATAAGGCCCGAGCACATGACGGTCAAGGGCGTCTCGACCCTTGAGCACGTCAGCAAGAGCGCCGAGATGGAGGGTGTTGTAGACTTCGTCGAGGCCCTCGGGACGGACACCATAATCCACGTCAAGGTGGGCGACAACCTCATCAAGGTGAAGCTCCCAGGCCACATACCGCTCCCTGTCGGGGATAAGATTAAAATAGAGGTTGACCTTGATAACATCCACGTCTTTGACAGGAAGACCGAGAAAGCGGTAATCTGAGGAGTGCCTATGGAGGAGAGGGAGGTTAGGGCCCGGCTGAAGGAGCTCGGACTGAACGAGTACGAGGTTAGGGCCTACCTTACCCTTTTGAAGAACGGCCCCCTCACCGCTGGAGAACTGGCGACGCTCTCCAAGGTGCCTCAGCCGAGGATATACGACGTCGTGAGGACGCTGATGGCGAAGGGCTTCATCACGACAACCGCGGGCAGGCCGATGAGGGTCATACCCCTCAGTCCGGAGAAGGTCGTTGAGGCCATAAGGAGGCGCTACAACGAGAGGCTTGAAGAGCTCAAGGGCGAGCTTGAGAGGCTCTACACGCCACACAGGGAGATAGGAAGCGTAACGGTGATAAAGAGCCGTATAGCTTTCGAGGAGCACCTGGAAGAGGCCATAGAGAACGCGAGGCACCACCTGAGCATTGCCCTCCCAGCGGAGCTTCTGGGGAAGGTTGGGGGCAAGCTGAGAAAAAAGAAGGCCGAAAAAGCCGTCGTTCACCTCTTCGTCTACGGCTCCGGGGAAGTTCCCCCAGTTGCGAACGAGATACGCTCTCGGGAGGTTCCTGATCCAGTAATCGTCATCCAGGACAGGGGAATGGGGGTTTATCTCCCCTACGAGGCCCTTGGCTCTGGAAGTTCGCTCCACGGCTACGGTCTGATAATAAGGGACAACCACCTCCTCTTCATGCTCGACCGCTACTTCTACCACGCCCTCTGGCCGACTGGAAAGGTCGTTTACAGGGAGGAGAGGAAGCTTGAGCTGCCAAAGGAGTACATCCACATCCGCGACCTCGTTGACGACATCAGGGACTTCGGCCTGAAGGGTGCGAGGGTTGAGGTCTTTGGGAAGTTCACCCGCTCCGGGGTTCCGGTTCACATAAAGGGCAGGGTAGTGGACTTCTTCGAGAGCGAGGGCAGGGTTATCTCGAACATAACGGTCGAGACCGACGAGGGCCAGAGGTATGTTATAGGAGGCTGGAACGCGTCCCTTGAGGACGTTGAGGCCGAGAGGATAATTCTTTTGGGCTGAGGTGTTTTGATGGACGCCAGGGAACTTGCACTCACGATAATGGAGGAGGCCATAAAGAGCGCCGACCCTTACACCGCCGTCAGGAGGAACCTGAAAGTCGAAAACGGGAAACTCGTGGTTTCCGGGGAGGAGTTCGAGATTAAGGGTAGGGTTTACCTCCTCGCCTTCGGAAAGGCAGCGTGCGCCATGGCAAGTGCTGTCCTTGAGCTTCTCCCTGTGGAGGAGGGTCTTATAGCGACGAAGTACGGCTACGCGGAGAACTGCCCAAGGAATGACAGAATTAAGGTAATTGAAGCGGGCCATCCAGTTCCGGACGAAAACTCCCTTTTAGCTGGAAAGCTCGGCATTGAACTGGCTGAGAAAGTCGGGGAAGATGATATCCTCCTAGTTCTCATCTCGGGAGGTGGTTCAGCCCTCTTCCTCCTCCCGGAGGATGGAATAAGCCTTGGGGACAAAATAAGGACGAACGAGTTGCTCCTTAAGAGCGGGGCAAGGATATACGAGATAAACACGGTGAGAAAGCACATCTCGGCGGTGAAGGGCGGAAAGCTCGCAAAGCGCGTTAGGGGAACTGTGATAAGCTTAATCCTCTCGGACGTCGTGGGGGACAGGCTTGAGGCCATAGCTTCCGGCCCAACGGTGAAGGACCCCACGACGTTTCAAGATACTTACAGGATTTTAAAGCTCTACGACGTCTGGGAGAAGCTGCCCGAGAGCGTTAAGAAACACATCGAGCGCGGTCTGAGGGGAGAGGCCGAGGAGACTCTGAAGGAGAAGTTACCCAATGTCCACAACTTCATCGTCGGGAGCGGCAGAATCGCCTGCGAGACCGCTAAGAAGAAGGCTGAGGAGCTGGGATACAACGCCGAAATCCTCACGACGACTCTTGAAGGCGAGGCAAGGGAGGTGGCGCTTGCAATAGGCTCAATCGTCCAGGAGGCTTCCAACTATGACAGGCCCGTGAGAAAGCCGGCAGTCCTGATTGCCGGAGGGGAATGGACGGTGACGATAACTGGAGAAGCGGGTCTCGGCGGGCCGAATCAGGAGTTCGCCCTGAGCGTTGCCCGGAAGATAGCCGGCCTCAACGCCGTTGTCTTAGCTGTTGATACCGACGGCACTGACGGGCCCACAGATACCGCTGGCGGAATAGTTGACGGAGAAACCCTCGAAAGGCTGAAAGAAGCTGGAATCGACGTCGAGGAAGCCCTCAAGGCCCACGACGCCTACAGGGCGCTTGAAAAGGTCGGGGCCCTCCTCAGGATGGGACCGACGGGGACGAACGTTAACTCGCTCGTCATCGCGGTCGCCCTCAGTATGCCCTCGAAGGGCCGTTAGCGGCTTCCAGCTGAGGCTTAATCAGTTAAGCCCTTAAACCCCTTTCCCAAATCCCCCCGGTGGTTGTAATGAGGCCGAGGCTCTTCGTCACAAGGGAGATCCCCGCGAAGGGGCTTGAACTCCTCAGGGAGCATTTTAGAGTGGAGGTCTGGCCTGAAAAAAGGGAGATACCCCGCGATCTCCTCCTTGAAAAGGTTAAAGATGCGGACGCGCTCGTGACCATGCTGAGCGAACGGATAGACGGTGAGGTCTTCGACGCTGCCCCGAGGCTGAGGATAGTTGCTAACTACGCCGTCGGCTACGATAACATAGACGTCAGAGAGGCCACGAGGAGGGGGATCTACGTTACAAACACGCCCGATGTTCTCACCGACGCCACGGCAGACTTCGCCTGGGCCCTTCTCCTCGCCACCGCCAGGAGACTTGTGGAGGGCGATAGCTTTGTCCGCTCCGGCGAGTGGAAGAAGCAAGGCGTCGCCTGGCATCCGCTCATGCTGCTCGGCCGCGACGTCTACGGAAAAACCATTGGGGTAGTAGGCTTCGGCAGAATCGGGCAGGCGGTAGCAAGGCGCGCTAAAGGTTTCGGCATGAAAATCCTTTACAATGCGAGGAGCAGAAAGCCAGAGGCCGAGAAGGAACTCGGCGCGGAGTTTAGACCGCTGGATGAGCTACTTATGGAGAGCGACTTCGTTGTTTTGGCCGTTCCGCTCACGGAGGAGACATACCACATGATAAACGAGGAGAGGCTTAAGCTGATGAAACCGAACGCGGTGCTTGTCAACATAGCCCGTGGGAAGGTGGTTGACACTGGGGCGCTGGTGAGGGCCCTGAGGGAGGGCTGGATAGCCGGGGCCGGCTTAGACGTCTTCGAGGAGGAGCCCTACTACAACGAGGATCTCTTTGGGCTCAAAAACGTGGTTTTGGCACCCCACATAGGGAGCGCGAGTTACGGGGCCCGGGAGGGCATGGCCGAGCTGGTGGCGAGGAACCTCATATCCTTCAAGATGGGGGAGGTTCCGCCCACGCTCGTGAACAGGGAGGTTCTTGAAGTCAGAAAACCTGGCTTTTGATGGGATCCGGCGGGGGGTTGAAATGAGATGCCTCGTGGTCGGGCACGTCACCAGGGACGTAATAAGGAAAGGCTCGAAGGTCGAGGAGAGGCTCGGCGGCGGCGCGTACTACTCTGCCCTCGCGCTCACCAAGTTCTGCACCGTTGAGATTCTGACGAGCTTCTCCTCCCTGCCTGGGGGGTGGATGGAGGAGCTGAAAAGGATAGGGGAGCTTAGAGTTCTCCAGTCAGACTCAACAACAACCTACGAGCTGACCTACACTTCCCCCTCCGAGAGAACCCTGAGGCTCCTCGAAAGGGCCGGGGAGATAGGTTCGCTCCCCGCGGAGAAGTACGACCTCGTACTGATCAACCCGGTGGCGAACGAGGTGCCAAAGTCTTTGGTGGGGAAGGCGGCGAAGATCGGAAAGCTCGTTGCGGTTGATGCTCAGGGCTTTCTCAGAACCTTCAAGAACGGTGAGATTGAGCTGACGGAGCTCGATGCGTCCTTTCTGAGGGGCATTGGAGTTTTGCACACCGAGAAGGGAGAAGTTAGGTACCTGAGAAACATCTCCCCGGGGGACGCTGATTCCTTCTTAATCACGGACGGCCCAAACCCGGGGGTCGCCTACCACCGCGGGAGAGCCTACCGCTTCCATCCGGTGAAGGTTGAGGTCGAGGAGTCAACCGGGGCGGGGGATGTTTTCCTCGCGTCCTTCTCGGGTTTCTATCTCCAGTGCCCCTTCATCCAGTCCCTCAGGAGGGCACTGGCCTTCACGGCGCTCTTCCTTGAGAGGCGCTCCATCAGCTTCTCGATGGAAGATGTAGGCAGGCTGTCGCTTGAGGCGAAGGTTGAGCATATAAATGGTTGAGCCCAAAATAAAGTGACCGACGATGAAACGTCAGCACGCTGAGGTTGAAGGGGTGGTAGGTATGGACAGGTACGTACTGCTCGTCAAGGCCCCTAAGGGCAAAGAC
>WAKU01000036.1 GCA_015523195.1 Thermococcus sp.
CCTGGAAGCTTGCTCAAACCTGCCCTTGAGGAGTGCAGGAAAAAGCTTGAAGAACTCGGCTACCTCCACACGGAGGAGGACGTAATAACCTACTGCCTCTTCCCGGAAGTTGCGCTGGAGTTCTTCAGGGCTAGGGCCGAAGGGAAAGTTAGGATAGAACCACCCAAGAGTGCCCATAGGGTAAAAATCTACGTCAACGGCGTTGAGTTCGAGATAGGAATTGAGGGCGTTGATTTGAGCGCGCTTAAGTACCTACCACAGGCTAGAGGAACAGTTTCCGCCCCAACGAGCGCTCCCGTCAGTTCTCCTGCCCTGACGCCTGCCCCTGTTAGTGCTCCCGCCCCAAGTTCTGCTCCTGTTCAGGCTTCGCCGAATACTGTTACCGCTCCAATGCCGGGTAAGATTATCAGGGTTCTTGTGAGTGAGGGTCAAGAAGTTAAAACCGGCCAGGGACTAGTTATTCTCGAGGCCATGAAAATGGAGAACGAGATTCCAGCTCCAAAAGATGGAGTCGTGAAAAAAATCTACGTCAAAGAAGGCCAAGCCGTAAACACAGGCGACCCACTAATAGAACTGGAGTAACGAGAGGCCGTGTTAAGACTGTTTTATAGGAAATCTCCCATTTTCCTCCCTTTTTTGCGTGAAAAGCCGAAATATTTTCGAGCTTTTGCCGAAAGGCATTTAAGTACAGAAAATGTACATTAGAGTGCAAAACTTCAGTGGAGGTGCAACGATGAACTCCGCTGTTATTGTATTGCTGGCCGGTGCCATATATCTGGCCATGTACTTCAGCTACGGAAAGGCCCTTCAAAATAAGGTCGTTAAAGCCGACCCCAACAGACCAACCCCTGCCCACAGGCTCTACGACGGAGTTGACTACGTCCCAGCGCACCCGCTCGTTCTCTACGGGCACCACTTCGCTTCGATAGCCGGTGCCGGTCCAATCGTCGGTCCAGCGATAGCGATGGCCTGGGGCTGGTTACCAGGTCTGTTGTGGGTCTGGTTCGGAAACGTCTTCATCGGTGCCGTCCATGACTACCTGGCACTGATGTCATCGGTCCGCTACGATGGTAAATCAGTCCAGTGGATTGCAGGAAAGCTCATGAGCAAGAGGACTGGAATAGCGTTCGAGCTATACATATGGTTCGCCCTGCTCCTGGTGGTTGCCGCTTTCGTGGCCGTTACCGCAAAACTGCTGACGATAACACCGCAGGCGGCGACGGCAACGCTACTCTTCCTCCTGGTCGCGGTTATACTCGGCTGGCTACTCTACAAGATGAAGATGGACTTCAAGCTCGCGACGCTGATAGGGCTCGTTCTGCTCGTGATAGCGGTCTGGCTCGGTCTCAAGTACCCGCTCGTCTTCGTTGACGGCCAGCAGAAGGCCGGAAGCGCCGCCTACACAACAGCGTATCACTACTGGAACATAATCCTCATGGTCTACATCATAATAGCGGCCTCCCTTCCAGTCTGGATACTCCTTCAGCCCAGGGACTACCTCAACGCCTACATCCTCTGGTTCGGTCTCATCTTCGGAGGCGTTGCCTTCATCCTGCTGGCCAAGAACTTCACGGCACCCGCCTACACCACATGGAGCGCCCACGTCGTCAAGGGAATCACTAGCAGTGGAACGAAGGCCGTGCCGTCTCCCTTCTGGCCGACGATACCGCTCATAATCGCCTGTGGCTCCCTGAGCGGATTCCACTCCCTCGTCGGTTCAGGAACAACCTCAAAGCAGCTTGACAACGAGCTCCACGGCCTGATGGTCGGCTACGGTGGAATGTTTACCGAGGGCTTCCTTTCAACTATCGTCATAACGGCCATAGCCGTTTACGGCGTCCAGCTCACCGGCCTCCAGCCTGACCAGTGGGGAATGCACTACATTGAGAAGGGTGGCCTTGGAACCTTCATCGGGGGCTACGCCAAGGGCGTCAGCGAGTTCTACGGCGTCAGCGAGACCTTTGGAAAGACCTTCGCAACCCTATGGGTCTCGGCATTCACCCTGACTTCCCTCGATACGGCCACTAGGCTCGGCCGTTTCGCCTGGCAGGAGCTCTTCGGAATGGTCACCGACACGAGCAAGGGAGCCATGAAGTTCATAACCAACAAGTGGGTCGCCTCGATAATAATCGCCGGTCTCGGAACCTACCTCGCTTGGGGAGCTGGCTACAAGGTCATCTGGCCAGCATTCAGTGCAATGAACCAGATGCTTGCCAGCATAGCCCTGATGACCGCTGCCCTGTGGGTTGCCAAGGTGCAGAGGGCCGGCTCATGGAGCTGGGTCGTCCTACTTCCTGCGCTCTTCCTCTGGATCACTGTGACGGCGGCTATGATATGGTACCTCATCTACGTCCCGATGGTCGGGGAGTACCTGATAGCAGTCAAGGGAGCAATAGTGGTTAGCCTGTTCCTGAACTTCCTCCTGGCCTGGGACTTCTGGGTCGCCTGGAAGAGGCCAGAGAAGGAGTACGCCGCTAGCGCGGCCTGACCCCAATTTTCTTTTTAATTATTCCAGACTTCTGGGGGATGTGAGATGCCCAAGAAAATCCTGGAGAGCATTCAGGAGTTCCTTAGGGGTGTTGAGCAGTCTTTTCGGGAGCAGTCAACGGAGTACGTTGAATTTGAGCTGAGGGAGCTTGAGAACGTCTTCGCGCTCCTATTGATGGGTTCATTCATCGGCCTCCCCAGTCCTCCTACAACCCTCACCATAAGATTGCTCCCCCACATGGCGAGGGAACTGTACGTGATGCAGAGAAGGGCGGAGGAGATGGACGATATCCTCGGAGAGCTCGCCGGACTCTTCGACATAACGTGAGGTGATAGGAATGAGGGATTACCTGCTTCCGGGGGAAGGCTATCGGGTCCTATTCGTCATCGGAAAGGGTGGCGTGGGGAAGACCACAACTTCCGCATCTATAGCCGTTGCGCTGGCGGAGAGGGGCTACAAAACGCTCATCGTGTCCCTCGACCCGGCCCACAACCTCGGCGACGTGTTCATGACCAAGCTGGATGACAAGCCGAAGAAACTCGCCGATAACCTCTACGCGAGCGAGCTCGACATGGAGAAGCTTATCAAACGCTACCTCAAACACCTAGAGGAAAACCTCAAGCACACCTACCGCTATCTGACGGTGATAAACCTCGAGAAGTACTTCGAGGTCCTGAGCTACTCCCCTGGGATAGAGGAGTATGCCACGCTCGAGGCTATACGGGACATCCTGATGGAGGGAAACAAGTGGGATGTGATAATCTTCGACACCCCTCCCACAGGCCTCACCCTCCGCGTTCTGGCCCTTCCGAGGATATCCCTGATTTGGACCGATAAACTCATCGAGATTAGAAGGAAGATACTGGAAAAGAGAGCTGCCATAGCCAACATCCAGGGGCCTCAAAGGTTCAGAATTGGGGAGGAAGAAGTCGAACTACCGATAGAGGAGGATAAGGACGAGGTGATGAAGGAGCTCAGAAAATACCGCTCCGAGGTTCAGTTCGTTGAAGGGGTCATAACGAACCCGAAAAAAACGAGCGTTGTTGCGGTCATGAACCCGGAGGCCCTGCCCCTCTACGAGACATTAAGGGCGGCAGAGGCCTTAAAGAAGTTCAAAGTCCCCTTCAGGCTAATCGTTGTGAACAAGGTGCTCAACGTTTCGGGGGAAATCCCCGAGCTGAAGGTGAAGCTCGATGCCCAGAGGAGGGTTCTGGAGCAGATAGAGGGCGAATTCCAGGAGGTTGATGTGATAAAAATCCCGATGTTCCCCGAGGAACCGAGGGGCTTGGACTGGCTCAAAAGACTTGGGGGAATGATTGTTGAGAGCTAAGGAGGTCATAGAAAGATTAAGGAAAGTGAAGGATCCCGTGACCGAGGAGAACATCGTGGATTTGGGAATGGTAGTCTCGATTGTTGAAGGGGACAACGGGATACGGCTTTACCTCGACCTCTCGAGGGGAGCCCACGGCCCCTTTATGGACGCCCTCACATGGCCGGTTCGAAAGAGAATAGTTAGGGACGTCGTCTCGGCCCTCTCGGATTTGGGCAACGTTGAAATACTCGACGCGAGGAGTCTCCAGAGGTACTACCCGGAGGATGAGTGAGATGGACAACCAGTTGCTGATGGCCGTTATAATCTTCATGGCTGGAATAGCGACCCTTCAGTATTTCAGGGGCAGGAAACTCAACCTCCTCCTCATGCAACACTACATAAGGACAATAAAGGACGTGGTTAAACCTGAGGACGAGACCTACACCTGGCTCGGTGGCTACATTGGGTTCAGGGCGGAATACAAGATAAACCGCAATAACCTCAGAAAGCTCGAGTACACCCTCACGCTCCTCCCGAGGCATAGCCTCCTCTACTTCCCGGTGTCGCTCGTTACGGCGAGACACGACAAGCTCTACCTAGTTTTCAAGCCCTTCGCCCAGATTAAACGGGAGGCACATCTAATCCAGAAGGGTTACTACCGCCTCGGTCCCAACATCGAGAACGAGGACCTCCTTCAAAAAGAGGGAATAGAGATTGCAGGGAAGAAGTACGAGGCACTCTTCGAAAAGAGGCGAGACGTGGAAAAGCTTAAGTCCCTCGTTGAAAGCCTCTCAAAGCCACAGAACGTCAAGCACGTTGCACTAACCCCTAAAACCAATGTCTTTTACGTGCTTATGAAGCCGGAGCCAGAGA
>WAKU01000037.1 GCA_015523195.1 Thermococcus sp.
TGACTATTGCTGAAGGACAGCAGTTTATTTCCTTCCGATGAGCTTTTTCGCTCGGAATCCTTAGTCTAAGGAAGCCTATGAGGATGTCGTTTTTGGTATCTTCAAAGCTGAGGAATATCTCCCTTCCTCCTGCTGCTTCATAGTCCTCGCGGAGGAGCTTTATGTGCTCTACTTCAGGCTCAACTCCAAACTTCTCCATCTGATGACCGACTTCCCTAAAGCGAATCTCCCTCGGCCTTATTCCGCGCTTAATCAGCTCGTTGAAGACCAACTGCCCGAGGTTGGAGTGCTTTACCCCGTCAACGATGAGCTGAACCGGTATGTCGCGCTGGATTCTCATTACCCTTACCCACTTGGGAAAGAGCTTGTATGCCTCGACGAGTAACTCAACTGCCTCCTCCGTGCGGTAAGGCCTGTATTTGCCCTCCTTCCACCAGCGATAGAGGGGGGCATCCCTCGTAACGAGCGTCGGGTAGATTTTCAGCATGTCCGGCCTGAAGCGAGAGTCCTCGAATATCGTCCTGAAGGTGTACAGGTCCCTCTCGAAGTTGCTCCCCGGCAAACCGGGCATTATGTGGTAGTTGATTTTAAGACCAGCATCTCGGAGGAGTTGCGTAGCTTTAACTATCTCCTCGACGCCGTGGCCCCGTTTTGTCCTCTCGTGGATGAAGTTGAAAATCGTCTGAACGCCCAGCTCCACCCTCGTCGTTCCAAAGCGGAGCATCCTATCTATGTGCCTCTCAAAGGCCCAGTCGGGGCGCGTCTCTATTGTTAGACCCACCATCCTGACCCTGGCCTTCTCGTTCTTCCTCTGCTCGTCCTCAAGGTAGTAGTAGGGTTTTCTATGGGTTTTGAGCCACGCCTCCCTGAACTTGGGGTCCTCATCGAAAACCGACTTATCCCCCTTAACTATCAGCCTTATCAGCTTCTCCTCAAGGTTCTCAATGTCCTTGAAATATGGAAAGTCGTTCATCGCCTTGAAGGCGCACTTGACGAACCACTCCTGGTAGTCCAAATCAACCGCGGGAAAAGTGCCACCCTGAATTATAACCTCGACCTTGTCAACGTCGTGACCTATATCGGTGAGCTGTTTTAACCTCCTCATCATGATTATGTAAGGATGGTAGGCGCTCTGAATGGCCCTCAAAGCTGAGGGCTCCCTTCCGGTGTAGCTCTGGGGAGAACCGACAGCAGGCCCGCCGGGACAGTAGATACACCTGCCGTGGGGGCAGGGGAAGGGCTTGGTCATCATAGCAACAACAGCAACTCCGCTTATCGTCCTCGTCGGCTTTCTCTTGAGTAAATCCCTAAATCTCTCGCGCTCCCCCTCGGGGATTGCCTTTAAGATGTCTGAGTTGCCCGGAATCCTTGATAGGTGGTACTTTCTCGCGACCTTAACCTTCCAGCGGTTGAGTTCCTCCCTGCTTCCGATTTTTCCCTCCATAACCAGCCTCGCGAGTTCCTCAACGGCCCTCTCAAACTCGCCCATAACGACACCTCTCACTCGATGTAGGGCCGGGTTTTAAAAGGGTTTGCCGGAGAACAAAGTTTATATTCACTTAGTGAATAATTCAGTTGGTGAATAAAATGCGCTTCGTGGACAGGGAGCGGGAGATCGAAGTACTGGAGAAAGCCCGCGAACGCTCCCGGAAAAAGCTGTACACCGTGGCGATATACGGTCTCAGGCGAGTAGGGAAAACGAGACTCCTGCGCGAGTTTTTAAGGGAGGGAGACCTCTACTTCTTCGTCAACAGGGGAAAAAGCTCCACTTCACTTCTTAGGGAGTATTCCGAGATAATGAGGAAAAAAGGAGTGCTCGGAAAGAGGGAGGAACTGAAGGGCTGGGAGGACTTTTTTGAGGTTCTCTTCGAGCGCTTTAACGGGACGGTAGCCTTCGATGAGTTTCAGGACTTCCGTTTCGTCGAGCCAGCCGTTTATCCGACCCTCCAGAAGTTCATAGATGAAAGGGAGGAGAAGAAAAACCTTCTAATGATATTTACAGGTTCAACGGTGGGAATGATTGAAAAACTGTTCAAAGATTCAAAGCAACCCCTCTACGGAAGGATAAAGCGGGAGCTCCACCTTGAACCCCTCAACATCAGAGGGAGCTATGAGATGGCAAAAGAACTTGGAATTGAGAACACCGATGATTTCATTGTTCTATATTCGGTCTTTGGAGGTTTTCCCCAGTACTGGGTAGCGGTTGAAGACGAGGGGCTTGAGGGCGAGAACGCGGAAAGAATTCTTGAGGAGCTCATATTTTCGTATTCAGCTCCTCTCGAAGAGGAAGTTCCGAGAATACTCTCGCTGGAGTTTGGAAAGCGCTCCGGGCTTTATTACGACATCCTTGAAGCGATAGCCAACGGGGCAACTTCGCCGAGCAAGATAGCGGGCTATTTGAACAGGAAGGAGACATCAATAACGAGGCAACTCCACGAGCTCGTGAACTACTTCAAGCTGGCTGGTTACGATAAGGCCGTCTTGGGGAAGGGGAGTGTTATCCACATAAAACATCCCTTCCTGAACTTCTGGTTCCGCTTTATCCAACCGAGGCTGAGTGAGTACGAGGTGGACAGGGAGAGACTGTGGGAAGACGTTAAAGGAAACCTCCCCGATTACGTTGGAAAGATGTTCGACTTCACCTGCAGAGAAATCCTGAGACTCGCCGAGAATTACCTTCCCTTTAAGCCGGCACTAGTGGGAAGGCACTGGGGCCACTATCGGGAGGGTGGAAAGAGAAGAGCATACGAGATTGACATCGTAGCCCTCGACGCCGAAAGGAAAAGGGCGCTCTTCGGCGAGTGCAAGTGGAGAAAGCGGGCTCAGGACGGAGAAAAGCTCATTGAGGATTTGAAGAAAAAGGTTGAACTAACTGGCTGGAAGGGTGAAGTTCATTATCTTATCATAGCGAGAAGTCTCAAAAACGTTCCAGAAAACGTTATAGCCCTAGACAAGAATAAAATCAAAAACCTGCTGGAGGAGGGAAGATGAACCGGGACGAGCTCGTTGCCTTTCTTGACGAGTACCTACAGATTTCGGCTTATCCGGACAAGTCGAGCAACGGCCTCCAGGTTGAGGGAAAGGAAGAGGCTGAAAGGATAGCCTTCGCCGTTGACACCACCCTAAGAACAATAGAAAGGGCCGTCAAAGGGAAGGCCGACATGCTTATAGTCCACCACGGCATGATATGGGGCGGGCTGAACTACATCACGGGAATAAACTACAAAAGGCTGAAAGCTCTCATAGAGAGCGGAATAAACCTCTACGTCGCCCACCTCCCGCTCGATGCTCACCCAGAGGTTGGAAACAACGTTGAACTCCTGAGACTCCTCGGGCTGGAACCAAAGGGACCCTTCGGCGAGTACAGGGGATTGAGCATAGGCTTTTATGGAGAGTTCGAAAGACCGGAACCGATAGAGAAGGTCGCGCAGATAATAGCGGAGAAGCTCGACACGACGGTTAAAACCTACGAGTTCGGGAAGAGAAAAATCAAAACCGTCGGAGCGGTCAGCGGGGCCGGAGCGTTCGCCCTTGAGGAGGCCTACCGGAAGGGTATTGACCTGCTCGTAACCGGCGAATTTGGACACGCAGACTACCTAACGGCCGTGGATTTGCCCCAGAGCGTCCTCGTGGCTGGACACTACAAGACCGAAACGCTCGGCGTCAAAGCCCTTATGAAGCTCTTAAAGGAACGCTTTGGCCTTGACGTTTTCTTCATAGACGAGCCAACTGGCCTTTAATTTCGTTTTTTTGACGTAACCACCTACACAAAAGCGTTAATAACGGGGTTGAACAAACCCCATTAAGGTGACGGGGATGAACAAGGCCCTCGCTATAATGGCGATTATCACCATCGCGCTCGTTGCCTACGCGTTCCAAACGGCCCAGCTACCCCCGGCAACCATCGAGTACAAGGAGGTATTCTACATAAACAACCAGAGCGTCACCTTCGTCACAAAGGACGGCTACGGACTCTTCACCATGCACATAAAGCCCAAGATTAGCTCCTTCGAGCTGAGGATAGAGTTCCCTGAGGGAACGAGCTACCTTGTCCGCTACGGTGACAAGAACTACAGGGGAAAGGACGTGGTCAAGCTCGACGTTAGCAAGGAGAACCTCCCACCCGAGGTTTACGTCCAGTTCCAGCTCCCCGAGGAAGTTACAAGGAAAATAATCTACGAGGGAGAGAGTCCAGAGATAAGGGTTATCGGTGAAAAAGCCCCCTTCTGGCACGCGGAAGACGTGATATACATCAAGTACCGGAAGGAAGAGAAGTCCTGAGTTCTTGGAGAACGCTCCCCTCTTCAATTATTCTGAGGGAAAGGCCAATTTCTTCCGCGTACTTCGTAACCCAGCCCGGCTTTGAGCTGAAGTTGGAAACGACCCACAGCTCGGGAAAGCCAGCTCGATGTGCCTTCACGATATCGTAGAGCAACCTTTGGGGAAACCATTTGAAGGAGGCCTCGAGCTCAATCGCGAGGAGCCTTTGTTCCCCCTTCAGAATCGCCACGTCTATCCGCGTTCCGTCCGGTGTTCTATACTCTGGAACAGCTTTCAGGCCGAGTTCTTGAGTGAGATTAACTATTTCCCGTGTTAGGGTCTTGACCTTGATTTTGGGCACCCCAAAGGATAAAGAAGGGAAGCTCA
>WAKU01000038.1 GCA_015523195.1 Thermococcus sp.
GATATCCCTATCAGGAGGACCGCCACGATGTAGGAGAGCCTCTTGATGTGCACCACCCTGAAGGTTTTGGCAATGCCCTTGGAGAGGTAGTAGGCGAAGAGGAAGCTTATGCCAGCGCTGAGGAGTATGACTCCGATCGCGGCGAGGTACTCGGAGTAGCTCTTCGGGGTGTAGACGGAACTTACGAGCCAGGCTGCCGCGCCCCTCGTGAGGCGCAGGTCGGGCAGGAAGAGCAGAGTAAAGGCCCCGACGTAGTAGATGACCCTGTTGACGCCCTGACTTATTATGAAGGCGTCGTCGCCCCTCTGGCTCGTCATGTGACCCGCTATTAATGCCCCCATTCCGCCGGTGATTATGGGGTAGATCGCCGCTATCGTTCCCCCGAGGGCCCCGCCGAAGCTCGCCTTCGCTATGTTGTAGTGGCTGCTCTCGACCCTGTCATCGACCACCTGTTCGAGCATCGGGGGGTTCGAGAGTATGTTGAGCAGGACCCACGACATCCCAAAGAAGCCTATGAACATCGGCGTGAGCCTCGTGTAGGCGCTTGTGGAGGGGAGGAGGTTGGTGTTCATAACTGCGAAGCCCAGGATTCCGGCGAGGAAGAAAACCGCTATCCCGCCGAGTATCTGCCTCCATGCCAGCCACAGCCTTTCTCCGGCCCCCCTGCCCCTGTCGCCCTCCTTGGGCCACTCGCTCATGAACATGAAGACCACTATTGCCGTTAGGAAGTAGGTTATGTAGGGGCTCGTCGCCTGGTATATCGGCGGCAGCACCTTTGGGAAGATGAAGACCGCGCTGAGGACGAGTATCAAAGTCCCGGTGACTGCGCCTATGAGGTAGAGCATGACGGCCTCATGACCCCTGCCGAGCAGGAGGTACCTCTGGGTTGGGAAGAGGAGGAAAACCGCGCTCTCGTCTGCAACGCTGAAGTAAACGCTCGAAATGGCACTGACGTAGGCGTAGGCCACTATGCTCCCGATGGCAAAGAAGGGAAAGGCGCTCACTGGCATCAGCGAGCCGACTCCAAACACGGCCACCAAGAGGGCCATTATGTTGAATATGTGGAACCCTGGTATCCAGGATATCAGCGAGCCGAAGACGACACCGATTAATGACCAGAGGATGAGCTGGGACACCGGGAGCATCCTTCATCCCCCCAGGATTATGCCGTCCCCGCGGTAGGGAACCACCTCGACGCTCCCGCGGTATTCGGTTACGTAGCCGCCGACCTTCACTGTCTGCCCCTCGCTGAAGGTTTTGTCGCCGGCAACGCTCTTCGGTATGAAGACCGTCAGCTCACCGCTCCCGTCGTCGATGGTCAGCTTCACGAAGGTCGAGCCCTGGTAGACGCCCCTGATGACCCCCTCCACAACCACCGTCTTTCCGAGGTAGCCCGTGCTCACCTCTCCAGTCTGGAGCTTCGGCGAGGCGACGCCCGATACCACCTCAACGCCCGTTACCTCCCTTGCGTCCGCGTCGTAAGTTACCTCGAGTTCGCTGCCCGTTCCCGCCTTGAGGGGGTTGGGGATGAGGCTCCTTTTTATGCTTAGGTTCGCGGTTCCGCTCTCATCGCTCACCTCGATCAGGTAGTTCGGCTTTGAGTAGTAAACGCCGAGCCACTTCACCCGCAGCTTTACGGTTCCTGAGGCGCTTGAGAGCTCCGAGAGCTTGGTGTAGGTTGCGGTGTGGGTTGCGCTTCCCCCGCTTCCGCCGACGGGCTCCCCGTAGGCCACTACTCCAGCCCCGGTGTAGGGGACTATCTCAAGGCTTCCCCTGTACTCGGTGAGGTAGCCGGCCACTCTCAGCCCGAGCCCGGGTTTGATCTTTGAAACCTCATCGCCCAGCTCTGAAACGACGGGGGATGGAATGAAGACCGCTATCTTCCCGCTGCCATCGCTCAGGGCCAGCTTGAGGTTCGAGCCTATGGAAGTCACATCCACCACGTTGCCCTCTACGACCACTATCTTCCCGAGCTCGGCGGACGTGAGTTCCGAGACCTTTGAGATGCGCGGCGGAACTGGCTTCACGACCTCGAACTTCGTGGCCTTTATCTTACCGCCGACCACCTTCCCAACTGCCCTGACCTCGCTTCCCGTTCCGGCCTTGAGGGGGTCTATCCCTGAGAGAACCTCCCTGCTCGCGACCGCCGTAACGTTGGAACCGTCTGTGAGGGTGACGAGGTACTCCTTTGTGCCTGGGTCGTAGCTTATCCTCCCGAGCCTCCCGGTCGTTTCTATGACCTCGCCCTCGTGCGAGGCGACCTCACTCAGGGGAACCTCCCTGGCCTCCAGCCTTTTGACCCTCACATCGGAGAGGTTCCTGACAACGAGCTCTGGGCTGCTGCCCCTGTAGAGGTAGACAATCCCCGCGACGCTGACCGAGTCACCTGCAGTTACGTTCGGCTTCCCCGAGAGAACGTAGAGAACCTTCGGGAGGAGAACCGTGACCTTCCCCCCGCCGGTATCGACGTCAAAGAGAAGGCCCCTTGAGACCTCCCTTGAGTCCTCGACCATGCCCTCGACCATTACGTAGCGGTAGGAGAGGGACTTATCGAGGGAGCTCACCCTCTCTGGGTTCGGGGAGTAGACCTTTCTCATGAACTTGAGGCCCCCGAGGTAGTTGAGGATGCCGTAGGTGTAGGTCTCCCTGACCCTTAGCTGAACCTCCGCCTCGACCCTGTCGCCCGGCATCGGAACCTCTCCCTCTCTTATCATCCTCTCAGCCACCGGCGAGTAGACCCTCACGTCCAGGCTCCCGGTTCCGTCGTTCACGCTGAAGATGATGGAGAGCTTGCCGCCGCTCTCGGAGACGGAGGGCACCTCGCTGACGTTGCCCTCAACCCTAACAACTGCGTAGTTCATGAGGTAGTTGCCGTAGACGTCCCCCACCTTTGCGAGCGGGGCCTGGGCGCTCTGGGCGGCTATGAGTATGACGGCGAGCCCGGCGACGGCTAAGATGAGGGAGAGAACCTTAAGCTTTGAGATGTCTATCCTCTTCTGCTCGATTAATCCGTGATAATAAAGCTTTTTTTCGCCCTTTACAGAGTCCTCCCGTCGATTTGAATCGCTTGACCCCATCTCACAACACCTCCTCGCGGCGAGATTTGAAGCGTAGCAAGGGAGTTCGAGGGGATGCTTTTAACATTTTCGTGTATAGGATTGGACGGTGAAAAAAGAAAGGGTCAACGGGAGAGCTTCAGGCCCTCCGGGGAGTACGGGATTATCTCGATCGTCCCCTTGTACTCGGTAACGTAGCCGGCCACCGTGACCTTGGCGCCATCGCCGAGCCCTTTCCTGAGGTCGGAGGGAAGCTTCCCGGCCACAGATGATGGCACGAAAACCGTGACGTTGCCGGTCCCGTCGACCACCGTGAACTTAAGGTTGGCCCCTATTGTCTTGAAGCCCGAGATCTCCCCCTCGACCACAACAGTCCTGCCCATCAGCTCGGGGGTGATGTTGGCGGTGCTGAGGAGGGGCGATGGGTTCGGGTTCAGCACGGAGAGGTTCTTGACGGTTCTCGAAGGCGCGTCCACAACGAGCTCCAGCAGGCTCCCGGTTCCATCCTCCGCCGGGTTCGGAAGGAGATCCCTTGAAACCGTGAGGTTGGCCTTCCCGGTTTCGTCTGAGACCTCCATGAGGTAGTTGTGGTTGGAGTAGTAGAGCTTTACCCAGGTGGCGTTTAGGTAGACCTCGCCGGAGGCGTTTGAAAGGCCGGCAACGGTGACCCACTTGACCCCTCCGCCGGTTTCAGCGGTTGAGGTTGTCGAGGTCGCGGGGGAGCTCGTCGTTACGCCCAGTGGCTTTCCGAGGGGCCTGATTCCCGAGGCCGTGTAGGGGATGATCTCAAGGGTCCCCTTGTACTCATCGAGGTAGCCGCCGACCTCAACGCCGAGGCCCTCCTTCAGCTTGGAGCGCGTGTCGTTTGAGAGCTCCCTGACGACTGAGCCTGGTATGAAAACGGCTATCTCCCCGGTTCCGTCGTCTAAAACGAGCTTGAGGTTTGAGCCTATCTCCTTCAGCTCCTTCACGTTGCCCTCAACGACGACTATCTCGCCGAGCATGTCCTCCTTCACGTTCCCTATCGGGAGAAGCTTGGGCGACTGAAGCGGCTCTAAGAGCACAATCTCCTTAGCCATCACCTCATCGGCGTTCTTGACCTCGCCCGTGACCTTAACGGTTGTCCCGACTCCGACGGTGATGGGGTTGAGGACGGAGAGCAGGCTGCGCTTCGCTATGACCCTGACCTTCTTTCCATCGCCCTCTATCGTGAGGACGTAGGTGTGGCTCGTTGAGTTGTAGCCAATGCCCACGAACTTCCCCTTCACCGTGACGTTCTTTCCTATGAACTTCCCGAGGTTTGAAGGCGAGACCTCCGGGATCCATGGGCTGGACGTCGTTGAGGACGTACTGCCAGTTGAGGCGCTTGAAGAGCTGCTCGACGTTGAGCTGACAGCGCTGCTTCCGCTTGAGCCCGTGGTCTTTCCCCCTCCGCCGAGGCAACCCGCTGAGAGGAGGACGAGGCCCACCACTAACAGGGCCATTACAGCCTTTACCTTCACAGGAACCACCCACCGAAAATCGGTGGAGGCCATTAAAGCTCTTTCTCAGGTGTGGGTCTAAAAGAGTAGATGAAGAGAAAGGGATCAGCTCTTCAAAAGGTCCTTTACCTCAAAGCCCTCCTCGTACTTCTTCAGCTTCCTCTCGAAGAACTCAGCAAAGAGCTTGTAGCGCTTCGAGCGGTGCTTCGGGCTTCCCCTGATGCTGTGGCCGTGCGGCCCCTTCTTGAATACCGCAAGGTAGGCTTCCCTGCCGAGGTCTTTCAAAACATGGTAGAACATCAGGCTCTGGTCGAGCGGGCAGCGGTAGTCCTCAAGCGAGTGGATAATCAGGATAGGCGCCTTGACGTTCTTCGCGTAGAAAAGGGGACTCAGCTTTCTGAAGTTCTCGTTTTCGAGCGGGTTAGGGCCTATAACTTCCACGTCGAACCAGAGGCCTATGTCCGAGAAGGCGTAGCTGGTGAGCCAGTAGCTTATGCCGTTCTCGCTTATTCCCGCTTTAAAGAGGTCGCTCTGGGTTAAGGCCCAGTTGGTCATGTAGCCGCCGTAGCTTATGCCCGTTATTCCAACCCTCTCGCGGTCTGCCTGAGGTTCAAGCTTGAAGAACTCCTCGATGCCGTTGAGAATGTCTTTGAAGTCCTCAAGACCGGTTCTCTCAAGAACTCTCAGTGCGAAGTCCTCGGTATAGCCATCGCTCCCGCGCGGGTTAACGAAGACTACGTAGTAGCCCTTGCTCGCCATGAGCTGCATCTCGTAGACGAAGCGGTGACCGTACATGCCCTTGGGCCCGCCGTGGACGAAAACTACAACCGGTGCCTTTTCGTTCTCCTCAAGCTCTGGCCTGAGGTACCAGCCGTCTATCTCAAGGTCAATGCTCTTGAACCTGAAGTGCCTCGGCTCGAAGGTCTTCAGCTTGGCAAATATCGGCCCGTTGTAGTCGGTAACCTGCTTAAGCTCGCCGTCGTAGAGGTAGAGCTCGCCAATTCTCGTTGCAGTCATTATCAGAAGGAGAGCTTTCCCATCGTCCACGTCGAGGCCGTAAATCCAGTGGTCGCCGACAACAGCCGGTTCGGCCTTTCCGTCCCAGAGGTAGAGGTTCACCCTTCCAGAGTCCGGAACGATGAAGTAAACCTTTCCACCGTCAAGCTTGGCCGAGTAAACATCCAGCGGTCCCTCGTATACAGCTTTTAGCTCGCCGTCCCAGAGGTAGAGCCACTCGTGCTCGCTTATGAACTTCTTTTCTTTCTTCCCGCGGAGGAGCAGTCCCTTCCCGTCGGAATCTATCGCCTCAAAGGAGACCCTCTCAAAGAGCTTCTCCTCGTCTCCGTCCTTCCAGAGGTAGACGTCCCAGAACTTGAAGAGCGCCGGCTTTGTGCCCTCGCGGTGGGGGACGTTGATGACAACTCCATCGCCGTGCCAGATTCCGCTCGAAAAGCGGGGCTTCTCGAACTCCTCAAGGATTTCCTCGCCCTCGGTGTCGAGTATCCAGAAGGTCGTCTTCTCCCCATCGAGGAAGCCCATGTTGTCGAACCAGTAAGGGACATCGCTATCAAAGACGAAGTCCTCGTCGTCGTTCCTCTTGAAGCCGACGACCAAAAGCCTCCTCGAATCGTCGTTCCACTCGATGGAGCGGACGTTTTTGGCTGTGAGGACTCTCTTCGAGCTCAGGTTTTCCAGCTCGGCCACCCATATCTCGGTTGCCTTCTTGTCATCGTTAAAGCGCGTGAAGGCGAGCTTTTTGCCGTCCGGAGAAATCCTCGGCATCGAAGCGTTCTCGACGAAGCGCCTCGAACCGCTCTCAAGGTTCTCGACAACGACCGTGCTCTCGTACTTGTTGTCCTCCATGTTCACCTTGGTCAGGGTGTAGGCTACGAACCTCCCCTTTATCCTCGGGTCGCCGAGGTAGGCAAACCTCGAAAAGGTCTTCTCGTTCCATTCGATGTTGCTCATAACGGTATCACCCAGGTATCAGAGAGCCTTAAAAGTATTTAAGGGTAACCCCGCGGGGTGAGAGTATGAGGGAGACCACGGCCGTTGCAGTGATATTCACCTTGGGAATGGTCGTCTCGATCGTCCTCAAAACCTACTACGGGGTTCTCATAGCGGCCCTTGGCATACCGGCCTACCTCGCATACATCGCGAGGCACCAGAACGTACTCGCGAGCTCGCGGCTCTACGACAGGGATCTGTTCATCATGATAGTCATAGCGATCCTCGTCATCATAGCCTTCAACTACCTCTGGGATCCGAGGCTGGGCCTGATAACGCTGGCGATAGTGGTGCCCATATTGGCCCTCTACGCGGACAGGCTAAAGGGTGGAAAGGAGGCCCAGAAGGCCTGAGATGCCCTTCCCCCTCTTGTAGTTCAGAAGCTCCCTCTTAAGCTCCTCAAGAAAGGCCCCGTCCACACCGAACCTTTCCCTGATTCTCAACGAGACGGCGTTCTTCCCGAGGAAGAGCATTGACATGGCGGAGGTCAGGTTCTTCGGCTTCCTCCAGTTGGCCTTCTCGAAGTCTATTATCCAGGCCCCCTTCCCGATTATTACGTGCTTTCCCCCCTGTATCTGCCCGTGGTCGAGGCGGAGCCGGTCGAGGGCGGCGGTCTTGAGGACTACCTCAAATACGTGCCTTCTCCTCACCCTCGCGGTTAGGATGGGCTCCCCCTCAACGAAGTCCCTGACTAAGTACTCAAGGCCCCGGAAAGTGCCCGCGCAGATCGGAGGGGGCGTTATCCCGAAGGGCTCTACGGCCCGGGTAAGCGCGGCCTCCTTGAAGAGGTTCCTCCTCGGGGAGTCAGGCCTCTGCAGTTTTACGACCACCTTCTTCCCCGAGAGTCTCCCCAAGAGAACCACGCTACTCGTTCCCTTTGAGAGGGGTTCAATGTTTCGGATTCCGATTCTCCCCATCTCATCCTTAAACTCTTCGAGAAGCTCCCCCAAAATCCCTGACCCGGTTCTCATCTCGATAAGCTTAAATACCACAGCCAATAAAATACTTTTGGTGATAGCCATGGTGACGGCTTTTATTTTGATGGTCACGGCCGCTGGAAAGGAAAGGGAAGTCATGGAGAAGCTCCTCGCAATGCCCGAGGTTAAGGAGGCGTACGTCGTTTACGGCGAGTACGATCTCGTCGTCAAGGTTGAGACCGAAACGCTCAAGGACCTCGACCAGTTCATAACGGAGAAGATAAGGCGCATGCCCGAGATCCAGATGACATCAACGATGATAGCCATCTGAACCCCTTCCCTTCCTTCTCATTCTACGGGAGCTCATCTGTTCATCATGAGCCTTATCCTCTCCGCGGAGTCCTTCGCCTTGTCCGAGATGTTGCTCAGCGTTCTCGCTATGTTGAGTATGTAGAGGCCCGTTCCCCAGTCCAGCCGGCCGGCGAGCTCAAATACCCCCCTCATGAGCCTCGTGTCGAGCTCGTCTATCTCTTTTTCGACACCCTCGATCTCGTGTATTATCCCGTATTCCTTGCCTATCTCCTCCTCCGAAAAACCGCTCTCTATAACCCTGTCCATCTGCACTATGGCGTCGTAAACGAGCTTGGCGGCCCTTATGCTCTTCACGCCCATCTCAAGGATGAGATCCTTCAGTTCTGGGGGTAACTCCCCGGGCCTGCCAACGAGGAGCCACTTAGCCGTGTCCTCGGCGGCATCGGCCACCTTGTCCTGCATGTGCAGGTACACTAAAACGTCCCCCCGAGAAACGGCCATCATGAGCCTTGAGCTTAGAGAGTCCCTTATCTCCTCTTTTATCCTGTCCGCGACGTCCTCAAGCCTGTCTACCTCGACGGCGAGCTTTTCCATGTCTTCATAGTTTCCGTCGTGCCAGGCCCTGAGGGCCTCCTCAAGGGTCTCAACAGTCTCAAGAACCACTTCCGCGTGCTTTATCAGGGGCTTGAAGGGGCTCTTGGCGAAGAGCTTCGTCCATACCTGCATCCTATCACCCCACCAGCAGCATGAGCTTGAATATCACGGCGCTTATGGCTGCCGCCACCGGTACCGTTACGAACCACGAGATTATTATATCATAGACGACGGCCTTGTTTATTGCCTTTATCCCCCTCGCGAGGCCCACCCCAATAACAGCACCGACAACCGTGTGGGTCGTTGAGATCGGCATGCCGAGCCAGCTCGCCACCAGAACGACGGTGGCGGCCGAGAAATCAATGGTGAAGCCGCGCGTGTTGGTAAGCTCGGTTATCCTCTTCCCGACGGTCTCCATGACGCGGTAGCCGTAGGTTGCCACGCCGATCGCTATTCCAAGACCTCCCATGGCCAGTATCCACCTCGGAACCGGCACCTTCATCCCCGCCATGCCCATGCTGGCCACAGCGTAGACCGCCGCTACCGGCCCTATGGCATTGGCCACGTCGTTGGCGCCGTGCGCTAAAGCCACGTAACCCGAGGTTATGACCTGAACGCGCTTGAAAATTCCCTCGACGCCTATGAATGGGTCACTTATCGGGAAGCGGAGCCTTATCAGGAGGTAGCTCAGGAGGAACACGCCAACACCGGTGGGAATCCCGTATAAGAGGATCCCGGTTCCGAGGCCCTTCCCGTGGAGAACCTTAATGTAGAACATCGTGCCGATCACAACGAAGGCCAGACCGATCCAGAAGGGCGACCAGAGCCTCGCGCTCTTAACGGGGTTCCTTGACTCGAAGACAGTATGAGTCAGGGCCTTGAAGACGAAGAAGGCCATTACAGCGCCCACTATTGGGGAGAGGATCCAGCTGAGAACGACCTGGGTCATCTTTCCCCAGTTGACGACGGAGAGGCCGGCGTAGACTATCCCGTATCCGGTTATGCCGCCTATTATGGAGTGGGTCGTGGAAACTGGTAGCCCGAACTTCGTCGCTATGAGCAACCAGAGCGTGGCGGCAAGGAGGGCCGCGATGGAGCCGTAAACGAGCACCTGGGGATCCGCTATTTTGTTCGGGTACAGTATGCCCTTTCTTATGGTTTCCGTAACGCTCTTACCGAAGAAGTAAGCCCCCGTGAACTCAAGGAGGCCGGCTATAAGCACCGCCTGCCTCGCGGTTATCGCCTTGGCCCCCACTGCCGTGCTCATCGAATTGGCCGCATCGTTGGCACCTATCGCCCACGCCATGGCGAGACCGACGACGACAGTGACCATCAGCCATGGATCCAACGGAACCACCGAAGGCCATTGGAAGGGGCCTATAAATGTCTTGCCGCAGTAGAATATATTCAACAAAATAGGGCATATAGATGTATATAGATCAGAGGGGGAGAACCTGGGTTCCGGTTTTCCCCTCAAGGGCCTCAACTGCCCGGTCGAGCGAGGCTATAACGGCCCTCTCACCGCCCCATTCGATGAAGCGGATCGCGGCGAGAACCTTGGGCCCCATGCTGCCCTTCCTGAAGTGACCCTCCTCGTAATAGCGCTTCAGCTCGTCCACGGTAACTCTTCCGAGCCACCTCTCGTCCGGCTTCCCGTAGTTTACTGCCGCGCCGTTAACATCCGTCAGGATCATAAAGATATCAGCGCTGACTTCCTCTGCAAGCTTCTCGCCAGCTAAATCCTTATCTATGACCGCCTCGACGCCCTTAAGCTGGCCGTTTTCCTCCACAACTGGAACGCCACCGCCGCCGCTCGCTATGACGATGAAGCCCTTCTCAACGAGATCCTGAATGACCGGCGCCTCGACGTGGCCCTTCGGGTCCGGGCTTGGAACAACGCGCCTCCAGCCCCTCCCGGCGTCCTCTACAACAGTCCAGCCCTTCTCCTCCGCAAGTCTTTTTGCGGTTTCCTCGTCGTAAAACGGTCCAACCGGCTTGCTCGGGTTCTGGAAGGCCGGGTCGTCCCTCTCAACGACCGTCTGGGTCACAACCGTTGCAACGGGCTTTTCAACTCCCTTCTTTCGCAGCTCGTTCATGAGGGCCTGGCCTATCATGTAGCCTATCTGCCCCTGGGTCATTGCCCCCGCAACGTCCATTGGCTGGGCCGGGATGCCGTAGACTTGCTGACCGGCGTCCATGTGGAGGAGCAGAGCCCCGACCTGGGGCCCGTTGCCGTGGGTTATAACAACCTCGTAGTCGTTGTGGAGGATTATCTCGGCTATCTGCCTCGCCGTCTTCCTCACATTTCTCATCTGCTCCTCGTAGGTGCCCCTCTGACCCCTCTGAAGAATCGCGTTGCCGCCGAGTGCTATGACGATCCTCTTCCTCATGCCCTCACCTCCGGATGAAAGAGTTGGCCCATCAGAATAAAAACGTTCGTTAGGTGCCGAGGGTTTCCCATGGGAAAAAAGTTCGGGACAGGGGGTAAAAGCTTGGCTAAGGTAAAGTGGCTTACGGGTACCAGCCTTCGAAACTCCCGAGCCCCAGCCTTTCGAGGGTCTTCATGACCCCCAAAGCTATCCCCTCGACCTCTATCCCGCCGGGGGGCCTGTAAGCATCGCCCACCACGTAGACGTCTCTAACCGGGAATTCTACCCTTTGCCCGCCCGCGACCCTGTTGACCGGGTTCCCGTCGAGGTATGTCTGGATCAGCAGAATTTCCCCCTCTTCATCGAGGTTTGGAAATATGCGGTAGATGTCCTCGATGCCCTTTCTCTGCTCGGCCTTAACGTTCTTTGACTGGAGGGCATGGTGAAGCATTATCAGCGTGTAGCCATCCTTAGCGAGCTCTGGGGAAACGATTGAAGGCTCGTTGTAGCCGTTTATCCCCTCGGTGTCGAGGGTAAAAACCACGGTGTTTCCTATCCTCGGTTCTCCTTTTAAAGCAACGTTGTATTTGATGCCCTCGCTCGGCCTTAGTGAGTCAACGCGCTTTAGGTAATCGCGGTCGAAGTGTTCCCGCCCGATGAGTTCAACCGTCTCCTTTATCCCGATGTTAGAAACTAAAACGTCGTAGTTCAACTCGTCGCCATCCGATGTAACGACTCTCTTATCGTCCGGATCAATCTCGACGACCTTTTTCCTTGTGATGACTTTTCCGCCGCTTTCTTCCGTTATCCTCGCCAGTTCGCCGGTTATCGCTTTACAGCCGCCCTTAATGAGTCCAGGCCCGCCCCACTTCAGGGCCGCTTTTATTTCCCTCGCAAGCTCTCCAGCCGGAACGTCTAAGACACTGTCGGCCCAGCCAAGGAAGCTCTTGATGAAGAGGTCAACGAACTCGTTGTCTCCTATCTTCTCCTTTATCCACTCCCTTCCGCTCATCTCGGGATCATCCACCGGGAGTTTTCCGCGCTTTATGTCAAGGAGAAGTTTGGTCGCCCTTACCCTCTCCTTCCAGCTCAGGTACTTCCAGCCCTCGCGGTAGTGGAAGATTTTTCCCCCGTAGAATATCATGCCCTTTGGGTTTGAGTTCACTATCGTAACGTCCGCGCCGAGGAGCTTTAGGAGGTGAGCCAAGGGGCCGTCCTCGCCGTGGGGGAGCATGTGGAAAGCACCGGTGGAGAGGCCGAAGCCTTTGTAATCCAAGTTCGTGAAGCGGCCGCCAACGTAGGGGGCTTTTTCAAGTACTGTGACCTCGTAGCCGTTCTTTGCCAGGAATGATGAAGTTAAGAGCCCACCTATTCCAGAGCCTATGATGACAGCCCTCATTATACCACCTGAACAACAATCAAATACTCGATTATAAGAGTTGCTGGCATAAAGTTTATTAGATTGCTCGAGTGAACTCGAGTAGGTGAGAAAGTGGAGGCTGCAATTCCCAGCAAGGTGAAGAGCTTAGGCCAAGTACTAACCCCACCAACCATAGCTGAGTTCATGGCCCGATGGGCAATTAGGACACCCCGAGACAAAATATTAGAGCCAAGTTGTGGAGATGGAGTCTTTCTGAAGGCCTCGATACAGGAGCTTCTATCATTAGGAACCCAACCGGAAGATATTCCACATCAAGTGTATGGAATCGAACTTGATAGGGGGATGATTGAGAAAACCCGGAGGAGGTTATTGTCAGAGTTTGGGGTTGTTCCAACCCTCATTAACTCTGATTTTTTTGACATACAGCCTCCATCCCAGCATAAGTTGATTCCAGAGGTAAATACGATTCCCCCCGTTGATGTTGTTATTGGAAATCCCCCCTACATAAGGTATCAGCTCTTTAAGGGTAATGTCAGGAAAAAGGCAATAAAACTTTCAAAAGAGGAGGGTGTGGATTTACCAGAACTTACGGCATCGTGGGTTCCATTCGTTATACACGCAGGAAAGTTCCTAAAAAAAGGAGGAAGAATGACGATGATTCTTCCCTCCAAGTTGTTACACGTTAACTACGCCAAACCTCTAAGGAAATGGCTTTTGAAAAACTTTGAGAGCATTGTCATAATCTCCTTCGAAAAGAGAGCGTTTTCTGTGCTAGAGGACACGATTATCTTAATGGGAGTGAAAGGCAACGCAAAAACTCCTAAGGTTCGGTTTGTAACGGTCAACTCAGAAGAAGACCTTCTTAGCATTAACGTTCATAGTGAATTCGAAAACTACACTTCTTTTAGTCCAAGGGCGGATGAAAAGTGGACTAAGTACATTATACCTCCCCGCTTTCTTAAAGCATACCTGAAGATTATGGAGAGGATAAGGGGTAAAATAACGACCTTAGGCGAATTTGGAAAGGTAACCATCGGTGTCGTTACAGGGGACAACAGATTTTTTACGCTCACCGCTCAAGAAGCTGAGAGGTGGGACATCGAAGAAAAGTACCTGTTCCCACTTATCTCGCGTGCAGAGCACATTCAAGGTACTAAAACCACAAACAATGATTGGAGGCTTCTATGTAAACTTGGCCAAAAATGCTATTTACTTTACATAACCGAGCCTTGGGAGAGGCTCTCACAATCCGTGAGGGATTACCTTAAAGTCAGAGGAGAAGAACTAAAAGTAAAGGAGAGATACAAAGTTAGGATAAGGAAAAGATGGTATGAAGTTCCGGGTGTTCGTTTCCCAGATGTGTTTATGAGCTACATGATTCATGACATCCCCAAGGTATCAACCAACGAAGTCAAGATAGACAACAAGAAAGCCACGAGCACAAACACAATTCACCAAGTGTTTCTAAATGAAAACGTTGAGCCTGCTGTTGTTGCAACGTCATTCTATAATTCACTAACCCTGGCTTCTTTTGAGCTGAACGGGAGGTTCTACGGTGGTGGAGTACTCAAGATTGAACCAAAGGAAGCCGGGAGAGTAATACTTCCAAGTGTCAAAGGCAATCAGGAGATTATTAACGTCAGCGGGAAAGTTGACTCCCTTATCAGGAAGAGGCGGGTCGCTGATGCCGTTGAAATTCTCAATGAAATCTTGCTTGAAGGAGAACTGGGACTCCACAAAAACGAGATCGAAACGATTACAGAGGTTTGGGAGCACCTGAGGAAAAACAGACTTGAAAAATCAAAGAGATGAATCTGCATAGGAATCAAGAAAGCTAATTAGGTCATCAATTGCATCATCTATCATCAGATTTAGCTTTTTTATTCGCTCAGTCTTAACTGGGACGTATTTACCGTTTTCCTCCCTGAACATAAAGACGCCAACGGCATTATTGTATTTCCGTAGCTTATCAAACTTATCGAGAAGTAGATCCGGATTGTCCGCGTTTACAACTTTGTCGTTCTTGAGCTGTCCAGATGCAAGTCTCGATGCCCAAAATGAATAAAAGCCCGGAATTGAGGCTTTAATCCACTCATCCCACCATAGAGGTAGGTCTGTGGATAAAAGATTCCCGTTGTTGGATAAGATTTTAACTATGACCTTGTTAGGGGTGTGATAAAGCTTCAGGTCAACGGCAGTAAATTTTACTTCCTTTAATCTCTTATCGAGGTCACTTTGAGTCTTTCTTTCCTTCTGGGCGTAACTTCCCCTGCGGTGAGGGGGACTTCCCGTCATTTTTACCTCACCCGCAACAAGAACTGTATCCCCAACAACGTAAGCTAAATCCACGTCATGATTGCGCTCTGTATAACCTCGAACTTTTTTGTCAAGGAGTCTGTACGTGCCTCCAGACCTGACAAAGATTAGCTCACTTATGAAATCACGAAAAGCGTTTCCTTTCTGTCTATATTCTCCCTCGGGAAGCAGTCCTCTGATCCTTAAAGTCTCGACAAATTGGTAATACTCATCTAAAAACTCCCGAGCAATAGGCTCAAAGTATCCACCAGATTCCCTCGCCAATGTAATAATTTTACGGCAGAAATTTTTGATCGTTAGGCTTCTAAGTTCCTCACAGATTGCTGTCATCGATGACCCCCGGGTCTATTGTCACTATAGAATTTAAACTCTTTTCCTTGTGATTTCGCAAGAAGAAAAGAACCAGGGGACAAGACGTCAGAGCCCCCTTGGCCCCAGGCCCTTCGCTGGCTTCCCGCTGAAACGAGGTCTATAACGCGCATCGAGCCCCCGGAATACTGGGGTGTATCATAATGGTTTGGCCTCTGCACAGTCATGCAACTCCTTTACTCGGGCTTCTTTTGGCTTATTCTAAGAGAAAAATATAATCCATAATTAATTTATACTCAAAAATACAAAGAAGAATTAGAAAAATTTATAAGTAAGAACTGGCTATGGTAAATATGGAGAAATTTTTATTCTTCCCAAACTAATGGGGTGTGAGAAATGGAACGTGAAACACCACCAAAGAGACTTATCTTCGTTGATAATATCATAAAAGGATTTCTAAGTCTCGGCCTCTTGGGTTCATTCTTCGGAATTATCATCTATGCGGTCTCCAAATCCCTCTGGATCACCGCAGAGTTCAGCTTTGCCCTCTGGATTATAACATCCCCTCTGGCGTACTTTAGGATTTACAACCCTGCACTGAAGTGGTTAGTGGGTGAGTGGGGAAAGCCATACTCGCGGGCGGAAAGAGCATCCACACAGATCGCTAAGACGTTTGCATTTGAGTGGGCGGTTCTACTCCCCCTGGCAAACATTACCGGGGCGGCTTTATTCTCAATAACTTACCCAAACGTTTTACTTGGGATTCTACTTGTGGTTGCAAGTTCAGCAGTGTGGGGTTACATACACGCAAAGATTTTCACACCCGCCTACATCCCAATAGCGAGTCATAGGAAGGTGTTTCGGATTTCGGAGGCCATCTACCAAAAGTGGTACGAAGGGACATAGACAATGGAAGTTAGGGTTTTGGAAAAACAGAACAAGTCCCGATACCTTCCCCTTGTTACCCCCCAAGAAAATTCTCTGTATCTCAAGGATGATATAGGGAATGATCAACAGAATGAGGCTCTGAAGTGACGTTGGAAGCGACAAAAGTGGAGGGATTCGTATGCGGGGAGAAGGAGTACCATCCTACGTTGCCATAATAGTGCTGGCGATTTTTGCTGCCGTCCTCGCTCTGGATGCCAGTTATTTTACCACCCACCACCTGCTCTCTGTCATGGGGATTATCATATCATCCCTTCTGGGTACGGAGCTTTTTCTCATAAAACGGTACGTATCGCGGGTGGACATTGTAATGGGTGCTGCCATGATATGCA
>WAKU01000039.1 GCA_015523195.1 Thermococcus sp.
CTCGACGCTCCCGGAGGACGAGTGCTGGTGCGTCCCGAGGCACCCCGTCATAAGGGGCTCCTGGGAGGAGTTCAGGAAGATTTATAAGGCAATCTTTGGCTCCGAGCCCGGGGAGGGGAGGTGATGGATCCCGTTAAAATCTCATCCTACGCCGCAATCGCGATGCCCGTCCTCTTTATCATTGCCCTCTGGGTAGCCCTGTCCCACAACCCCTGGTTCTCCCTCCGGGAAAACGCCCTCAGCGACATGGGCTCCCTCCACAACCCTGCCCGGGTGTACTTTAACGCTTCCATCATCATTATGGGCGCGTTCGGCCTCATTGCGTCGTTAGGGGCGTTCAAAAGCGGCCTCTCCTACCTCATGCCCGCGGCGATGGTTTCCCTCATCCTCGTTGGCCTCTTCCCTGAGGAGACCCCCTACCACACCCCGGCCGCCGTTGCCTTCTACGTCTTGGCCTTGGGGGACGTTTTCATAGTCGGCCTCAGGCTCGGCTTCGCCGGGGTCTCCTCGGGGTTCGTCTGGAGCTCGCTCTCAGTTTTGACCTTCATCGCGGTCGTCTACCTCATCAGGGCCAAGGTCTTCCGGGGGCTCGCGATTCCGGAGCTCATCGGGGCGGCTGTGGTCCTCGCCTGGTTCGTCTACATCGGCCTTTTGATGCTCGGGGGGCCGCACCTTTTTAAGTCCGCCGCCGTCATTCTCAGGCGATGCTGGCGGTAAAGGTTCCAAAGGGCGAGGCCGAGGCGGTCAGGAGAAAGCTCTTAGAACTCGGCGTTCTCGCCAGGGGCTACGCCCCGGAGAGAAGGGGCGATTTCGTGCTCTTCCCAGTTACGGGGCCAGTTGAGGGCTTCGAGCTCGTCGAGGCCGAGTTCAGGAAGCTAATGAGAAGACCCAAGAGCTACCGCGAGGTCGTCGATGTTCCAGCGGAGGTCAGACCGCTCCTGCCGAGCTCATTCGACGTCATCGGCGATATTGCTATAATCGAACTGCCCGGGGAGCTGAAGCCCTACGGGAGGGCCGTCGGGAAGGCTATCCTCAAAGCCCACCGCCACGTAAGGGCCGTCTTCGCCAAAGGGGGCAGGATCGAGGGCGAGTACAGGGTTAGAGAGCTCATCCACCTCGCTGGAAGGAAGGGAACCGAGACAATCCACCGCGAGAACGGGATCAGACTGAAGCTCGACGTTGCCAGGGTTTACTTCTCCCCGAGGCTGGCCACTGAGAGGATGAGGGTTTTCAGGAAGGCGAGGCCGGGGGAGGTCGTCTTCGATATGTTCGCCGGAGTTGGGCCTTACTCGATCCTCCTCGCGAGGAAGGCAAGGCTCGTCTTCGCCTGCGACATCAACCCCTGGGCGGTGAGGTACCTTGAGGAGAACGTACGCCTTAACAAGGTTAACAACGTCGTCCCGATCCTCGGGGATGTCAGGAAGGTTGCCGGGAAAGTTAAGGCCGACCGCGTTGTAATGAACCTCCCGAAGTTCGCCGACCGCTTTTTAAGGGAGGCGATGCTGAGCGTCAAGCCCGGCGGCGTGGTTCACTACTACGGCTTTTCCCCTGAGGAAGACCTGTTCTCGGAGCACGAGGCGAAGATAAAGGCCGTTGCCCGGGAGCTCGGCCTTGCGGTCGAGTTCCTGGACGAGAGGAAGGTTCGACCTTACGCTCCCAGACAGTTCAACATCGCGATTGACTTCATGGTTGAGGGCAGTCCCTCAGGGCCCTGAGGGAAAAGGCTCAGAGGGCCGAGACGTGGAAGAGAGCCTCCATGAGCCTCCCGAAGAGGTAGCTGACGAAGGCCGCCCCGAGCCCAGTTGAAACCATCTCAAGAACCTTGGCGCGGATCGAGATCCCCGAGAGGATAGATACTGCAACCGCTACGAGGCCTAACACCGTGCCGGCAAGGGCTATCGAGACCGGGAGCGCGAGCAGGGAGGATGATGCGAGGAAGTATGGCGTCACTGGGAAGGAGACGCCTAAGAGGTAGGCCAGTCCCGTGTAGAGGGCAGACCTGAGTTCGTTTTCACCGCCTTCTGACGTGAGGAGCCTTATAACCGCATCGCGGTTCGAGGCGAGCTTTTCCGCGACTTCCTCCGCTACCTCCTCCGGCATTCCGCTCTCAAGGAGCCTCCCGAGGAGCTCCTTCTCAGCCCTGTCCCTGGAAACGCGGAAAAGGACTTCCAGCCTCCTCCTGACCGCCTCGTTCACCTGCCTCTGGGAGCGCACTGAGATGAAGGCTCCTATGGCCATTGAGAGGGCCCCGGCAACTCCCACAACGAGGCCGCTTATCCCCACCACCCTCGGGGCGCTAACGTAGACCGCCGACAGCCCCGTGACCGCGCCCAAGAGCTCAACGAGTCCGTCGTTCATCCCGAGGATGAAATCCCTGAGGTTCTCTGTGTGGAAGCGCCTCCGCTCCTCGGAGAAGAGCCTCTCGTGTTCGAGCTCGTCTATGATTATCCTCGAAAGGGCCTCCCGCTCTTCCCCATCCAGCTCAAAAGCCGTGAGGAAGCGGTAGTATTTCTCCACGGCGGAGCCCTCGTTCATCTCAAGGAAAGATACAACGCCTCCAGGCCCAAGGAGCTTTCTGAGCGCGAGAACGGCGTACTTCCTCAGCCTGCCCACCCGCGGCGGCCTCACCTCAAGGCCCCTCTTCCGCAGGAAGTCCCTCCAGAAGCGGGCGTGAAGGGCCTCAACCCTCGCCAGCCTCTGAAACTCCTCCCTGAGCTTTTTGTCCCGTTCCCTGCTTCCGAGGAAGGCGTAGAGGGCCGAGTCAAGGTACTCGTCTCTGTAGAACTCCCCGGCTAACTCAACCCCCTCCATCCTGTCACCCCCTGAGGACGACGAACTCCCGGAACCTCATGACCTCCCGGAAGCCCTTTTCGAGGTAGTAGGCGTAGGCATCGAGGTTGGGAAAGGTTATCACGTACGGGACCTTTCCAATTTCCCTCAGCCTCTCCACCGCGAAGGCCAGGAGCCGCGAGCCGTAGCCCATACCCCTGAACTCGGGATCCACCATGAAGAACTCTATGAGACCGGCCCTTCCGTCCGTTATCTCTTCAGGGACCCACCAGACCTCCTTCCCCCGGAGGTTGTAGACTAAAGCCACGGTTCCGGCGATCCTTCCAGAGTCTGTCCGGAGCAGGTAGAGCTCATCGAACTCATCCCTGAGCCGGAATTCGAGGAAGGGCTCGTAAACCTCCCGGAAGCCTTCGAAGTCGTTCGGGGAGGGCTTGTTCTCGGCCCATTCGAGGGCGGGGTAGGCGCCGCCGGTGCTCTTGTAGACCCGGAACGCAAGGCGGAGCAGTTCTTCCTTGAGTTCAGCGGGCCGCTCGGCCCTCTGGATTTCCATACCACCACCGGGGGCCTTTACTCGCGGAACCTAATAACCCTTGTGCCAAAACGCTTAAGTATTAGGCTCCCCTAAGGGTATGGGTGATGGCATGAACTTCCTGGATCTGAAGGTGATAGACGAGGACGGGGTCGAGAAGCCCCTTAGGGACGTGGTTCTCGGCAGGTGGACGGTCCTTTACTTCTACCCGAAGGACAACACCCCGGGGTGCACCACCGAGGCGAAGGAGTTCAGCGAGCTCCTCGATGAGTTTGAGCGGCTTGGCGTCCAGGTCGTCGGCGTCAGCAGGGACTCCCAGAGGAGCCACCTCAGGTTCAAGGAGAGGCACGGGCTCAGGGTCAGGCTCCTCAGCGACCCAGGGGCGGAGCTTCACAGGGCCCTCGGTGCCTGGGGCAGGAAGAAGCGCTATGGTAGGGAGTACGAGGGCGCCGTGAGGAGCACCTTCATCCTCAGCCCGGAGGGAGAGGTCGTCTGGAAGAAGGTGAACGTCCGCGCGAAGGGCCACGCGGCCAAGGTTTTGGAGGTCGTTAGGGATCTTTTGAGCTGATTTTAGGTTTTTCTCGGGGTTTTCTCTTAACAGGATAGAAACGGGCCAACTGAAACCCTGCTTTCCACACAACATTGTCCTACGGAAACACATTGGGTCTTATATGTCCCCGACATGCCAACGATATACTTTCCACACAACACTGTTCTACGGAAACATGAGGGGGGTTGATGTGGCCCTCAAGGTGAGGCTTATCTTTCCACACAACACTGTTCTACGGAAACAATGGCCGCCTCAACCAGCTTCTCCATATCAGCCTGCTCTTTCCACACAACACTGTTCTACGGAAACCTGGGAAGTTTCTTATGTTATGTTGCCGGCACATTATTACTTTCCACACAACACTGTTCTACGGAAACTACCGCGAGGCATTCCTCGGCGTGTTCTTTATCTTCTTCACTTTCCACACAACACTGTTCTACGGAAACATGGGCCTGCCAGAGAATCGTGAACACCTTGCCGTAGCCTTTCCACACAACACTGTTCTACGGAAACCCTCGGGAAATTTCCTCCTTTCCCAAAAACAGTAGATGTCGCAACTCCTATTTAAGCCTTATTATGAAAATCCGTATCACTGCACCCCATTTATAAATCCGGCACAGATTTTGAAAAGTCCTCCTGACCCTCGATATTCCTTGTCAACCCATGTAACCGACGTTATACTCTTCTCGCGCAATCGAAAATCACTTTTGCGGTTTTGGAGGTTAATTTGGCATTGAAAATCCCAGCAGAGGTGTTTGAGGCTCATCTAACTATCTAAACCCGAAGTAACGTCCTTATTTTTCGATTTTAGCGTCATTGAATTCTCGAACCGGAAAATGGTTTTATGGTTATAAAACGTTTCGATGGATCTTTAGACAAAATCCGAAGAACACCCAAACGAGCTCTTGATAGCAATAAAGAGTTTTAAACTGCTCAACCTTAGAAGGGGAGCAGAACCTGCTCCCAAAGGTCAGGAAAAGCTGTCTCCGTTTCCCGTACCTCTCCCTGTGCTACTCCCTCAGCCCGACCTCGCTATCGTAGTCCAGCTCTATTCCAAAGACGCCAAAGCGCTCGTAGAGGTCGTCGTTGAAGTGCTTGTACTTTTCGAGCGTCCATATCGGGACGTTAACGGTGTGCTCGATGATGAAGACGGTAGCCTTCAGCTTCTCCTCCTCGCTCAGCTCTTCCCAGTCGGTTGCGAGCTCTATCGCTTTATCCAGGAAGGGCCGGGGTATCGCCGGAAGGCTCATGAAGGTGTCGCGGGTTTTCAGGACTTTCTCGGCCCGCTTCCACCTCATCAGGCTCTTTTCAAGCTTCGGCTTCCCTATCTCGGCCTCGTACCTGTCCCATATTCTATCATAGAACTCATCGTTTATCCCGAGCAGGTCGAGCTCGCTCTCGATTCCCTCAAGCTCACCGAGCAGTGAATTCGCCTCCCCGTAGGTCCTCTCATCGTAGGGCAGGTACGGCCTCTTACCTTCAGGCTGGAAGATGTACGCCTTACCGCTCTTCAGTTCCCTTCTATTAACCCTCCCGAAGCGCTGGATGAGGGCATCTATCGGAGCGGTCTCGGTGTACAGAACGTCGTAGTCTATATCGAGGGAAACCTCCACTACTTGAGTCGCAACCAAGATGCCCCTCTCGATTTTCTCAACGAGCTCCATCTTCCTTTCCTTGTCCTTCTGTATGAAGCGGGAGTGGAAGAGGTAAACGTCCTCCCTTTTCTCCCTCAGCTTTTCGTAGATTCCCCTCGCCCTTGAGACTGTGTTGGCAACTACCAGAACCTTTCCCTTCTCAGCGGAAATCTCGTCTACGGCATTTAAAAGCCCTTCATCCCTAACCTTTACTTCCACCCTTCTCCTGGAGGAGTAGCGGTCCCTGATCTTTGAGAAGGGGAGGAGCTCGCCAAGGCCGAGCCTTTCGAGTTCTTTAGCTAAAGGCCTCGGCAGGGTCGCCGACATCACGGTAACTTTGGTCCCGAGGTGTTCCTTCGCGTACTCTATTCCCTGAAGTATGAGCGAGAGGGTGTAGGGAGTGTAGGCGTGGATTTCGTCTATTATCCAGTGGCTCCCGCGGAGCGCGAACTCCCTCACCGGGAAGCGCGGGTAGTTAAGAAAGGCCAGAAGGATTTGGTCTATCGTTGAGACGAAGACTCCTTTCATGGCGTAGCGGTGGAGGAGCTTTGAATCGAGCTCGCCCCTGCGGTAGAGGCTCAGGAAGAGCAGGCTGTGGGCGAAGGAAACCCCTTCCCTTCCAAAAATCCCCTCGAAGCGCTTTCTCATCGCTTCGGTCGTGGTTATCGTCGGCAGGGAGTAGACCACCTTGGAGGCACCGTCGGGAGTCGCCAGAAGGCTCGTCTCCGTCTTCCCGTCCCCAGTTGGAAGGCGGAAGTAGCCGCCGCCCCTGCCGAGGACGTAGAGCTGGTAATCCCTCGGCTGGAAGCCCCTTCTGGAGAGGTAACCGAGGACTGCTCTCCTTACGCTCTCCCCGGAGGAGAGGTGATAGACCTCAGCCGGAAGATTAGCGCTCTCAAGCCAGTCCGAAACGCGAAGAAGGCCGTTGAAGAGGGTGTAGATGGCCCTGACCTCTAAGGGACTCAACCCGTATTCTTCAAAGGCCTCGACGTCTATCGCGTCCTCCCTCAGGTCAAAGGCGAGCTCAGCCGGCGAAGAGGGAACTTCCCCATCAACGACGAGCTTTTCTTTTCTGTCCATCTCCTTCTGGTAGAGACCCTCGTGGAGGTCGCTGTGGTGAGTTAGTATTGAGAGCAGGGCTATCGTCCTGTACGGCTCGTCGCAGGGAAGGAAGCGAGAAACCAGCTCAATTCCAAGGAAGGCATGCGGTGGAGCCTTCTTCCCCTTCCCTTCGAGCTTCTCCTGAAACCTGTCGTCGAGCTTACCCAAATCGTGGAGGAAAACGTGGAGCAGAAGGCAGTCCTTCAGGTTTCCAGGGTAGGGGATCCGACTCAAGAGAAGCTCGGCCCGTTCTTTGGCTCCCTGGGAGTGCTCGTAGAGACTTTTATCGGGCTTGGCCTTCTTTCTCTTCATCAGGTTGAGCAGTTCGTCCCACTCCATTCCTCACACCCAGCAGAAGTCCCTGTAGGCACACCTTTTGCAGTAGGGCTTTTTCTCAGCTTTCGGTGGCTTCTCAAGGGATATAACCCTTTCGATGTCCTTAAAAGCACTTTCCAGCGTCTCAACATCGCCATCGCTCAGCTCAACCCTCTCGCTTTTTCCTTCCTTCGGATAGGAGATTATCCCCTCGGCCTCCACCCCGGCATTCCTCAGGAGGTAGAGGTAGTACCTGAGCTGCCACTTTGCCGGCTCCTCAAGCCTGGAGCTCTTCTTCACCTCAATGACCCTTATCTTTCCCCTCCTCTTCACCACGTCAAGCCTTGCGTCGCCCAAAAAGACCTCCTTCCAGTCTCGCTCATAGCTTTCGCCGTGCATCAGCCTGCCGATGAGCATGTCATCGTTCTCGAAGTCGAAGTTCAGGTTTCTTGAGAAGAACCACAGTTCTCTCTTGCAGGTGAAGTAGTACTGCACCATAACCCCGGTGATCCTCATCAGATTACCTCCTCAACAGGGCTCTTGTCGGTGCCTATGACGTGGAGCGTGAAGTTTCCGCGCGGGAACTCGTAGATTAAAACCGAGTCATCCCCCTCCACGAGGCCTTCAAGGGTTCTCTTTATCTCGTAGAGCTGTGCCCTGCTAACTTCACCCTCGAAGACACTGTTCTGGCGCCAGTGGAGGTGTTGCCTGAGAAAGCGGTGAACCTTCGCAACGCGCTTAACGTCAACGTCGTAGACGATTATTACGAACATCACCACCACGCCCTCAGGGATTTGTATTCCCTATCCCCGAGAAAGTGCTTGACGAGGGAGTAGCCTTCGAGCCTGATGAGGTATCGGATGGACACCTTCCTCCTAAAGCGGGGGTGGAGAACCTTCTTTCCAAGCTCGCCGTTGAGCTCGTTTAGGAAGACCTTCAGGCCCTCTCGGTTCAGCATGACGCCGAGTTCTCTTTCAAAGTGCTCCTCCCTTATCTGCC
>WAKU01000040.1 GCA_015523195.1 Thermococcus sp.
CGGTAATCTTGCCCCCTTCAAACTTGCCCGAGAACTCCCTGAGGGCCTCGTATGCTCTTTTTCCAATGCGATATGAGACCGTAACGTCCCTGAAAACCACATCAAGCATCCGAATCACCTCCTTCTTACTGCCAAAGCGATGGCATACGCCACCAGTGCAAGAGCTGCCCCAGCGGCCGGGAAAAGAAGGAGAAGGAATTTAGTGCAGCCCACGAATCCAAGGGAACAGAATCCCAGGCTGTCCCTGAGGAGGAGGGCGGGTAATAAGAGCCCTGGGAGGAGTCCCAGTAAGGGAAGGTAAAGGGCTTTCTCCTCCCCTCCCCAAGCCCTCACAAGGAGCCTCAGCCTATCCAGCCGTCTGCGATCCCTGAAGCCGAGGATCAGAGAGGTCGAGGGCATCAAGAGGGCCGAGAGGAGGAAGGGGAGGGTGTGAAGGACGTTCCGCTGGACCATCCAAAAAGCTCCGGTATACCGCCAAGCCCGTGTCGATTCCAAACTCCCCGGGCTTTAAGTCCGACACCGCCTCCGAAGGAGGGGTTTCATGGTAGAAGTCCACAACTAAGTAGGTGTTCCGGAGGGATCCCATGCCCATCTGTTTGTAGGCCCTAACCCCGGCAGAGGTCACTGTGGGGAAGATAGAGACGAAGAAAACCAAGAGCAAAAAGAGAGAGGAGACCCTAAGGTAGAGGAGGAAAATCTTTTTCCTGTTCATGGATTCATCCCTCATAAGCCCTGCCTACCCTATAGAACCAGAGATACCCATCAACTCCCTCCACTTGGCTGTTGTCCCCAAGTATGCAGGTTATTGAAGTTGTAGCGAAAATTTCCCAAGCTGCATTAAGTATCACCTCGGTAGTTTGGAAGAGACTCTTTATAACTCTTGTGGTAGAATTATCAAAAGCTTTCAAGGTTGTTCTTTTAGGACTCGCTGAGGAAACTCTCAAGAAGCCGGATCTCATCTTCGAGCTTCTTTTCAAGCGAGTTCAGCCTGTTGCGCTGCCTCTGGAGTTCGTCCTCCAGCCGCTTAACCCGCTCTTCAGTCCTGGTTATCTCCAGTCTCCGGCCGGAGGACTCAGATTCGATCTCCTTTATTCGTCCTTCGACCAGCTCCAGCTCCTCCTCAAGCTTTCTAAGTTCATCGAGCTTGGAGGGGAGGTTCTTGAGGAGCCAGTCCGAGGCCTTCTTGGCCTTCCCGTCGAGTTTCGGGTAGACAGTCTTAACGAGGCTCAGGAACTCATGGGGGTTGTCGAGGGCGTACGATGAGTCCTTGAGGAAGGGGGCCGCCTCTGGAAGGCGCATCCTCTTGAGGGGCTTGTGGAGCTTTGAGGCCTTGGAGCGCAGCTCGGTTCTCAGGGTTCTGATCCTGACTTTGAGCTCTTCCCTCCTCCGGCGCTCGTTCTCAAGCTCATCGTTTTCTGTCTCTGGGGCATTTTTCAGCTCCTCAAGCCTTTCCCTCAGGGAGCTGAGTTCATCCTCCGTCAGCGAAATCTCCCGCTTCAGCTCCTCTATCTCCCCCATTATCTCGCCTATCCTGAGCTCGGGCAGGCTCCTCCCACCGACCTCCGAAACGTAGCGGCCGTAGAGCTCGCTCAGCTCTTTCAGGAGTTTGTTGATCCTGTAGACGTCCTTCTCAAAAAGGAGCATGAGGTACCTGCCGTGGCCGACGTGGTACTTGGAGATCTTCTCCAGCCTCGCTCCGAGGTCGTCTATGGATTCCAGTGAGGAGAAGAGCTTTCCCAAGGCGGAGACGTAGGTCTTCCTCTCCCTGAGGGCCATTGAGAGCAGACGGCGGTCGACCTTTGAGGGTGGCTCCTTCTCCTCGAGTTCCTTTAAACGCTGGAGGATCTCCTCAACGAGCCGCCGCATCTCCTCGCTGTACTCCCTTTTTATGGACTCAAGCTCTTTCTCCCGTCTTCTTTTCAGGGTTTGGTACTCCCGCAATGCCTCTTCCGGCTTCACCTTCACCACTCCTGAGCCACTCTATCGTGAACTTCCTCAGGAAGGAGCCCGCGACGACGGCAAAGCCAACGTCCACGAAGGCCCCGAACACCTCGAAAAGGAAAGCCAAGGAGTGAACGCTTATTATCGAGAGGGCGTACTTGGTTGTCAGATCGAGAATCACCCAGAAAGCCGGCAGGATGAAGAAGGCCGTTATGTTGTACCAGATGTGAGGATCCCTCCTCATGTAAGCCTGGATTATGCGGCCTATAAACGCGACGGCTATTCCTATCATGAGGGTAGTGTTTATCGAGTTTATGTACAGGACTATGGATATGAGACCGGGCTCGGGCATCTTCCCGAGCATTGACTGGGCAAACTGCGGGAAGTTCACGTAAGCGTTTATCATGCCGGCTATGACCACGAAGAGGCCGGCTATCGCAAAGATGACCTGTATGAACTCGTTCACTATGGCCTCCATTATCCTGAGGCGGAAGCCCTTGAGGAACGCGTACCCCCCGATCAGGAGCAGCAGCGTACCGCTGATTATGCCCGAGATAACGTTCATGCTATCCGGCTGGCTTATGGATATGAACTTGCCGATGCCGTAGAGGAGGAGGATGAAGCCGGGTATGCCGAGGAACACCTTGGAAGCCTCAGGGTCGTTGAGTATCTCCCTAACGTAGCGCGAGATTATGTAGTAGGTCGTCTCGATGCTCTCGCTCTGCTTGACGACGACCCTCCGGGAGCTCGTGATCGGAACCTTCGAAGCGAGGATCGGGAATATCTGCTCGTCCTCGGCGCCGTCGGTGACCGGGATAACGCCGTCGGCTGGGAAGCGCTTGAGAACCTCGTCGAGCTGCCTCGTAAGCTCCATGTCGCTCTTCACCCCGACGTCCGGGTGACCGGTTATCAAGGCTACTTCAACGTCGTCGAACTCCCCGCTCTCCTTCAGTTCATCGTAGAGCTTAACCGCTGCGTAGACCACGTTCGCATCGCTGTCCTCGGGGTCGGCCAGGCTCAGCTTCAGGGCGGCGTCTATGCATTTGCCCTTGCCGATTACCGGCCCCCTAACCCCTGCCTTTCTCCCGAAATCGTCGTCCCTGTCTATGGCCAGCACGAGAACCCTCACAGCCTATCCCCCACCTTCTCCATAACTGATTTCACCTTGTCCTCCATGTGAACCTCCCTGTCCCTCCTGTCATCTATCCTGACCGTGGTCGAGACTCTCTTGGCGCCGAGCTTGAACATGAGCTCATGGGCCTCCGCTACTACCTCGAAGGCTTCCTTCAAACTCGGGGTCTCCATCACGGTTGACATCGGCGTCAGCTGATATTTAATACCCCTCCTCTCTAAAAGCTTTACTATCTCGGCGACGTACCGGCTCAAGCTTTTCTCACCAAGGGGCACGACTGTGAACTCCACGATGACCATTTTCGACGCCCGTCTTACACTTTCTCGGCGATCTTTTAAGGATTGCGGGATACCTTAATAACTACCCACGGGTAAATTCCCCCGGTGGTGGGCATGCCGAGGATAAGGGATGAGTGGGGCGAGTTCCTCGTCAGGCTTGCGAGAAGGGCCGTTGAGGAGTACGTGAGAAACGGAAAGACCATAAGTCCTCCCAAGGAAACTCCGCCGGAGCTCTGGGAAAAGATGGGGGTCTTTGTGACGCTCAACAGGCGCAACTCACCACCCCAGACCGCTCTTAGGGGCTGCATAGGCTTCCCGCTGCCGGTTTACCCACTCGTCGAGGCCACGATCAAGGCGGCCATATACGCGGCTACCGACGACCCCCGCTTCCCACCTGTGAGCGAGGACGAGCTGGATGACATCGTAGTTGAGGTCAGCGTCCTAACACCTCCAGAGCCCGTTGAAGGGCCACCCAAGGAGAGGCCGATGAAGATCAAGGTCGGCAGGGACGGCCTGCTGATAGAGAGGGGCTTTTACTCCGGTCTGCTCCTCCCCCAGGTCCCGATCGAGTGGGGCTGGGACGAGGAGGAGTTCCTGGCCCAGACCTGCTGGAAGGCTGGCCTACCCCCAGACTGCTGGCTCGACCCGGACACAAAAGTCTACCACTTCACGGCGGAAATATTTGAGGAGGAGAAACCCTGGGGGCCCGTGAGGAGGAAGCCGCTGGTCTAACCCCAAAATTTTTAAACTCCTGTCCATTTCTATACTCCGGTGGTGCCTATCGTCCACCGTGGCGCTGGTTTCGAACCCTGAATTCCAGGTCTTCCGTCCTTTTGGGTTAGCCTCAGCTCTGGCACCACCACCAAAGTTTTTAAGCCACCCTTCTGAGGGTATCCCATCTTCAAAAAAACCGAGAAGGTGATGGCTATGCTCCCCAAGACCTACGACCCGAACGAGATTGAGCCCAAGTGGCAGAAGTTCTGGCTCGATGAGAAAATCTACAAGTACGAGCTGGACGAGAAGAGGCCGAGCTACGCTATAGACACCCCGCCGCCGTTCACGAGCGGAACGCTCCACCTCGGCCACGTTCTCAGCCACACATGGATCGACATAATCGCGCGCTACAAGAGAATGACCGGCTACAACGTTCTCTTTCCGCAGGGCTTCGACAACCACGGTTTGCCAACCGAGCTCAAGGTCGAGAAAGAGTTCGGAATAAGCAAGGACCAGCCCGAGCTCTTTCTCAAGAAGTGTATCGAGTGGACGTGGCAGGCCATCGAGGCGATGAGAAACCAGTTCATACGCATAGGCTACTCAGCAGACTGGGATTTAGAGTACCACACGATGGACGACTGGTACAAGGCTGCCGTGCAGAAGTCCCTCATCGAGTTCTACAGGAAGGGAATGCTCTACCGCGACGAGCACCCGGTCTACTGGTGCCCGCGCTGCAGGACGAGTTTAGCTAAGGCCGAAGTTGGCTACGTCGAGGAAGAAGGCTACCTCTACTACATCAAGCTTCCCCTCGCTGATGGAAGCGGCCACGTCCCGATAGCGACTACAAGACCAGAGCTTATGCCCGCCTGTGTGGCAGTCTTCGTCCACCCGGAGGACGAGAGGTATAAAGACGTCGTGGGGAAAAAAGTCAAGCTCCCGATATTCGAGCGCGAAGTTCCGGTTTTGGCAGATGAGGACGTTGACCCGAGCTTTGGAACGGGAGCGGTCTACAACTGTACCTACGGCGACGAGCAGGACGTTGTCTGGCAGAAGCGCTACAGCCTGCCGGTGATCATTGCCATCAACGAGGACGGAACCATGAACGAGAGGGCGGGCACATACGCCGGTCTGAAAACTGAAGAAGCGAGAGAGAAGATAGCCGAAGACCTTGAGGGGATGGGCCTGCTTTACAAGAAGGAGAAGATAAAGCACCGCGTTCTGAGGCACACCGAGAGAAGCTCCTGTATGGCGCCGATTGAGCTCCTTCCAAAGAAGCAGTGGTTCATAAAGGTCAAGGACTTCACCGACGAGATAGTGAAGGTGGCGGAGCAGATCAACTGGTACCCGAGCGACATGTTCCTTCGCCTGAAGGACTGGGCCGAGAGCATGGACTGGGACTGGGTGATAAGCAGGCAGCGCGTTTTCGGAACGCCGATTCCCTTCTGGGTCTGCGACAACGGGGAGATAATCCTGCCCAACGAGGAGGATTTACCAGTTGACCCGCGCTTTGACAAGCCACCGAGGAGGTGCTCCGACGGAAGCGAGCCGGAGCCTGTGAGAGACGTCCTCGACTGCTGGGTTGACTCCAGCCTAACCGCACTCATTATAAGCAGGTGGCACGACGCCATCAGGGGCAATGAAGAAGGAAAGCGCTGGTTCGAGCACAACTTCCCGACCGCTTTAAGACCCCAGGGAACAGACATCATAAGGACTTGGGCCTTCTACACGATATTCAGGACTTACATGCTCACCGGAGAGAAGCCCTGGAACGACATCCTCATCAACGGCATGGTGGCTGGACCGGACGGCAGAAAGATGAGCAAGAGCTACGGCAACGTCGTCGCTCCCGACGAGGTGATTCCGAAGTACGGCGCTGACGCTTTAAGGCTCTGGACTGCTTTAGCCCCGCCCGGCGAAGACCATCCCTTCAAGTGGGAGACGGTGGATTATAACTACAGGTTTTTGCAGAAGGTCTGGAACATCTACCGCTTCGCCGAGAGACATCTTGAGAACTTCGACCCGGCAAACGCGCCGGGGGAGCTCGAACCCCTCGACCGCTGGATTCTCAGCAGGCTCCACAGGCTCATAAAGTTCGCCACCGGTGAGATGGAGAAGTACCGCTTCAACCTTCTCACGCGCGAGCTGATGGCCTTCGTCTGGCATGAAGTCGCTGACGACTACATCGAGATGATCAAGTACCGCCTCTACGGCGACGACGAGGAGAGCAGGCTCAAGGCCAAGGCGGCACTCTACGAGCTTCTCTACAACGTCATGCTCCTGCTCGCTCCTTTCGTACCACACATCGCCGAGGAGCTCTACCAGAACCTCTTCCGCGGGAGGATTAAAGCAAAAAGCGTGCACCTCCTCAACTGGCCGAAGTACGACGAGGGAAAGATAGATGAAAACGCTGAAAAGATCGGCGAGCTCGCCAGGGAGATAGTCGGCGCCATGAGGCGCTACAAGAACAGCCACGGCCTCGCTCTGAACGCCAGGCTCAAACACGTTGCCATCTACGCCACGGACAGCTACGAAATGCTCAAGGCCATAGAAAGGGACATAGCGGGAACCATGAACATCGAAAGACTTGAGATCGTCAGGGGTGAACCAGAGCTTGAGGAGCGCATCATCGAGATAAAGCCGAACTTCAGAACCGTTGGCCCGCGCTATGGAAGGCTCGTGCCGAAGATTACAGCGTACCTCAAGGAGCACGCGGAAGAAATAGCGAAAGCCCTCAAGGAGAGAGGAAAGGTCGAGTTTGAAGCGGAAAACCAGAAGATCGAGCTCACCAAGGACGATGTTGTAATCAGAAAAGCCGTCTTCAGCGAGGGCGAAGAGGTTGAGACTGCGGTAGTTGGTGACGCGGTGGTTCTGTTCTTCTGATTTTTCAGCTTCCTAATGTTTTTTGATTAAATTCTATTTGCTCACCGAAAATATTATAAATCCCGTCAGGTTAGGCACTATTGGTAATATGCCCGCTGTCGTCCCTGGGGCGTATTGCCCTGGGGACGGCAGATAATATTGGAGGTGGTTTCTGTGGGTTCTGATTTGTCCTCAGAATGGTGTGCAGTTTTTATTGACGGTGGCTATCTTGCCAAAGTTTTGAAAAATGAGTTTAGTGAAATAAAAATAGACTTTCTAAAATTGTCCAATGAGATATGTCCTGGAAAGAGATTGAGGACTTACTATTACAATGCGCCTCCCTATCAGAGTAGCCCGCCCACCCCTGAAGAAAAGGAGAGGTACCAAAAGGCGATGCGATTCTTCCACTCAATCGATCGGTTAGAGCGTTTTGAAGTCGTTAAAGGCAAAACCGTCAAGAGGTATGCCGCTGATGGAAAAGAGTATTTCGCTCAAAAAGGGGTCGATGTCCGCTTAGCAGTTGACTTAGTTCGACTTAGTTGGGCAGGCCATATAAAGATTGCGGTATTGATAGCGGGGGATAATGATTTTGTTCCGGCAGTTAAAGCCGCAAAAGATGCGGGTGTAATAGTGAAACTGTATTACTCAAAAAACAGTTCCTCGGATGAGCTCATTTCCACAGTTGACGAAGCCGAGGAGATAACTAAGGAACTTATTGAACGATGCAGGAGATAAGTTCATAGTTTTCCAAGCCTACAGCTAATATTTACTTTTTTCTTCTGAAAGCCCCGCCCTTCAGGCCGGGGAGGAGGTCAGGCAACTATAACACGGCGCTGAGGTCTTCCTTTGGTTTCAGTATGCCATCTTGTTGATAACCTTTGCGTTGGATAGCTTGTTAAGACTGTGGAGGCGCTTTTGTAGGGATATGGGATCAAACTCGCTCAGAGCTTTGGTAAAGCCCTCCCAACGCATTTTGAGGCAGCTTCAAAACGGCCGTCGTTGGTGACGCGGTGGTTCTGTTCTTCTGAACCCTTTTCTTCGCCAACCTTTTTATGCTCCCCACCAAACTTCAACCGGGTGGGATCGTGAAAGAGGAGGAACTCAGACGTCGGATTGATGAGATGGAAGCCCTCCTGAAGCTTATGGAAGCAAAATACGAGGAGATGAAGCGCGACAACGAGATTCTGAGGAGGGCGGTCGAAGAGCTAAAGAGGGAGAACGAACTGTTGAGGGGGAGTTCGGATGGACGAGGAGGAACTGAGGAGAAAGCTCCTTGAGCTCTCCAAAAGGGAGGCGTCACTCAACTTCAAGATGTACGAGCTCTATCAGGAGAACCAGACCCTCGCCATAAGGCTCGCCGGCTACATAGCCGAGAACAGGCTCTACGGGGGAAACTGGAATGATGAGAAAGTAAAGCGTGTCATGGACAAATATCTCACCAAGAAAAAGACCTCTAATGAACAGTCTTCAGAATGATTTCATTGAGGCTCATCCTCGTCCACAAAAAGTTTAAAAAGACTTGACGTTACCCACCCCGGGTAAAATTCCGGGCGAAGGCGTCCGCCCTAAGTGCCCATTAGAGGGCTAATGACGCCTGTTCTCCCAGTCAGGAGGTGACGCCCTTGAACCCGGAAGGAAGGATAGTTATAGGTTTAGCTCAGGCTGTAGTCGTACTCC
>WAKU01000041.1 GCA_015523195.1 Thermococcus sp.
CGGCAAGGGAATCTACCACCTCGACCTTAAACCTCTGAACGTTCTCCTCAAGGGCGACTTGACACCAAAGATTACGGACTGGGGATTAGCAAAGATAAGTGCCAGAGAGGCTTTGGACGGTGTGAGAGGTTATTCCATAGGATATGCCGCCCCCGAGCAACTTGATGAGAAAACCTTTGGAACTCCAGACCACAGGACAGACATCTACCAGCTCGGGCTGATATTCTACGAGCTCTTAACCGGAAGGCCCCCGTATTCCGGAGTCACCCCGTATACTGTTGAAGTGAAAATACTGGGTAAGGACACCAAACCAAGGCCCCCAAGCTATTTCAACAGTGCCCTCGTAAAATACGACGGCATCTTTGAGAAACTCCTCGCGAAGAAGAAGGAAGACCGCTATCAGTCAGTTGATGAGTTCTTGTCAGCCTTAGAATCCCTTGGAAAGCTGGAGAGTGAGAAGGAGGAACTCAGGAAAACCACCTTGGCGATGAAGAGGAGCAAGTCAAGGGGGGAATTCGAGAGGCTGAAGGTCAAGAGCATAAGGCAGACCGTGGCCATCGCCGTCCTCAGCGCTAAGCTAAACGACAAGGCCCTGCTCCTCGAAGCCCTCGACGACCTGCGCTTCCACACGAGGGAGAACTTTGAGGATTTGACCAACCTCATCGCCCAGGTTGAGATGCTCACCAGGGAGGGGATTCCGATAAGCGGTTCCCTGGCCGAGAAGATCGAGGTTTTGGTGAGGAGGATTGAGGGGGAGGCCCTGAGATGAGGTCAGTTCAGCGACCAAAATCGCTATATATTTAGTTGTTTAAATGACCAAAATGGTGATTACTATGGTACAGTTGGAAGACTACCTTATAAAGCTCGCGGCCGAGCTCCCGGGCAGGTTCGACTACGCGAGGAAGCTCAGGGGAAGGTTCGTCCTCGATGAGCTCATCAAAATGGTTGACGGATACCTTGAGGGGGGAAAGACGGGCACTGTTCTCCTCCCCGGGCTAAGGGGAACCGGCAAAACGACCCTACTCGGACAGCTCTACTTCCACACCCTCTCAAAAACGCCCGAGGTCGTCTACCTTCCTGTGGACGAGCTGAGCCTTCTTGGATTTAGCCTGTACGAGGCGGTTGAGAAATATTTAGAGCTCTTCAGGCCTGAAAGGCCCGTTATACTCCTCGACGAGGTTCACTACGATAAAAAGTGGGACTTAACTTTGAAGATTCTCCACGACCGGAGAAAGTACCTCATAATAGCCACCGGCTCCTCCGCGCTGAAGCTCAGGGAGAGCCCCGACTTAGCGAGAAGAGCCAAACACATCGAGGTCGAACCCCTGACGTTCCTCGAATACCTCCACCTTAGAGGGGAGAAGGTTGAGCGCACCGGCCTTGAGGCCCTCTTCGAGTTCGACGGGGATTCGCTCAGAAAGGCCCTCCGGAAGGGACTCAAATACGGGGAGTGCGAGCGGTACCTCCGCCTGGGCTCACTTCCGGTGGCGCTTGAGCTTCCCGAGAGGGAAGCCTACGGGGCCATCTTCACGCTGGTCGAGAGGATTGTCTACAGAGACCTCAAGGAAGTGAGGAACTTTGATGCGTCAACCCTTGACTCGGCTATGAGGCTCCTCTTCGTCTTAGCGAATCCAAAAGGTGAGCGCTTCAGCTACGAGAGGCTCTCGAAGACGCTCGGTGTTTCAAAGGGCACGGTGATGGAGCTGGTGAGGGCCTTCGTCAGGAGCAACCTCCTCATCGAGATACCCCCAGCTGGCAGCATGGCGAAGAAGGTAAGGAAGAGCCCGAAGCTGAAGTTTCTCTCCCCCTCGATGAGAGCCTCGATACTGCATAAGTTTGAAAGCGTGGACGAGGCGGCGCTGCTTGAGGATGCCGTGGCTCTCTACCTCCACTCCGCCGGAAGGCTGGAGTACGAGCCCGGAAAAGGCGGGGCTGACTTCCTCCTCGTCAGGAACGGGAAGCGCTATGTCATCGAGGTCGGCCTCGGGAAAGACGACCGCTCCCAGGTGAGGAGGAGCATGGAGAGGCTGAAGGCAGAGAGGGGAATAGTCATCGGGAGGGAGTTCGAGGTGGGGGATGAGGTACTCATGATACCCTGGTGGGCGTTCCTGGCATTGATGTAAAACTAAATTAACTAAAAGAGCAAAGTTTAAGTAAATCAAAATTAACTAAAAATCGGTGAGGAGGATGGAGGAGTACGTCAGGAGGATATTGGCCCTCGGCGGGAGGCGGCTGGAAAAGTTCGCCTTCGCGGACGGGAAGCCTCTCCCCGAGCGCCCAGTGGTGGGGGGGCTGATGGAGGAAGTTGAGTCCTTCCTGAGCTCCGGGCGGAGTAGGGTGATACTGCTCTACGGCCTGAGGGGTGTGGGAAAGACCACGATGTTAGCGCAGCTCTACTTCAAGCTCTTGGGAAAGGTCAGTGAGAAAAGACTCGTCTACGCCTCGGTGGACGAAATCAAAATGCTCGGCTTCAACCTGTGGGAGGTCTTTGAGAGCTACGAGCACGCCGTGGGCGAGAGGCTTGAGGAGCTGAGCGAGCCGACGGTTTTCCTCCTCGACGAGGTTCACTACGATGAGAAGTGGGATCTAACCCTGAAGGCAACGCATGGCAGGGCGAGGAACCTGATGATAATCGCCACGGGTTCGTCGGCGATGGGGCTGAAGCTGAGCACCGATCTGGCGAGAAGGGCCAAGAGAATCCACGTTACGCCGCTGACCTTCGGGGAATACCTTCACCTGAAGGGAATTCGGGTGGATGAGGGAATAAGGAACGAGCTGAAGGGGATTCTGCTGGGGAGAGGGGCGGAGGGAATAGAGGAAAAGATGCCGGGGGTTCTCTCAGCCTTCGACCCGATCGAGGTTGAGAGATATCTCCTCTATGGCTCCCTTCCATTAGCTCTGTCCTCAGGGGAGCCCCTGGAGGATGCCTACTCCATCGTGGAGCGCATAGTGCACTGGGATCTCGCCAACATGGGCTTTTCGACGGGTGTTCTGGAGAAGGTCTTTCCACTGATGCTCATGTTAGCCTCTGGCGAGAGCCTGAACTACGACAGGCTGACATCCAAACTCGGCGTTTCGAGGCCGGTCTTAGTAAGACTCCTCTCAGCTCTCGAAGCTCTGGAGGTGATACTGCCGGTTAGGGCGCATGGTTCAGCTGGAAAGGCCGTGAGGAAGACACCCAAGTACAG
>WAKU01000042.1 GCA_015523195.1 Thermococcus sp.
AGAGCGCTAAAACGGTCAGCTCGTTCCAGAAGATGGTCATCAGGGTCGGCGACTACCTCATAATCCTCGCACTCATTCTCGTTTCCGTTGTCTTCCTCGTGGCGATTCACAGGCACGAAAGCCTCATCGAGGCCCTGCGCTTCAGCCTCGTACTGACGGTTGCGGCTATACCAGCGGCGATGCCGGCGGTGCTCTCAATAACAATGGCGATAGGTGCTTTGAACCTCGCCAAGAAGCAGGCCGTTGTTACGAAGCTCGTCTCAATCGAGGAGTTGGCTGGGGTTGACGTTCTCTGCTCAGATAAAACTGGAACGCTCACGAAGAACGAGCTGACGGTTGGAGACCCGGTTCCCTTCAACGACTACAAAAAGGAGGACGTCGTTTTCTATGGCGCGCTGGCGAGCAGAGAAGAGGACAACGACCCGATAGACCTTGCGATTTTAAGATCCCTTGAAAGGTTCAAGCTTAAGGATGCGATATCGAAGTTCAGGCAGGTTCACTTCACGCCCTTTGATCCGGTGATAAAGAGAACAGAGGCCGAGATAAGCAACGATGAGAAGTTCAAGGTCGCCAAGGGCGCGCCGCAGGTTATCCTCGACCTCTGCAAGGTGGATGAGAAGCTCAGGGAGGAGGCAACAAAGGTCGTTGATGAACTGGCGGAGGAGGGCTACAGGGCCCTCGGAGTTGCGAGAACACGGGACGGTAAGTGGGAGTTCGTGGGCATAATCCCGCTCTTCGATCCGCCGAGGGACGACGCGCCGAAGGCCATAAAAGCCATAAGAAAGCTGGGCGTTAACGTCAAGATGGTTACGGGCGATCACATAGCGATAGCGAGGCACATAGCTAAGATACTCGGTCTCGGGACGAGGATAGTGTCCATGAGCGAACTGCTCAAAGCAAAGCGCGATTCGGACGTTGAGAGGCTCGTAGAGGAAGCCGACGGATTCTCCGAGGTCTATCCGGAGCACAAGTTCAGGATCGTTGACGCACTCCAAAGGACGGGGCACATGGTGGCCATGACCGGCGACGGCGTGAACGATGCCCCGGCGCTCAAAAAAGCCCACTGCGGCATAGCGGTTTCTGGAGCGACTGACGCGGCGAGGGCAGCGGCGGATGTTGTCCTCCTCCAGCCGGGACTGTCGGTTATAGCCCACGCGATTGAAGAGGCAAGGAGAATCTTCCAGAGGATGGAGAGCTACGTCGTCTACCGCATAACCGAGACGATAAGGGTTCTCTTCTTCGTAACGTTCGCCATACTCGTCTTCAACTTCTATCCAATAACGGCGATAATGATAGTCCTCCTTGCCCTCTTCAACGACGCTCCCATACTGGCCATAGCGTACGACAACGTCGTAACACCGAGGAAGCCCGCCCGCTGGAACATGTACAAGGTTCTCGTCCTCTCGACACTTCTCGGCTTCGTCGGGGTGATAAGCTCCTTCCTCCTGTTCTACATAGCTGAGAGGGTTCTCCTGCTCAGCAGACCGGAGATACAGTCCTTCGTCTTCCTAAAGCTCGCGGTGGCAGGGCACCTGACGATATTCGTGACGAGGGCGAGGGGGCACCTCTGGGAGAAGCCCTATCCGAGCGGTCTCCTATTCTGGTCGGCGGTGATAACAAAAGTCCTCGCGACGCTCATAGTGGTCTACGGCATCTTCGTGACCCCGATAGGCTGGAAGCTTTCGCTCCTCATCTGGGGCTACGCCCTCGCCTGGATGTTGGCGCTCGACGAGGCAAAGGTGATCGTCCTAAGGAGGATGGAGGGACTCTGAAGGACTAAGACTTGTTCCTGCATTTTTTATCAATCTTCTGCCAGATGTCTCAGCTCCAGGGCATCGCCGAGGACGCCGAGGGCCTGAATGACCTTAAAGGCAACGCCTATTCCTAAGAGAAACACTGCAAAGACAAACCTCGCCTCCCGCAGTCCAAGCCAGTCAACCGCAAAGCCGTAGACGGTGTAAAAGAGCGCCATCACGGTGGCCGAGAACATCATATCGAGGGAAGTTATAGTGGCTCTCTTCTCGCTCGGTATCCTGTGCTGGAACTCCACGGAGAAGTTGAAGGCAAACGCCGCGTTCACCAGTGCGGCGACCATTCCGAGGACGACAACAAAGAGCGGGTTCATGTAGATGGCCGAGAGAAGGGTCAAAAACGGGGTCAGAACGGGCGCCAGCTCGTAGGCTTTTCTGCTCCACTCGTCCCTCAGCCTCACCCCAATGAGCTTGGGGAGGGCTTTGATGATGACTTCAACGACCCCAAGGAGGCCGAGGGTTCCCATCAGAGTTGTCCCGAGACTTCTCGCAAGCATCTCGCCGAGGTAGGGCTCGAAGAACTTCCGGAATTGGTTCATCGAGAGGGCCACAAAGATTGAGAAGAGCACGAACCAGAGGATGTCACGTCTAAGGAGCTCCCTGGCGGAGCCGAGCACGTGGAGGTGGTAAGAAACATCGGGCTTCCTGAACTCGTACTCGGGGATTGAAAAAGCCACGAAGAACATGAGGACTTCAACCGCCAGCGTCATCGCGAGGGGCAGGGTAAAGCCGTAGAACTGGGCGAGGAAAGCACCTAAGGGAATCGTAACTGCCGAGATTAAAAGGCCGAGGCTTTTAGCATCTCTCATGACCTCCCTAAACCTTCCTTCCATCCCGAGGTGCTTGAGGTTGTCGAAGAGCCACGCCTGGAGGCTCCCGCTAACAAAAGTCGCGCCGAGGGACGAGATTAGGGCGTAGGCAATGAGCATTGGAAAGTTCCTGAGAAAGATGAGGATGATCGTACCGAGGGAGAAGAGGGCAATCCCTATGAGGACGCTCGTCTTTCTGCTCACCCTGTCGGCAACGACTCCGGTGGGAACCTCAAACAGGAAGAAGCCGAGGGCGCTGAGGGCACTTACAAGGCCAATCTGGCCGTAGGTGAAGCCCTTCTGGAGGTAGTAGATTACGAGGAGATTCCCTAAAAAACCGGTGCCTATGAGGACGAACAGGAGCTTGAACCTCCTCAGGACGTCCATTTAACCAC